>WQYZ01000387.1 GCA_009780985.1 Oscillospiraceae bacterium | reverse complement strand
CATTTTCGTAATTGTAATTATCGTCGTATGACGTAAATCCGTTGTTGTTCAAATTTTTGCACCTCATTAGTTGTTTTATAATATATTTTTGCTGGACTACTTCACGGGTAGAAGCGATACGCGCTCACGTATGCCGTAGGTCAGTCGTGTGCGTCGCCGCTTTCGGCTGCAAACTCATATGTTTTTTCAAATATATCCTTGCTGGATTTTTGAAAGAGATATGTATCATAAATTACCAGTATTTTTTGGTTTTTTTCTTACCACATTTTACACACTCATATTTTACTTTTTTGAAACTTGCTGGTATATCTAAATATCTTGTGATATAATTCTCTTTTATAACTAAAAATTCATGTTTACATTTTCTAAAAATATTAATCATTTAGCATATCGCTTTCCCTTTCTGCCGCCAATATGGCGGATTTTTTTGCCCATAAATTTTTCTTATACTTGCGCACACCATAAATTTGTGTTGTGCATTATACCGGCTTCTTTAACTTCGACCTATTACGCCGAATGTTGTTCTCGACCGGCATTTGGCGCGCCCATTCCCGCCAATTTCGGGCGAACTTGCTTCGTATGATGTTGCCTCTGGAATCATGCTCACTCTTGCTCATCTTTTCTATCTTTGCCGCTTCTGCGTTATGTCGCGCTATACTGCGCAGATATTTTCGCTGGCTCATGCTTTCACCTCATTTCATATCTTTTCTTCCAAAAATTACCTCTTGACATTAACCCCACTCGAGGGTGTATAATATTTATATAGACAACGTAAACTCAGCAAAACGCGCCTTGATTCTGCACAACTCGCCGTATGTAATATCTTCCGGGCGTTTCAGCCTGCGGCACAATGTGGAAACCGTCATGCCAGTCTCATGTGCAAATTCTCCGTCGGTAAGATTATACTTTCCGCAGACTCGCCCGATTTCGGCTCTAAGATTATTTGAGTTTTTGCTTATCTCTGCCGCCTGTTTTTCTTCGGCGGACTTCAAATAATTACATCTTCCGATTTTTATCGCCGCCCTTCCTCTGCCTGTCGATTCTGACCGCGGCGAATATTACGAGAAACAGCCCCGCCGCGCAAGCCGCAAGAAAACCTATGACAAATCCCGCTATGAATCCCATTGTGTTTACCTCTGCATATATTTTATTTAAAATACACATAGTCAAATCCGCAGCGGTCAAGTTTTATTTTATTTTCAGATTCAGTTTCCGGCTCCGCTGCAGGTTCGACGTTTTGAATGACTGCAGCCAAACATTCTGCGCAACGCATTATTTGCGGAACGTTTTCGCTTTCGTAACGAAAGAATAAACTCTGTATGAATATTTGACAATAATGAATCATATCGATTTTTTTGTGATAAACGCATTGTCCGCAAAGTATTTCGTCGCACTCAATTTCAACTCTGATTTTGTCTTTCACTTTCCTTCACCCCCTCTCTACGCGCTGCTCGTTTTGTACGTCTCATTGACTGCGGTTATCAATTCTTCTATCGTGCAGTTATATAATTCTGACAACGGTTTTAATAAATTTAAGCCCGGTCTTCGCTTTCCAGTTTCGTAATGATTATAACTTGCTATACTAATTTTTAATGTCGTAGCGACTTGCGTTTGATTATACCCAGCTTTTATTCTTAATGATTTTAAATCATCCATTTTTTACACCTCCCATTCTTGCTGATTTATACATATCGTAGCTTTATTATACTACATATCGTAGCTTTTGTCAACATATATGTAGCATAATTAATAATTTATTTACATTTCGTAGATATTGTTGAAACCGCAACAAAAAGTTGCTATAATAATTAAGAAAGAATGGTGAAATCATGAGCATTTCAGAAAATTTACGAAAATTAAGGATGGCAAACGGTGTATCACAAACAATCATGGCAGAAAAATTAAATATTTCAAGACAATCTTATAATCATTATGAAACAGGACGGCGCGAACCTGATTATAATATGTTGTTAAAAATATCAAAACTACTTCACGCTTCTCCCAATGATATATTAGGATTAAGTAGCGACACAACGACACAAAATAAAAAATCCAGTTTTGAACCTGTTAAAGATCCAGAACTGGAAAATGATATAATTGAATTGCGGAATATTGCCGAAAGTTTAAAAATCGAGGATATTAAATATTTAATAAAATTTGCTAAATCTTTAAAATCCGAGCCTGATTAATAAGTATTTTTCTTTTGTCACTTTTCATAGATTTCAATTCACCTATGAGCATAGTTATATAAAAATCCTTAGCTTCCCTGCTTTCGCGCGCTCCTTTCGTTTGCTTGCCACGTTTCATTGTTAATATTACCCCCTGTGTTTTCATCTTAATTCTACAAAAAATGCGTTCTGTTATAAAAAAATATGCCTTTAATTAATTTCGCGCAATACCATGTAATGGTATAAGCAGAAATTAATTTATTCAACCGAGCATATCTTTTTGCTTATATCTATACAAATTTACCCAAATTCATACAAATTTGCGCGAAATTTTATTCTCAATATAATTATATACAGGCAGTATTAATTTGTCAAGAGTTGT
>WQYZ01000386.1 GCA_009780985.1 Oscillospiraceae bacterium | reverse complement strand
CAGGCGTTTTAATCAATCCCATAAGGGCGGCATATCCGCCGTAGCTTGCGCCATATATTGCAATCTTGGTTGAATCGACCCAACCTTGTGAGATAACATATTTTACGCCATCTTCAATATCATCTATTGTTTTACGCCCTATCTGCTTGAATCCTGCGCGCATAAATTCTTTTCCATATCCGCCCGAAATGCGGAAATTCACTTGCAGCGTAGCATATCCGCGACTTGCAAAAAGTTGTGCATCAGGATTGAAACCCCATAAATCGCGTTCGCCCTGCGGACCTTCATGCGGATTCACTATGAGCGGTACTCTTTTGCCTTGCAAGGCGGCTTTAGGTAATGTAATATATCCGTGAATAGTAAGTCCATCGCGGCTCTTGAATGTAATCGGACGCATTTCAGCCATATCTTCTTCTTTCAGTTGCGGCATCAAATTGTATAAAAGCGAAAATTTCTTTGTTTTTGCGTCATATTTATAATAGCTTCCAACTAATTTATCGCTCTGAACAAAAACAAGAAACGTATTCTCATCATTGTCATAGTCGATAATTGAAAATGCTTTATCTTTAAATTCGCTTTCCATGCGTTTATGGAAATCTTTGTAAAAATCGCTGACAGGGAATATTACGTTTTTTTCGCCCTGATAAGAAAAAAAGTCGATTTCGTAATTGCGTTTACGCGAAATCATCAGTCCTGAAAGGTCATAATCCGGATTGGAATATACTTCTTTTACCGTTTGATTATTCTTGAAATCGTATAATATGATGCGCCTTTTGTCGCTGTCAAGATTGGATACGACGTATGCCTCATCTTTGTTTCCCGATGCATAATTAAAACAGATAATATCAAATCTTTCATCCCAATTTAAATGTTTAACCAATTTAAATGTATCTGTGGCTAAATCTTTATAATACAGTTCTGATTCAATCCCGTTGACCGCTTGCGAGTAGGCGCGCAATTCGCCGTCTTTATCAAAATTATAATCGGTTATGGGATTGATAGTATCGTTATTTTCAAATAATTTGGTCGCTTCGCCTGTAACAATGTTAAGTTTGTAAGGATCAAAAAGTTGCTTGTCGCTTTTATTCATAACAATAATGACGTAATCTTTTTGTTCTTCCAAAATATTATAGAGATTCGCCTGTATATTTTCATAAGGGGTCAGGTCAATATTATTTCTCCCGTCAATGTCCACGGCATAAATATGAAAATTTTCGTTACCGCCTTGATCCATAACATAAATCAGCCGGTTTTCGCTTTTCCACCAGTAACCGCGAATAAGTTCTTCTTTTTCTTCAATCACCTGTTGCACTTTTTCTGTTGCCAATTCCTTCACATAAACATGATTTTTTCCCTTTTCGTCTTTTTCCATGTATGACATATATTTCCCGCCGGGTGAAAGTTGAAAATTGTCTGCTTTAGGACGTGAAAAATAATCTTCTACTGTATATTTGAAATTACCTTTGTCAAAATCGGCTAATTTTTTAAGTTCTTCATTTGTTGATGGTAACGTGGTGTCGCCGGGCAATTGGATTTCAAATTTCGATAAGTTCAAAGGCAGAGACATTCCAGCCTGTTCAAATGTTCCGGAAATAGTGTTACCCTCAAGTTTGCCTTTGTAGGATAATTGCAACATCGACGAAGATAAGGAGAGTTGATTATCGCTAAACGCTACTGTTTCGATATTAATTCCTGTTGCATCCTGCGCCGGAATATCCATTGTTGCCGAATAGGTTCCATTGTCTCCTGTTATGTGGAAAATCAATTCCATATCCGTTCCCCGAGCGCTTAACGTTCCTTTCCAATCTCCTGATATTTGTGCTTTTGCGCTTAAAATTGTTAAAGAAAAAACAATTACTAAAAAAAACTTTAATGATTTCATTGCTTCAAATTAGTTAGGTGAAACATAATAACGGGTGCAAATTTATAAAACTTTATTGAAAAAAAAGTGTTTTTTATTTGATTTATTACTATGAATCATACGCTCTCTGTCATTTCCAGATTATTCTGCTTCGACAAATGGATTCTTCACCTTTTTTTGTGTCAATGATATATTCGTTTTCAGATAGATTTTGCATATAAAGTTTGAGTTTGTCGCCAAACATTCCTTCGGCAAGGAAAACTATTTCAAACTTATGAATAAATTTTTCACGGAAAATATCCAGATCGAAAATGTTAATAGCGTGTTCAATGTATTTGGCGCTATTCATGTGCTTGTTAATATCAATATCGCTGTACCGCACGGTATATCCCATAGCGGAATCAACGCCTTCTATCGGAGGAATTTTGCTCATTTTTTCGATTGGACACAGTTTTTCAGAATCAACGTATTGCAACATATCCGGACGCCACGCCGGAATATCAATCGGACGGCGGGTTTGCATGTCGATAGCAGCCCAAATCGTGCGGGCATAGCCGACAATTTTTCCCGACTGATCGATAAAGCAGAAACAGCGTTGCGTAAAAAAGCGGGAAACATTTTCTATCCATGTTTCGACCGTTAAATCCTGATTGTGATTGGGATATTCTTCCATTTGAATGGAAAGCCGCGACAGCACCCAAGCCACATTGTCTTTTGAAAT
>WQYZ01000385.1 GCA_009780985.1 Oscillospiraceae bacterium | reverse complement strand
TAACCCGATACTTATTTCCAGCGCCCTGTCTACGCGGCGCATAAGACCGTCGTCCAGCCGCCCGATTTTTTCGCGCAGACGTTTCTTGTCTATCGTGCGCACCTGCTCGAGCAGCACGACGGAATCTTTCATCAGCATATAGGTTTGGCAGTCGATCTCTATGTGCGTCGGCAGCTTCGCCTTGTTAATCTGCGAAGTGATAGCCGCGCAAATAACGGTCGGGCTGTAGCGGTTGCCCATGTCGTTTTGAATGATCAGCACGGGGCGGATGCCCCCCTGCTCTGAGCCGATAACCGGGCTCAGGTCGGCGTAAAAAATATCTCCGCGCCTTACAAGCACAACACTCACTCTCGCATTCTATATTTGAAATCTCCTCCTCATTAGGTTTTCCATATTTATGAAATCTATACTACATGCTGTATGTAAATATGTTGTCGTCAAGCGGCACGTTATACTCAAACGTCTTGTACGTCACGACGACGCGCTCGTTGCCGTCGGAGTCGTAGATGACAAGCTTGACGGGCGCGAGCGTCGCGTTGTCGACCCAGAGCTTTTCGGTCGTGAGGTATGGATGCGTGCCGGGAACTTTCGCCTCAAGCACGGTGCAGCCGCCGTCGGAAAAACTTCCGGCGCTCACCGACGCGGACGCCGCGTAGTTTTTGATGAAGCTCGTCAGAAATATTTCGCTGCGCTCCTGATTCTCTTTAATCGCGACTGAGACTTTCGCGTTGATGCGCGTGTTGTACTGATAAATCGTGTTGCCGTCCGAGAGCGTGATATTGCCGCTCACGTTGTCAGGCCCGACAACCTCGATGCGGTATTGCCCGTTCGACTTGCACTGCTGCACGGTGTCGTATTTGTTGCTGCCCTTGTTTGAAATGTACTCGACCGTCGCCTCGCTGCGGTAGCTCAGTAAATTATTCAGCTCGCTGTTTATTTTAACCGAAACGTTTTCTTCTTTCGATTTCAGCACCTCGCTGAGTTTCGCGCAGCCGCCCGCGACGATCACCAACGCCAGCGCCAGCGCCGCGATTGACAGCGCGAATCTTCTCTCCGCGAAAGATTTGAGTTTCAACTTGAATTTGGTAAACATAAAAAAACCTCCCCTGTCTGATAATAAAATATATTACCAAGCAGAGGAAGTTATGATTTTAAGCCGATGACGAATTATATATTTTTCGTAAAGCAGTTTGTTTTGCCGATCCTCAACGCCGAGTTTTTTAATCAGTATAATCTCCGCCGTGGCGGCGGAGATTATAAACCCTAATGCCAGCAAACCGCCTTATAGCCGCATTATAAGGGATTTCGACGGCGTTAGCAAGTTAAACTATCCATGCCACTGTTGTATCGATTGGTACGCTAACAAATTTTTTACAGAAAGCAAAAAGTCCACGTCGTCCGTGATTCGCAAGAAGCCTCTGTGGACTGTCAAAGGGAACCATTCCTGCCTGACAACGATGTAAAACCAATTGCATTAGTACACCGAGAAAGATTATGACATTGGGGAAATCTCCACCGTTCTCTCGACGGATAACGGTATGACACATTAAATTGCGGGCACATCATTATTTTTATAGCTTGTTTGTTGTTTGTAACGCGTTTTCACAGATGAATAAACGCGTTACGGACAATAGAAAAAGCCCGTGTTTTCCGGGCTTTTCAGTGCTATTAAAATTTTATCGCAGAATTATGATGCGAAGGTAAGGGAGCGATGACGACGCGTGTCCGATGCATGCTTAGCGCAACTGAATCATCAATAGTAAAAAAAGTAATATGTCCGTCCAACTTATTTTTTAATAGTCATTAAAGATACGTTCTATATAATAATCACTCTCCAAAACATTGATAATAATTTTTGGTTGCATATTCTATTTCATTTGTAGTTATATTTACTAAATCACATAGATGCCCATTAAGAACATCTCTCGTTTTTTTTGGACTTAGTGTCAATATGTCCATCATTGATAAATCAATTAAGAGACCGCATAACTCGTCTAATATATCAAGCCAATTTTTATCACTTTTTATTGGGATCTGCCCTTGATATTCTGTTATAAATTTCAAAAATTGTTTTGAAACACAAATAACTTCTTTTCTGTAAATTGTAGGGTCAATCATTTCATTATCCTCAAACTCTTGTGTTTCATTGCTAATATAATCAATATCTTCTAGGTTTTCAGTAGAAATATCTTCAACTGTATCTTCATAACTTGAATCAAGGTTCCAAAAATTCGGGTTTTTTGAAATCAATCCCTTCAAACGAATGCAATAAACTCGAAGTATGGTGTGATATCCAAATGCAGAATCAAAGCGTTGTTTTTTATAATGGTCTATTAGACTCTTCAACCGACCGCCTCCAATACAAATTGCTAAAATTGAAACGCTAAGGGTTATGAGAAATTTTAATGTTTCAACTAATGAAGGATATGCTAAAAGAAACGTATTTATGCATACAGAAATTTTTTCCATATTGCATTACCATCCTTTTTGATATTAATAAACTCTTATTTCCCTAAGTTATAATATTCGCCAAAGTTATTTTTCAAAAATTTTTCTTTTTCGTCATATTTTTCGATTACTTCCTTT
>WQYZ01000384.1 GCA_009780985.1 Oscillospiraceae bacterium | reverse complement strand
CTATAGATTTTTCCAAGAGTATGCGCTATAATCCGTTCGTTTATATACGTTCGGAGAAAGATATTCTAAAACTCGTAACTGCATTGATAGCAAATACGCGAGGCGAGCAAAAAGGCGGCGACCCGTTCTGGGAGAAAAGCGAAACACTCTTGTACTGCGCGTTAATCGGTTATATTCACTACGAAGCGGCTGACCATGAAAAAAATATGAACTCACTCGTCGAAATGATAAACTCAATGGAAGTCCGTGAAGACGACGAATCGTACAAAAACGCGATAGATTTTCTGTTTGAGGAACTGGAGCGGAAAAGTCCGCAACATTTTGCAGTCAGGCAATATAAAAAATATAAATTAGCCGCCGGAAAAACAGCGAAATCGATTCTAATTTCCTGCGGAGCGCGTCTCGCTACATTCGACATCAAGGAAGTACGCGACCTTTTGAGCTACGACGAAATGGAACTCGACAAAATCGGCGACCGTAAAACCTCGCTGTTCATCATAATCAGCGATACCGACGACAGTTTTTCATTCATTGCCGCACTGATGTACAGTCAGCTTTTCAATTTGCTGTGCGACAAGGCTGACAACGAATATAGCGGCAGATTGCCGTTTCACGTCAGGTTTTTATTAGACGAATTCGCAAATATAGGGCAAATCCCGAAATTCGACAAACTCATCGCCACAATCCGTAGCCGTGAAATATCGGCGTGTATCATTTTGCAGGCACAGTCACAGTTAAAGAGCATATATAAAGACGCCGCCGAAACAATCATAGGCAACTGTGATACTATGCTGTTCCTCGGCGGTAAAGAAAAAACCACACTTAAAGATTTATCTGAGAGCTTGGGTAAGGAAACGATTTATCTGCTCAACAACAGCATAAGCAAAGGAAATTCGCCGTCATACAGCCAAAACCAGCAGAAACTCGGCAAGGAATTGATGTCGTTGGATGAACTTTCCGTCATGGACGGCGGCAAGTGCATACTTCAGCTTCGCGGCGTTCGACCGTTTTTATCTGATAAGTTTGATATTACCCAACATAAAAATTATAAATATCTGTCCGATGCGAATCCGAAAAACGCTTTCGACATCGGTAAATTCGTATCAAGCAAACTGAAAGTTAAGCATGATGAGGAGTACGAATTTTTCGAGTATGACGCGGACAGCGAGGAAATGCCTGACGAAGTTTTCGACGATTCAGAGGACTTCCCCGAAGATTTAGAGCCTATATGAGTCCATTTTTCCTGTCAGGAAAAATGGGCTTTTTTATTTATATAAACAAAAACAAAAGTGTAAAAGCTGGAAGGAGGATACCGGAAATAATCTTTTCCGGTTAAATATTATTATGGAATTTTTTTCAAGCGCAATCGATACGTTGCAGACCCTCGTCATAGCACTCGGCGCAGGTCTCGGCGTATGGGGAATTATCAACCTTTTAGAAGGGTACGGCAACGACAATCCAGGTGCAAAAAGCCAAGGCATTAAGCAGTTAATGAGCGGTGCCGGGGTTGCCCTCGTCGGTATGATGCTTATTCCCCTGCTCTCTAACCTTTTTTCTTAGGTATATTAAACCAAAATTCACACTTCAAAGGGGGTGATAACTGATGTTTGGACTGTTCGATTCAATCGCCAACTGGTTCAGGGGATTGCTAATCGACGGCATCATGAGCAACTTCACTGGCATGTTCAACGAAGTGAACACGAAAGTCGGCGAGATTGCCGCTCAGGTCGGGCAAACGCCGCAGGGCTGGAACTCCAGCGTTTTCTCGCTCATCAGAACCATTTCGGAAACTGTCGTGATTCCCATCGCCGGTATGATACTCACATTCATTCTATGCTACGAACTGATCACCATGATAATCGAAAAAAACAACATGGCGGAATTCGACGTTTTCACCATATATAAATGGATTTTCAAGACATTCTGCGCCGTATATATCCTCACACATACCTTCGATATAGTCATGGGCGTGTTCTCGCTCGCCCAGCATGTCGTCAACGGCAGCGCAGGCATAATCGGCAATAGTCTCAACATGAATCTCGCGCTGACCGACCTCGCCGACCAAATGGCGGCTATGGGTACCGGCGAACTGCTTGGACTGTATATGGAATCTGCCGTACTGAGCCTGGCGATGAAAGCAATATCGCTGTGCATCTTTATCATCATCTACGGACGAATGATAGAGATATATTTGGTGTGTTCAATCGCGCCGATACCGTTTTCGACGATGGCTAACCGCGAGTGGGGTCATATCGGCAACGGCTACCTGAAATCCTTGTTTGCTTTGGCGTTTCAGGGGTTTTTGATTATGGTGTGCATTGCGATTTACGCTATCCTGTTGCAGAGCATAACATCGTCGGGCAATATTCACACTGCAATATGGGGCTGTGCTGGATATTCAATTTTGCTTTGTTTCACGCTTTTCAAGTCATCAAGCGTTTCTCGTAGCATCTTCGGCGCACATTAATGTATAGTGACAAATGTTATCGATAATAATCATGTAATAAGTATAATTTACAAAAATTAATGATAATTTTAGATTGAACGTAAAATTACAAATATAATTGATAATAATGCTTGACATTT
>WQYZ01000383.1 GCA_009780985.1 Oscillospiraceae bacterium | reverse complement strand
TTTGAACTGCGCGCCAGCGAGCGGCGCGCCTGTCAGTTCGTCAGTTTTCTTTATTTGCAGCGACGCAAGCGGTTTATCTTCAAATACAAGCTTTATAAACTGCGCGCTTGTCACCTCAAAATCCTGCGGGGTATCGTCGATCAGGTATCCTTCTGGCGCTTTACTTTCGGCGACTTTATACCATCCGGCTTCGAGTTGACCAATGATAATAACGCCGTCGCCGTTTGTTTCAAAGCTGCCGACAATTCCGCCGTCCATACGGTATATTGTGAATTTTGCTCCCTTGAGCGGCTGCTTAGTATTTGCGTCAATCTTGACAATTTGCAGCCCGGATTTAGGATTATCGTAGAACGTAACGGATACGGGACTGCCTGCTGTTATAGTTACATTTTTCGCTGTTGTGTCAATATCATAACCCCTTGGCGCAACTGTTTCAGTAATAACGTAATTGCCTGACGGCAATTTTCCGAAGAACGCTTTGCCGCTTATATCCGTTATTTGCGTATCAACATATGTACCGTCAGCTTTTCGCAATTCAAATGTCGCGCCTTCAAGAGCTGTATGTCTGTCAATCTTGTCGAGTTTAACAACTTCCAGCGTTCCGAGCGGGTTGTTTGATACGAAAGTCAAAGATGTCGAACCTTCAGGATAACCGGTATCGGATGATACCGAACCAGTTCCGCTGCCTGCGCCAACCTGCAAGGTTTGCGGCGGCGTATCTATTTCGTAACCTGACGGAGCTTGTATTTCTGTGACAATGTATGTTCCCGGAACTAAATTCTGTACAATGACAATACCTCCGGCACCCGTTGTAAAACGTCCTATCATTTCGCCGGAAGCCTTTTTAACCTCAAATACAGCACCTTCTAATCCGATTCCGGTTTGTCGGTCAGTCTTCGTGAGAACCAAGTTGCCGTAAGGGGTATTCATAAATTCAACAGCCGCGAGTTTTCCAGATTTAACTTCGATTGTCTGCGGGGTTGAGTTCAGCACATAGAACTGAGGTGCTTTAGTTTCAGTTATTACATAACTTCCCGGAACTAAATTTTCAACAATGACCGTACCGGAACTGTCTGTCGTGTAACTACCTACGGTTTCACCGTTGGTTTTCGTAACCCTGAACTCCGCGCCTGCAACAACTGTTCCTGTTACGGAATTTTTCTTTATAATCTGAATTCCGGAATACGGACGGTTCTCAAAATTAACGGTCGTTATTTTATCTGACGTCACTACGACAGTCTGCGAAGTCGCGTCCAATACATACCCGTCTGGGGCGCGTGTCTCCGTGACAATATATGTGCCGGGTTCAAGGTCGTCGAAAATGGCATTGCCGCCTATATCCGTAGTTTTGATGCCTATCACTTCGCCGTTGGCTCTGGTGACTTTGAACTCCGCGCCGGATAACGCGCCGCGCGTTTCTTTGTCCACCTTGACAATCTGTATGCCTGATTTCGGTCGGTTAAGGAAAACGACTTCCGTTGTCACGACTGCAGGCATCGTTACAGTTTTTGCCGCGTTATCGAGCATATACCCATTCGGAGCGCGCGTTTCACGTATCAGATATATACCCGGTTCAATATTGGGTATCAATATTGTGCCGTCGCTCATAGTCGTATAGTTGCCGTAGAATGCGCCGTTTGCGTAACTTACCGTAAACTCCGCTCCGGCTAACGACAGATTACTGAACTCATTACGCTTTATGATCATCATATTGCCGTAAGCCCGATTCTGGAACGTCACCGTTACCTCATCAGTATCGGTTATAGTCATTCTCTGAATGTCGTTCGTACCGCCGTTCAAAGAGTAATTCGGCGGCGGGGTTATTTCCGTAAACACATAATCGCCGGGGTCAAGCAATCCGACTTCCACTTCGCCGTTGAAGCCAGACGTAAATGTGCCGATTAATGTGCTGCCTTTTTCTACGGTAATGACCGCTCCCTGAACGCCGGTTCCGGTATCGGTATCCAATTTACGCAGATATACGCGGGACTTCGGTTTGTTTACGAATTGAATGGTCTGCAGCTGATTGCTTTTTATCTCAACAGTCTTTGGCGTTATATCGCGCACATATTCATTCGGGCATTCGGTTTCCTGAACGATATAGAAACCGGGGTCCAGATTGGAAACGCTGATATACCCGTCCGTATCTGTGATATATTCGCCGACAAATGTTCCATCCTGTTTCGTTATTTTGAATTTTACGTCTTCAATCGGGGCTTTCGTCTTATTATTAATTTTTGTTATAAGCAGGTCGCCGTAACGGTAATCGTAGAATGTGACGACTTGCGGTTTGTTTTGCTCCAAAGCTATTGTTTGAACGGTCCTGTCTAAGACGTAATTTTTCGGGGCTTTTATTTCCTCTATTTCATACGACCCAGGCAATAAATCGACGATAGTGATTTTGCCGTTCGCATCGGTGATATATTCGCCTATAATTTCTTTCACCGCGCCGAGCTTCGTAACGCGGAATGTAGCATCTGCCAGCGGTTCGCGCGTATCGGCGTCATATTTCATAATAGTGAAACTGTTTACAGGCTGGTCGTAGAAATCCAAATAATATATTTTTTCATCGAGTATATTAATGGT
>WQYZ01000382.1 GCA_009780985.1 Oscillospiraceae bacterium | reverse complement strand
TCCGCTTGTCGGCAATTTTATCGGTAAAGAACATAATGCAAATGATAATAAAGCAATCTATTTCTACTGGATACCGATAAATGAAGTGAAAAATATCAATGTATATCCTATCAACGCGGCGGAATTATTACTTTGCCTTGACGAAGGTGTGAAACATTTCATATATCGGGAGGAGTTAGAAAAATAAAATGTCCTCAATTATTACAGAAGCAGAAGCAATGAAAATTGTAGATGAATTTCTTAATGAAATACGCCGTGAAGATAACGACATTTTAGCGTTATATCTCATAGGCTCGCTCGGCGGCGGATATTACCGTTCTGGACAGAGCGACATAGACACGGTTATCATTGTCAGCGACAAAGCGGCGATAACACAGAAGCGCATGGATGAAATCGCTAATAAATACTGGAAATCATATGAAATACCCAAAGGATTCGGTTCAATAATGATTCGTTTATCGGAGTTTTTGCCGCCCTATACCAAAAGCGAAGCGGAAGAATTTGAGTTTACGGTTGAAATTGCCCGTTTGAAAACGCAGGGTAAAGCGGTATATGGCAGTATAAATTTAGACGATGTAAAAATGCCCTCCAAAGAAGATTTCATAAAAGATGCTATCATCATGGAAAAATGGTTTGCGAAAGAGTTCGGCGACCCGATGTTTGACAAATTGCAAATAATAGGCTGCGTCAATACAATTTTAGGCTATCTGCGCCGCTATCTAATGATTGAAAAAGATGTGTTTGAGTTCAACAAATTTCTGACGATTGAAACTTATATGCGCCATGAGCCACCTATCGTCAACGAAGCTGTATTTGAATTTATACATAAGAAACTAAAAGAAGAAATAATCGGAGACGATGATGATTTGAAAATGCTCCGCGAATGCGGGACACAATTTCGGGATTATTTTAATAAACGGCTTCTGAATCTTGAAACTATCGCGTTATGCAGAGGATAAAACAATATGCGGGTTAATATAGCAAATCATGAGGGTATGATAATATGGGACGGAATTTACTATTTCGCTCTGTCTGACTACCCGCATATATCGCCGTGGGAACTTAAAAAGTTACTTTTATTCATAGATTACGAAAAACAACACGGCAGACAAACAGAAATAGTGTGCGAAAATGCGGAAATATTAGCTGCGGTCAATAACGTTATCGATAACCCTGAAACCGTAAAAAATGCCTTGCTTCCGACTAAAATCACCGAATGTACCCAATGCAAACAACATGGCTGCTTGACGGAATTTCTATGTCATACCGCAACGATTGAAAATGCGAAAAAAATCTTGACAAGCGGGAAGTTATTGTCTGCGGTAAAAGCGTTCGGCAAAAACGCTGACGAACTTGTATCGGATAAACGCAACGCCGCGGGTGACCCCGCTGACTATTTCGATTATATTATGTTTGCTTGGGGGAATTGTGTTGGCGGTGACAGACTTGTCATGGAACGGGAATTAGGCAGATTTCCTGACGAAAACGATTTGAGTATAAATTTTGCTCCCGGTGTGCGCTTCTACTTGCGTCATGAGGATATAGTCCACCACCCCGGATATGTGTTTGACGGCTATCATCCGGCGAAAGTCAAAGATGAGCTTGTTTTGTTTGATTATTTGTATGCCTGTATAGTGCCGGAGAAATATAAACAGGAATTTGAAAAGTTAATTCAACCAGAAATAGCTGATAAAATCTATTATCTCCCACAGGATGGTCTTGGATTATGGGATTGGGCTGATAAAGTTTATGAATTTATTGAAAAGGTAAAAAAACAATGACAACAATATATTTTATACGCCACGCGGAATCCGACTATTCCGTCCGTGAAAGCCGCATACGACCGCTTACCGAAAAAGGGCTTGCTGACCGCAAATTAGTTACGGCATATTTACAGGATAAAAACATTGACGTCGTTTTGTCAAGCCCATATAAACGCGCTGTTGATACTCTTGCTGATTTTGCGGAAAAATATGGTTTTGAAATAGGTCTTATAGAAGATTTAAGAGAGCATGACAGCGGAAGCAAAAAAGTAAAAATAGAGAGAGAAGATTTCGCGACAGTTATGGAATGTTTTTGGAGTGATTTTAAAAATAGGCTTGGGGACGACGGCGAATGTCTTGCCGATGTTCAAGAGCGAAATATTACTGCGTTAAATGAAGTATTGAAACAGTATAAAAATAAAACTATTGCGATTGGCACACATGGCATATCGTTGTCAGCAATCGTAAATTTTTACGACAGCACATTCGGATATGATGATTTCATGGCTATGTCGTTTATCTTTCCGTGGGTAGTGAAAATGTATTTTGACGAAAACGGCTGCGCCGGAATGGAAAAGATAGATTTATTTAATCTTGATATAAAATCAAGCAACGATTGGTGGAAAGTCAGCACGTCCGACTTTGGTTCGTTAAAATCATATAGATTTGTTGTTATATTTGCCCGCTATCAAGATAAGTGGCTATATTGCCGTGCGACAGAACGCGACACATTTGAAACGGCGGGCGGTCACATCGAAGACGGCGAAACGCCGCTCGAAGCTGCTAAACGCGAATTATACGAGGAAACCGGAGCGATAAAATTTGATATAACACCAGCTTTTGATTATTC
>WQYZ01000381.1 GCA_009780985.1 Oscillospiraceae bacterium | reverse complement strand
GCTATTGTGTTTATCGCCTGCTGAATCAGCCGCACGTTGTTGCCTGACGACCCAACGCTCAGGTTTGTGCCTGGGAACGGAGGCATGCCCGTAGGCGGTATTATTACCGGCGGCTGATGACCTTCGCTGCCCAGCTCGGCAAGTTTCATCACAGCGGCGTAAATATTGCTTATGGAATACCATGTCCTTCGATCTACCGTCCCAGTCTGCGCCAGTCCGAATATCTGCTGGAACCGCCTGACGGCGGCGACAGTCTGCGACCCGTATGACCCGTCAACCGATACGGCAGGCATCGCCGGATAGTTCCTGCCTATTCTGGCAAGCATCATCTGTATCATAGCGACATCCTGACCGGAAGAGCCAAGCGCGAGATTGCCTCTGAACGACTCAAAAGGAGTGCGGATATTATCCGTTGTCGCAATATATATGCTCTGTCCATAGTAATACCTTAGTATTTGCAAATAATTCATTCCTTGATTTGCCAGCGTTACTGTACCCCATTGTTTCATTCCGGGGCACCACGCCGTGGTGCCGTTGCAATATTCAGCAAAGAATGGCTCAACTCCCGGAGGTCGTATAATGTAACTGTTGAATATTTCATCGGCTATCACGCTGACGCTTTCAAAAATATTGCGTCCCTCTACAAAATACTGGTCGAATTGCGTGGAATTAGTTATGTCGAAATTATAACTCTTGCCCCTGTACCATTCTGTAAAAACGCGGTTTAAAGCAAGGGATATCTGAGCGTGTATGTTTGCCCGCAGCGAATGATATGGCCAGTCCGGGAATATCTCGGAGGATGCGACGTTTTTGATATAGTCAATAAACGGAACCGTTACATTGCGGGCATTTGAAGCTGGAGTGCCCAAATGAACGGTAATATGCGTCGGAATAAATACCTCGCGGTGTATCTTCACCTCCGGAAGAATAGACGGCGCCGATTCACTGCCTGACTGCCAGGCCATTTCAAGCGCGTTTTCACCGATGTCGAACCAGATTTCTTCAGGCGGCTGTCCTTTCTGTAAAGGTTTTAGGTTGATGGGCAAATATGACGGCGCGTTATCGTATATCTGTACGCCGTTTACAATCGTTTTATGAAATCCGTCCGCAATAATTTCAACAATATAACGACTGTAAGGTTTGACAGGCAAGTTGGAATCAAGCTGTGTCTGCGCTGGGGGCGCAGGCAATTCAACCCATTTGGTTATGCCGCTCTGATCGGTATGCAATGTATAAAGCGAATTGAGTTCCATGTCAAAAACAGTTACCTCTGCAGAGGCAACTGGCAAAGCGTGATCGGCTGTTGTTAATCGCACTTCAAGAGTTCCTTTATTATCCATTATAAACCTCCTTGTATAATTTATTATAGCCGATTGTAAAACTTATGTGAAGTCGAATACATCGGCATATTTTTGTGATATATCAACTGATTATATGCGCGGGGATGTGTCGCACCTAAAAGAACACATCAAGTTGGAAACGCTGATACTGCAAGAATTCCGAAAAGCGTAAAGCGTATTATAAAGACGAGGGCAGAAAATATGTAGGGATAGTAGAAGATACAGCGTTTGTGCGTTCAACTAATGTCATATTTCAATATATGCGATTATCATCAGGTATGTGCGTGTACAGGCGAAAAACATTGTTAGGCATGACGTGCCGGCAGGGAATATTTTGTGTGCCAAAAGTTTCACGCCTGGCTCTCACAAGCACTCGGGACATTGAATATAATATAGTATCCTTATCTTTAGAACAGAGGCATAACAGTTGACAAAAAAATAAAAAGTTACAAAAAAACAAATTATAAGAAAAGGAAAATTACTGAAAACTAAAAATTATCTCGTATAATAAACTATGTTCTTTGAAAAGTGAATATAGTCGGTTGTGCGGATAAATACAAATCGAAAAATAAGCAGATAGCCTTCCGTACGTAAAATATTCAGTATAAAGGTGCAAAAAAGGCGAATGTAGATTCGTTAATTATCCTAAAAAGCGAGAAAGTACCGTGCGTTAGGCGGGAATATACTGAGCAAAGCTCAGTAATGCCTCTGGAGCGTTACATTAAACGAGAGTAGCTATGCCGAACTTGTTCGGCGGGAAAATCGGGCGCAGTGAATAAGGAATGAAACATTTAAGTTTTCAGTAACGGTTTTTAAAAATATGTGTCAAAGCGATGATATATCATATAATGAGCAAAATGAATACGCTTGGAAGCAGAGTGCGGATAAAAACGACCTGAACAGTTTCGTTGGTCTCTGCGGAGGAACTACGCCGCCGCCTACGGGCGGCACGCCTCCGTTCCCAGGCACAAACCTGAGCGTTGGGTCGTCAGGCAGCAACGTGCGGCTGATTCAGCAGGCGATAAACACAATAGCTCCGTGTCACCCGGGCAGGCTCTGGGTACTCAACGTGGACGGCAATTTCGGCAACATGACCAGGGACGCGGTATTCTCGTTCCAGAGCGTGTTCGGCATGCCGGTAACTGGTGTTGTCAACCAGGCGACCTGGAACAGACTCATGCAGGAAGCCGCCAATGTCTCCGCTAACTGCTGCGCCGGCGGAGGAACTACGCCGCCACCGCCTCCGGGCATACCTCCGTTCCCAGGCACAAACCTGAGCGTGGGGTCGTCAGGCAACAACGTG
>WQYZ01000380.1 GCA_009780985.1 Oscillospiraceae bacterium | reverse complement strand
CCTCCGTATCCATATCCGCCTCCGCCATTTGCCGCATTATCAATGAAAGTTACCGTACTTGCGGAAAAAGACATTATTCCGCCGGTAGTTTCTATCGCTCCGCCGGCATAACTGGTTGCGGTATTGCCCATAAAACTTACCATGCTACCCGTAAACGACATATTTGAAGAATAACCTCCAATCGCTCCTCCGCCGCTCGATTGATTGCCGATAAGAGTTATTACCGAGTTATCAAAATTTATATTGCTGTTGCTGTTGTATACCGCTCCGCCATTACCGCTCCCCGCCGTGTTGCTACTGAAAAGAACGTCGGTGTCCTCAAATGATATTAATGAACCGTTGCCGTTGTATATCGCCCCGCCGCCGTTCATTATATTGGAAGTGTTTTCCGAATTGCCGATGAAAGATATAGTACTCCCCGTAAATGATAAATTTCCTTCATTGTGTATCGCTCCGCCTCCGGTAGTTAGAGCAGTTCCTCCGGTCGTATTACTGCTCAAAACTATATTCGCATTTATAAAAGTCATTGTTGAACCGTTATATATCGCCCCGCCATTTCCAGGCGCTATATTACCGCTGAAAAGACCATTTGAATTTGTGAAGGCTACTACTCCGGCATTATATATGGCTCCACCTATGTTTACGTTTGATAGCCCGTTTCCGAGGAAGGTTATCAATGAATTGTCAAAATTTATATTGCCGCTATTGTCTATCGCTCCTCTGGTATTGCCGTATACAATCCCGCTTAACGTATTGCTGCTGAAAGTTACGGTACTTCCGGCAAACGCTATATTTGAGGAAGCGTCATTGTATATTGCGGCACCGCCCCAGTCCGCCATATTATTGTTAAAAGCTACGTTTGCATTTGTGAAAGTTATTGTTGAATTATTGACGTTGTATATCGCCCCGCCGCTGCTGTAATTATTTGCCGCATTAGCAATAAAATTAACTATTGAATTCGAAAAGCTTATATAAGACGAGCTTGAAAATATTACTCCGCCGTTACTTGCGTTCACAAAATTTTCAAATATAACATTTTGAATCGTAACCTCATTATTATCAAAAGTCATTCCTTTACCGGGAAGTCCGGCGGAATTTATAATAAATCCTCCGCCATTGACAGTAAAGTTATTCCACGTCGGAGAACCAAACGGAGTCTCATCGCTGCCCGACACCGCGGTTATATTCTGCGTAAGCGTAATCGTGCTGCCGGCGACCGCGTTTTGATATTGAGTTACAAAATCGCTCCACGGGGTTTGGGCGTTTGCCGAAAGGGAAACGACGACGAGAAGCGAAAAGACGCCGATTAGAGTAGCGAGAAGTTTTTTCATTTTTTTCTCCGGTACTGAATTTTATTTTTATAACTTGAAGGCAGATAAAAAAGCCAACCGTTTTTTGCGGTTGGCTTGAATGTTATATTTGTGTGTTGTTTATGTTAAGAAAAAAGGCGGGATTCGGATATCCCGTAAATTGCAATTTAGAAAAGCTTGATTTAAGAGATTTTATATTCATCTGTAAGAAAGATTATACCTCTAAAAGTTTTCTTTTGCAATGTTATTCTATTTGAAGTATTTATTTGCTTTTTCAATATCTTTTGAGATTTGTGTTTTTAAATCGGACACGTTTTTAAACTTTTTTTCAGCTCTCAGCTTTTTAAGCAGGGAAACGGTTGTTTTTGCATTCTTCCATTCGCCTCTAAACCCTAAAATATGAGTTTCTGGAACAGTATGATTTCCGGCTTTAAATGTCGGTCGGTTTCCTATGCTTGTAACTGACGGATAAATTTTGCCGTTTTGCTCTATGAGGCTTATGAAAATGCCTTTAGGGAGAAGCTTGCCGGCATCGACTTTCAAA
Organism: Oscillospiraceae bacterium; assembly: GCA_009780985.1. Taxonomy (GTDB): domain Bacteria; phylum Bacillota; class Clostridia; order Oscillospirales; family WRJC01; genus WRJC01. The sequence continues at coordinate 811 of WQYZ01000380.1, read as the reverse complement.
TTGACCGTAGGAAAACCCATCTTTTTCCCGACACCTCTGTCTTTAAAAGGCATTCCGGAAAACGAATAATTTCGCCCGAGCAATTTATTTGCTTTTGCGACGTCAGCTTCTTCCAAAAGCTTTCTTATCTGCGAAGAAGAGACCTGGCGGTCGGAGATTTTTAAAGGCTTTACTATATTCACCTTAACGCTTTTCTGTTTTTTAAGCCACGCGGCATTGCCTTTTCTGTCTTTGCCGAAAGCAAAATCCGCGCCGCAGACTATCTTCTCCGCGTTCAAGAATTTAATCAAGAATTTATTGAAAAATTCTTCGGGCTCGTTCGATAAAATTTCGGACGGCACTTCAAGAATGACTATTTCGTCGACGCCGAGCGTAGCCAGCTCTTTAATTTTTTCGTCGCGAAGCGACAGCAAACCGCGGACCGCGCGGAAAGGTTTTTCCAAAGCTACGACAACGCTTCGCAAATTGTCTTTTTGCGCCGCAAGCAAAGTTTGCTTTATAAGGAACCGGTGCCCCTTATGAACGCCGTCAAAGGTTCCGATGGTAACCACAGATTTTTTCATATTCGTATGTCATCCCAGAAGGTCTCTGTCTGGGATCTGCCTTTTTGTTTTAGTTTATTATTTCATCAAACAAATCACGCCATTTTGGTTACACCTATGTATGACGTACCGTTCTTCTTGTTTGTGACTCTGTTAATATTTTAACGGCAGATCCCAGACAGAGACCTTCTGGGATGACAGACACGGACACAATAAACATAAAGCATAAGCTCAAAAGATAAGTCGCTCTATAGGTATAAACTTAGATT
>WQYZ01000379.1 GCA_009780985.1 Oscillospiraceae bacterium | reverse complement strand
TCGGTTTTCCTGTCAATTCGATGTATTGACTTAGTATTTCCTTATAATCTTTTCCGTAGATGAAATAATACACAAATGCTCCATTGGGAGCTTCAAACGAATAATATTCGCCGGATTCCGTACCGAATTTAAATTCGGTTTTATACGTATTATCCAGAAATATTCCGTATTGATAGCTGCTCATAAAAAAAGGAATGCTTTTGTAAAGCGGGTCTTCAGTCGTACTGTAGCAGGGACGGTCGCTGTTCCACATTTTATAGGAATGTCCGCGCCGATTCAATGTTCCTGATTTTTCACCCAGTCCGAAAAACTGTTCGTCTCGGCGCAATATTTTATATGCTTTTACCGCCGTAGAATCCGATACATGACCCATTTCCCTGAAATCGCCAAAAATAAGTTTTTGCCATTTGTCGAAAATTTGAAGTTGCATCGGATTTTTATTCAAACGCACGCGAAGTTTTGACGTATAGATTTCAAAACAGGATGTTTCGTTGTTGACTTTCACGTCGTCCATACTTTCAAGATTCTCATTTACAACTGCAAATGATTCATTGCCGCGCACGGATTTACCGGAAGCGTCAAATTCTATTTTTATAACCGAACTGCTCTTGAAATCCAAAGCAAGTTTCGAGCTGTCGCTTGCCGTAAAAACGATGCGATTTCCTTCTTTTGCACAGGATATACATTCTTTCGCCTTGCCGCTTTGTTGTGCATGCAAAACAAAAGGAATCAGGAGCAGGGATAATAGCATATACTGTAAACCTTTCATCTGTAATTTTTTATTCGGTTAATATTCGAGAACAATCATATCCCAATACTTCAATGATGGAATCGAGAGCGTTACGTCATTACCTGCCTGCGAGAAACCGACAGTTTGCGCAACTCCTCCGTTTACGTCGGGCGATGCAAACCAGCAGCTTTTTACAGAAGCGTTTGCCGTTATTTTTATTTTTGCGTCGGTAATTGTCGCCGGTTCTGCCTGCGTTCCGTTGGTATCCCGCCATTCCATATCGTTTGCATTCGAGAAATTGATGAGATGAATGACGTCCTTATCGGCGAATTTTTTACCTGCAACCGATACTTTGCCTTGCGACCAATTGCCTGTCGAAAGTTTTCCATCCAACGATTCTACTGTGTATGAAGTAAAAGTTCCTCCATCGCGCAACAAATTCTGATAGGCAACGAGAAAATCATAATAATGAACCAGATAGAGCTTCAAATCGCTTTTCATTTGCAGGTTTGAATTTGGATAATATTCATTTGCCAGATAATGTTCTCCCAATTCAATATGCGCTCCGCCGAAAGCGAATATCACCGCATTTGCCAACAATACGCCCGGAGCGTTCATATATCCGGAACTGTTTGATTTTGCATAATTTATATAGGCGGCTAATACGGTGTTTTTCGTATTGCTGCTGTAAGTATTATTGTCCAATATAACTTGAGCAAGCTGTTCAAACGTATTGTTTGGATCCCAAACTTCCGTGTAAAGAAAATCTACGCCCGATTGAGCGGCGCCGGCTTGTCCGTACTGATTGACAGCGTTAAAAAGCAGTTTTTTAGCCGGATTGTCCGCTTTCACAACGTCAATAAAAGGCTTGAACGTTTGATCCAGCGCCACGCTGTTTCCGCCGTAATCATATACCATTCCTCTGTCGCCTAATTGATCAATATGATAGCCGTCAAAGTCATATACGCTGTACACATCGTTTACGCGCCCTGTCAAATACTTCTGCCAGTCTGGATTTGAAGGATTTGTCAAATAAATACTGCTTCGGAAAGGAGAAGAAAGATTAAATACATCTTTTTGCGAATGTTCCGTATCTTTAAAAATATACCATTCTTCCTGCACCCCATCGGCAACCGCATTATTTAACGCTCCATAACACAAATCATAGAACAGGGCGTTCATTCCCATGCTGTGAATTTTATCAATGTATTGCTTTGTGGTTGACATGTAATTTGTTCGTCCCGATATATCCACCCATGAACTTGCCGGATTTTGCGCTGTTCCGGCTAAAGGTCGTTGATGATCGTAGAGCCAGTCGTAGAATTGGATTCCATTGATATGGTAGCGGTTCAGCATATTAACCGTGTTCTCAATCTCAGATGAAGAAATATTTCCGTAAGCCGATAAAAATCCATAGCGGGGAAACTTGTTCCAATCGGAAGAAACATCTACGGCAATATTCTGATATATCGTATCTTTTCCGTTTACCGTTTCATAAATATCAACCATATAACCTTTGAAATCGCCAGCCGGAGGAGTCCAGCTCCAGGACGTTGAAGTCAGAGCTTCTTCGCTCAAGGCATGCCCCAAGTAAGAATACCTGATTTCCAACGTCCCGGAAAGTTTTTCTTTTAACGTAAACCTGACTGTTTCTCCCGGTTTATAAACAGCTTTGTCCGTACTTAAATCAATGCTCATATAATTATCGCCATAAGTGACCTTATCATCGGTATTATGATCTTTTTCGCACGAAATAAACATTACGAGACTTACCGCAAGTATATAAACTGTTCTTTTCTTCATTTATAATTTCTGTATGATAACCGTTTCATGAAGCTGGTCTAATGTGATGGCGTATGTGCCAGCCGCCACTTTCCATTTATAATCGGCTCCCGCTCCCGGAAAATTGTACCAAATCTGTTCCGTTTGCCCTGTTGGCGTTTTATCCGCTTCGTTT
>WQYZ01000378.1 GCA_009780985.1 Oscillospiraceae bacterium | reverse complement strand
GAAAGGAACATGATTATGCAAAACGAATTTATGCAAGCAATGACAGACAGCATGACGCCGAAATTCGCCGTGTCATATCTCCGCGTTTCCACGCGCGGTCAAGCCGAACGCGGCGGCGGCGCTGACGAAGGTTTTTCAATCCCCGCTCAGCGTGAGGCGAACAAGAAAAAAGCCCTTTCAATGGGCGCGATTGTCGGCAAAGAATTTGTAGACAGAGGCGCGTCGGCGCGCTCCGCCGACCGTCCCGAACTTCAAAAAATGCTGGAATATATAAACGAAAACAAAGACCGCATTGATTACGTTATCGTACATAAAGTTGACCGTTTGGCGCGCAATCGCGGCGATGATGTTGATATAACACGGCAGTTGAAAGAGGCGAACGTTCAATTAGTTTCCGCTTCGGAAAGCATCGACAACACTCCGGCGGGTATGCTGCTACACGGTATCATGAGTTCAATCGCCGAATTTTATTCACAGAACCTTGCCAACGAAGTCAAAAAAGGTTTGAACGAAAAGGTTAAAAACGGCGGCTCGGTGAGTAAAGCACCCCTCGGTTATATTAATGTAAGAAAAGTTGATGACCGCGGTCGCGAAGAACGTACCGTTGAAATCGACAAAGACCGCGGAGAGCTTGTAAAATTTGCTTTCGAGGAATTTGCGACAGGTAAATGGACGGTTAAAGCTCTTGCTGAAAATCTTGCTATGCAAGGTTTAACCACGCGGGCTACGCCAAATATACCGTCTTCGATTATAAATAGAGGCGCGTTGAATAAAGTATTAATCAACCCATACTACAAAGGTGTCGTCATATATAAAGGCGTTGAATACGCCGGCAGCCATCCAAAACTGGTTGATGATTCGACATGGGAAAGCGTCCAAACTGTTTTACGAACTCATTGGAACGGCGAACGCGACAGGGAACATCCGCACTTCCTCAGAGGCACTTTATACTGCGGAGTTTGCGGTTCACGCATTGTCGTAAATTATTCAAAGTCTAAGACGGGTGTAATCTATCCATACTTTGAATGTAACGGCCGCCACAGCAGGCGCGAAAAACATTGCGATTTACGAAGTATACTCATCGAAGAAGTGGAACGCCAGATAGAAGCAATGTACGAAGAATACAATCTCGCGCCCGAGTTTAGAAAACTGCTCGAAAAATCTTTGTACGATGAAATAGAAAAATCACAAAAGGACTTTGAAGCAGAAGAAACCAATCTTCGCCGTGAAAAAGAAAAGTTAGACCATAAAAGCAAAAAGCTGCTCGAAGCTCATTACAACGAAGCCATTTCTTTGGAATTGATGAAATCTGAGCAGACACAAATAAATAAATTACTAGCGGATATAGAATCCCGCTTAAAAGCCCACACCACAAAATTTGAAAAAATAGTAGGCAGTTTAAGATGCGCGCTCGACCTAATCGAAGACTGCGGTAAAACCTACAAATACGCCGATGAACACATCAAGCGTATTTTAAACCAAGCTATATTCGAAAAAATCTTAATAATGCCGAACAAAAAAATAACCGCCGAATTCGCCGAGCCGTATAAGTCCATCTTGGCTCCAATCCAAGACATCATTGCGCGGTTTAATAAAGCGAAATCCGACGGTTATTTTGATTTAACCACCTATATAAACTTATTTCAAACCCAACTCAAAATTTTTTTGGGTGGGGGTTTGAATAAGGAGCTTTTGGTGGAGATAAAGGGATTCGAACCCTCGACCTTTCGGATGCGAACCGAACGCTCTCCCACTGAGCCATATCCCCGTTGCAATTAAGGCAATTGTATATTACCATAAACATTTTTCGCTGTCAATGAAAAATTATTTTGAGTTTCCCCAAAAAGCGAAAGGGAACATACCAATAATCCGCATGGCAAAAGGGTTTACAGGCGGTTACAAGTTGAAATCGCAGCGAAATAAAAGTGCAAAACCAGCCCAAAAATGATATACTGTATTCACCGTAAAAACAGAAATATCAAAGAAAATGGAGGTTTTGCACATGGACAATTATAACACACTCGGACACAATTTAAAGAGAGGAATTATAAATTATTGTAATAAACTCGGAAAAGGATTAAACAAGCCTGTACAAAAATTCATCTCGGACATGATATACGGAGCAATCGCGTCTAAAAGCGCGTATCTCACGGAGATGGCAAGGGAACTGAAAGAGGATATAGCCCTGAAAAAAACCGTTGAAAGATTATCACGAAATCTAATGAATATGGACAATACGAAAGAGTTAACCGAAAATTATTTTGATACGGTTAAATCAAACTTTGACGAGCAAACGGTTCTTATCTTAGATGACAGCGACGTGTCTAAACCGTACAGCAGTAAGTTGGATGGACTCTGCCGAGTACACGATGGAAGTACGGGAAAGATTACAGACGGGTATTGGTTCGCCGGGGCAAGCGCGCTTACTTCGAATCACAAGCAACCCATTCCAGTTTACAGTCGTATCTACTCATCCGTCGAAAAAGATTACGTCAGCAACAATACAGAAACGATAAAATCGTTAGAGTTTTTGAGTAAGCATTTTTCAAAAGCCAACATCCGCGCACTCGACAGAGGTTACGATGCAGGTTATATATTTGATTATTTTATACCAAAAGAAGAAAACTTTATTGTCCGTATGGACGGGAATCGCAATGTTATATTCGAAGGCAAAACAATACTTATGAGTAAATT
>WQYZ01000377.1 GCA_009780985.1 Oscillospiraceae bacterium | reverse complement strand
CAAATCGCTATAATAAGTCAGACAGAAAATCCGCCACCGCGGATTTTTGTTTGTATTTTTCCGGAATTTTATTGTAAATATCGGTAAATATATCGCAGGACGCGCTTACAGCATCCTGATCGTCGTACCATTTTGAACGGAAATCAGTCATGGAAAAAGTCCAAAAATTTTGCGTCGTCCAAAAGCTTTGCGTCGCTTGGTGCGAAGCGTTGGAAAACCTATCAAAATATTTTTGCGGAGCCAGGCATATGTGAAGGTTATTGTCCTCCCGCAGTTTATTTATCAAGTATTTTATATGCTTTTTGTATTGGGTTTTCGTAAGGAAAACAGCTTTTTGCGTAAAAGGCTCGAAGCTGCTGTAACGCACGCGTTCCTCGCCTGCATGTTTATCAAACGCCTCGATCGGAAGAAAGCAATAGCATGTTTTTCCCGATGCTGCCTTAGTGTATTTTATACAGTTATTTATGCACTCGTTATTTTGCTTATTCGCGGAAAGTATTTCACGCAGCATACGCGTCGGCATATGAATAAAGCAAGGGGCGGACGAGTAGAAATACACCGTTTCGTCAATGCCGCAGGTGGCTGACATATTATCATATAAATTTTTCTTGCCGGCGGTTACCGGAGATATATGCTCCGTCATAAATTTTATCGCTTCCTCATGCAAACCGAGCGTAATATTATCGGAGAATACCGCGAAGCTATTTTTAAACGATAACGCCGACAGCGCGTGTGTCGCTATGTATGTTGAGCAAAAAGAAGAATTTGACCGGGCAGGAAAATATTCCGTCACATTTTTGTGCTGGCGCAGTGAATATGTGATTTCTAAAAATTTATTAATATCGGGGACTTTTTCGTGTATAAAAACAAGATCGTTCCCGTTATCCAAAAGTCTTTCCATATTTTCGCACCAGAATTTATAAAAATCGTCATCCTCGGTCAAATAAGAAAAACCGCGGCATTCGTGGATATAAACTGTATGATGCTGTCCGTCCTCTGTTTTGTCAAACAAAATAGTAAAAACATCGTTTATTTTACCGTAAACGTCAAATTGTGACGAATAAACCGTTTTTCTTACCTGCGCCGCTTTATTTGTCAGATGCACGGGAAGCTCTTTCTGCGTTAAAAAATTCAACAGATTATTTTCCAAATTGTTGTCTTTTGAATCGGATATTCCGTATACTTCATTAAAAAAATCTTCCAGCTTGCCGCTGTTTTTATTTTCTTCCAATAAGACGCCGACAAGCGCGTGAAGATATTGATTGCCGGGAGTTAAGCGGCGTTCGCCGTTTTTCCATTTGCTTACAAGGCTTTGGTCGACAAAAATACTCCGCGCGATTTTCGACGAAGAAATATTCATAATATTTAAAATTATTGAAAGCGGCGTAGATACATTATTTTTCATAATTCAGAGATTATATCATAATATGATTTATTTGTCAATATATTAATTATGACATATTATGACAATAGTGGAAATGTACGGGCGTGTTGTGGTATAATGGTTTAGTGATGTTTACTTTTTAAAGGGGAATAAATGGTTGAAAATTCAAAATAGAATATTTCTTAGTCTGGCGGCGTTCGGCGTAACCGTGTCTTTGCTGTTTACTGTAAGTGCTGCGTATTTCATGAAATACGCGGGTTTTTATGCCAATTATTTAGTCGACGCTTTAATACTGATAAACATAGTCGTCCTCATATTGGTTATATTAATGAGTATAATATTAACAAGAAGCTTCGCGGGACCTTTAAATGATTTCCTGCGTATCCTCAGAATTATAACCAAAGGCAATCTTGATGAAAGATTTAACTATAATGGCAAAGATGAATTCGGCGAGATCGCGCGGGGATTCAACTTTTTGATGAATTCGCTGAAACAAAACATAGACGAGCTGCACGAGCAGTACGATGAAATAAAGAATTTTTCACAGCGTTACCTGTTGGTGGCGGAATATTCATCGGCGATCATATTCGATTGCAGCTATAAAACCGAAGAGATCATCATAAGCGAAAATTTCCAAAAGCTGTTTGGATATTTGCCTAATAATAAATGCTCAATATTCGACAGGTTCAATGTCCACAAGGATGATTTCTCTACATACGAGCGTTTGTTTTCAGATATGAAGTACAAACCGGGCAACCATAGCGGTGAAATAAGAATAAAAAACGCGGAAGGTATCTATCTGTGGTGCCTTATTGAGGCTACAACGCTTGTGGATGAAAATGCCGCGATTATAAGAACGATAGGAAAAATTACCGACATAACGGTACAAAAAGAGCAATATCAGGATTTGGTTTATCATACGCAGATTGACCTGGCGACCAGGTTGTATAATAAAGTCAGCGGGGAGGAAATGATAAACAGGGTATTGCTGCAGGATCGGGAGGATAAGCCGCTTTGCGCCCTGCTCGCTATTGACATTGACAATTTTAAGGATATTAACGATAAATTCGGGCATCTCTTCGGAGACGCCGTGTTGAGCGAATGTGCGACTAAGCTGAAAAGCGTGTTCCGGACGAGCGATATTGTCTGCCGCTTTGGCGGGGACGAGTTTGTTGTGTTCATAATAAATCCTCCGACCGAGGAATTTGTTATTAAAAGAGTACAGGAAGTCAATAATATATTAGATTACAGAAAAGTTTACAACGACGAGGAGTATAAGGTTTCGGTAAGTATAGGAATATCGTTTTATCCCAT
>WQYZ01000376.1 GCA_009780985.1 Oscillospiraceae bacterium | reverse complement strand
GGTATAGTAAACCTTGCGGACACGGCGGTTCAGTGCAAAAAGTTTTATTCGTTTCATGTTTAAAATTTTAACACATAAACGTCGTGTTTGCTATTGGTATTTTTTTACTGGTTATTTAGATTACATATATTTCACATCACCGTGAACCGGCGGCAAAGCGTGCGGACGAACCAAAGCTCCGCCGTTTTCGTATGAATCTATGGCAGCGAATATATATTCGATTGTCGCGAGAGCGTCTCTCCCGGAAGCGCGTAGAAATTCTTTCGGAACTTCGTTTGTGACGTCCTCAAGATATGCGTGAATACGGCGAGGGAATGTGTCGTTAAAGTCCGTAATCCCGGTGTTTAACACTTCGGGTTCTTTGTTAAGTTCCCAGTAAGTGAGTTTTTCCACGCAGTTTTCGATGCAAGCCGTGCCTTTTGTCCCGACGAGTTCATAACTCCACGCGAGGTTGCCCGCACAGGCGCACGTACCGAAATGAGCGTCACCCCTCTGAGATAAAAGATAGCCTACACTTCCGTTCTGGAATTTCATATGTATGCTCTGAATCGAGAGCATCAAATCTTCGTTCGATTTTCTCACGCCGGGTTTATCCATAAACGCCTGAATATGCGTCACGTCGCCCTGAAATACGCGCATGACCGAGAACGGGTGCGTCAAAAACGCTTTTGTATGCGAATACGGACGGTTCCATCTTGCGCCGCCGCTTCCGCCGTATGTTGCGGAACTGCCGCTGAATCCCACCCTGTGGATAGAATGTATCTGTTCGCCTATAGCTCCGTTTTTGATATACTCCCTTAGTTTGTCTGCGGGAAGCGAAAAATAGTGGTTCAGATTGCAGCCGAGATATACGTCTTTGCGGGTTGCGAATGCGACAAGTTCTCTTGCGTCCGTGACTTCGTGGCAGATTGGCTTTTCGACGAGAACGTTTTTGCCCGCGTCGATTGCTTCCATTGCCGGTAAAAAGTGCATAGAACCGTTGTCGTAACCCGACGTTGTGACGTCCACGACTTCTATCTCCGGGTGCGCCGACAGCATTTCTTTAAGAGAATAAAATGCCGGGACTTTGAATTTTTCAGCCGCCGCGTCCGCTTTTTCTTTGATTATGTCGCACACCGCGACAAGATTTGACAGTTCGTCGTTTGTATGGCATGTCGCGTGCAGATTTCCAATGCCGCCCATACCGACTACGCCTACGTTTAATTTTTTGCTCATAATTAATTTACACCTCTCGTTTTTATTTTTTTGTTTTATTTTGGTTTATGTTTATATTAAATAAAACCACCCCGTCAAACGCAAATCGCAAATAAATTTGCGGCGTTTGCCACCCCTCCACGGAGGGGAATTAGATAAAACTCCAAATGTCAGGTAAAATTCCCCTCCGTGGAGGGGTGGCACTGCTGAACTTGTTGAAAAATCAAAAATTTTCAATTTTTAGATTTTTCTATCATGTTCAGCTTAGTGACGGGGTGGTCTTGTTCTCATTTACCCATAAATTACTCTTTGCTGTTTTTCTTGAAACCCATAGGGGATTTGCCCGTCGCCTGCCTGAATATCCGCGAAAACAGCGATATATCGCCGAAACCTGTCGTATTTGCTATTTCTGCGATAGATTTATTTGTGGTGGTCAGAAGTTCCATAGCTTTTGCGATTCTGAATTTGCGGATATACGCCGCGGGCGTCATATATAATCTGTTCTTGAACTGTTTTGTCAGATAGCCTGCAGAAAGCCCGATATGTCCGGCTATATCGGACGAAGATATGTTTTTCTGATAGTTGTTTTCGATATATTCGAGAGCTTTGTAAACATAGCCGAAATATTCGTCGTTTATATCCGGATCAGAACTTTCGGACTGATTTCTCTGCCGGTCGTTTTTGTTTTGTATAAGCCTTGAAAATATCACTATAACCTGCAAAAGATAGCTTTTCACCGCAAGTTCCCAGCCTGAACACATATTGCTGCGCTCCCACTTGATTTTTTCGAGGAGCAGGATAAAATCCTGCCTGTCGTTCAAATCAATTTTGACGGACGGGAATTTCGCGTTTTTGGCGTTTTCATAGATAAAATCCATGCCCGGCAGTCGCATAATTTCGTCTTTTAACCCCGAAAATTCTTCCAAATCAAACAGGCAGTTATATATGCTCGCCTGATATGCCGAAAAATAAGAATGCGTATTGTGCGGGCTTATGGCGAACAAATCGCCGGAAGTCAGTATTGTCATTTTGCCGTTGAACGAATGAAGCGAAAATCCCTTATCCACATATACAAACTCAAAAAACGTGTGCGAGTGCGACAGGACTTTCCCGTGATGGATTTCGTTTTTCACGACAATATGCGGTTTGCCTTCGTCGAATATCATTGAGCTTTCTATAATTTCGCTTGATGAGGTTTTCTGTTCTTCGTTCATGGGTTACTTTCCTTTTACAGTTTTTACATTTTCACTTCGTACAAATATATGACAAACCGAACAATAATAACTTCTTATGGTTATTTCTGTGACTTTGTTATCTTTATCTGTTTCCATTTTTTTTGAATCAGAAGTATTCATGGTTTGAATAGTCCGACATTTAGGACAAAATTCTCTTAACATATTATTCACCCGCCTTATATTTTTATATCTACTTCGTCACGCTCTGCACTTTCACGGGCTTGCTGCCGTTTTTGAGGGATTCTATCGCGGCGTGGATAACCCTTGACGCTTC
>WQYZ01000375.1 GCA_009780985.1 Oscillospiraceae bacterium | reverse complement strand
TTATATGCGCCCGCAGATTATACCCGCAGTCCGCGCATTTCAACAAGCTTGCGAACAAGTGAACCACACCCTCAGAATCCTCGCGCGGTTTGTAATTGCGCTTGTCCAGCGAACGGACGATGTCCCAGTCCTCCCGGCAGACAAGCGGTTCATGCATACCTTCGGCGCGTATCCAATGCTCCTCCAGCTTAGGAATCATGCTCCGGTTTTTATACGATACCGTGCCGTGTTTGCCCTGAACGATATTGCCGAGATAGCACTCGTTATTTAATATGTTCTTCACCGCATTGGCACTCCATAGTCCGTTATTGCGGGTAGGATTGTCACGTCCGTTACCGCTGTAGTAAATTGCTCTCGGCGGCGGCACACATTCGCCGTTGAGTAGATTCATGATTGCCTTATCCCCAGCCCCTGACACCGCAACGCGAAGATACGGCGCACAATCGGTGCGCTCTGCTCGTCCACGATAAGGCGGTGCTTGTTAATCGGGTCTTTTCTGTAGCCGAGAGGCGCGTAAGTGCCGAGATATTTGCCCTGCTTCATACAAGCTTGCTTGACCGCGCGAACCTTCTTGCTCGTGTCTTTCGAATAAAATTCGTTGAACAAATTTCTGTAGACCATCATATCGTTGTCGCCGAGTATTGAATCCACCGAGTCATTCAGAGCCACAAAACGGCAGCCAAGTCGCGGGAGCGTCTCATCCGTCAGCCGACCGACCTCTAAGTAATTCCTTCCTAATCTCGATAAATCCTTGACTATCACGAGATTTATTTTTTTATCCTGAATGTCCTGCATCATTCGCTGGAATGCCGGTCGGTTGAAGTTTGTACCGCTCCAGCCGTCGTCTACATAAATTTCCCCAACTTCCCAGCCTTTTTCCTCGGCGTATTTCGTCAGCATCAGTTTCTGAAACGCAGATATAATCCCGCTCTGTATGTTTTTTCACTCATTTTAAAATATCCTCCTCTATGCAATGAGCGATTTTTGCGGCGGGCATATATTATGAATTCCCTATAGCGCTATTGTACCATATTTTCCGCAATATTTCAAGCATTTCGCCCATTGTTTACTTTCCGTTATCAATTAACTTTCAGCAATTCCTTTGATTTCTGATTGATTTCATCAATCATCTTCCGTACTGCCAATTTTTCCAGCGTTGCGCCGAGCTCTTTTTCGCCGGTGAACACACTCGTGACACAATACATATCTCTGCCGATTTTCACCTCGCGGTATGTAGACTTATGATTTTTATTTTTTGTACTGTTCTGTATATTCTGTGACTGCATGACTTTATTCCTGCATTTTAAAATAACTTTGTAATTTTTTATGCTGTAAAAATTTATATATATCATTTATTACTGATGTGACCCGGCACATCGGAGGTGCGGATAAGACTCTTTCGCGGTAAGCTCCGTTGCCATTAACCCGCGAATCAAGTATCGCAACGGCTCCTGTATCTGATTCTGTTCAGAGTAACCGCCCGAAGCCCTGCTTGAGTTTGACCAGCATATCGGGGACAATAACGGTATTTTTGTACTGCTCAAAGTTTTCGTATAATGATTGTTCGTACTCGCTGATTGGGTCAGGCACAGGAAACGGCAGTCTGACGATAATCAGCAGAGATAATATATCGCCGGGCAAATCAACGCCCTCCCAGACAGAACCGCTCGCGAACAATACGCCGCTTCCGCTCTCTTTGAATTGCCTGATTACGGTAATATCACTTTTCACTAACTTGAGGATAGGATAGTCACAACTACGATTTTCTATGATTCTATAGGTCATATCAAGCACTTTGTAGGATGTGAACAGAACTACCGAGTGACCGTGAGAAGCTGTAATAAGCCGCTCAACTTCGTCCGCGACTGCTGTAATATAATCCAAATCTTGATTGTTTGGAAACGGTATGTTTTCGCTGATATAAAATCAATGCGTTTTTATTATAATCGAATGGCGACGGCTTTGTTGTTTCTATTATATTTTTTTTGCCGTCAAGTCCGAGCTGCCGCTTGATATGCTCAAAATTTCCATTTGCCGCCAATGTGCCTGACGTGAGAATCATAGGAATACCTTTATTCCATAGGTTATTATATAAATGATCACTTAATCTTTTTGGTATGGCTGAAAATATTATGTTTTCATCGGATTTTTCAAGCCAACATATCAGGTCCTTATAATTTCTAAGCGCGTCGATTTTTTCTTTTAACCTTGCCAAATCATATATAATTTTTGAACGTAAACCTCTGTTTCTGCCTAAATCTGGCTGATTTTGGAGCAATTCAGCGATTGAAATAATGATGGAGCATATATTTTTGAAATGATGTAAAACTTGCTCGTTTATATCGACCGAATACCGCTCGGCTTCATTATCGGCTTCGGTATTCTGTATATTGTCGCTCAATAGTCTAAATAGCCGTTTATTTTGGTTGGACAATTTTTTCGTGAATTTGCGGATTTTATGGCAAGTCTCGTTCTTTTGGATTGTGAAACTGAATATATCTTCTGCGATATTTGAAATAATACTGTCTTACAACTCTACGCCGTAAATCTGCTGTGACGCTTGCGGGAATTTGTGCGCCTCGTCTATTATGACAGCCTGATAGTTCGGAATTAACGGCTTTTGGTCTTTCGCCCGCCGTAAGGTGTCAGCCAAAAGATAGTTATGATTACACACCTGAAAATCATATTTGTCGGACTGGCTGTGCTCAAGGAAGCGCAAAAACCGACAGGTTTCTTTGTACGGGCAGTTGCCGTCACATCT
>WQYZ01000374.1 GCA_009780985.1 Oscillospiraceae bacterium | reverse complement strand
TTATCCCCCGCCGCTTTCGCCGGTCTTATCCCCGTATGTATTCCCCACGGAGGACATATTCCGGTGAGTTCGCTTGCAGCCCCGTAAAATATTTTGCCCGTGGCAAGCACAATATCGTTACTTGAACAGAATTGTCCGCTCTTACGCATTGTTTTTTTATTATAGCATATGTTTACAGAAATTTCTATATTATTATCTGTATTTTTATTTGCGGAAATATTAATAACATTTCCGCTTTTGTTTTTATTTTGTGAAAACGAATTATCGCCCGGAAAAAACAAAAGAGAAAATGTCTGAACAAAAAATTCAGATATTTTTTCTTTTAAGTTTCCGCATATTGCAATTTCCAATATTACACCTCGCTAAATTAATAATAACTTATATTTCTTCCGGCTTCTTTTATATTTTTCACAGTCCTCAGCTTGTTTATTATAAAATCCAAGTGCTCGACGTCTCTTGCGCTTATCAGCAGATTTATAATTATAATCCCGTCGGATTTTGTCTTTACTTCGTTTATTGAATGAATCGGGATTTTCATATCCGTTAAAATTTCCACGATTCTGCGGATAAGTTCCGGGTCGTTGACTGCGGATATTTTAAGCAGGGCTTTAAAATTCTTCTTGTTTTTATTTTCATCGTCGTTTATTTTTCCGCTGTTCCAAAACGCTGAAAATATCCTGTCTTTATTTTCAGGCTCGTTTTTCAGATTGATAAAATTTTCGCAGTCCGCTTTGTGTATTGAAAGCCCGTGACCTTTTGTCACAAATCCGAATATTTTGTCGCCGGGCAGCGGATTGCAGCACTTGGAAAGTTTTATCTGGCAGTTGTCCATTCCGTCGACGATAACCACAGTGTTGTCCGAATAGCTTTTTTCTGGTGTAAGTTCAACCTGCGTTATATCAAAAATAAGTTCGTCGTTTTGCTCTTTAGCTATCTTGTCAAATTCCTCGCGCATTTTTATTTCCAATTTGGAAAACGATAAGCCGCCGTATCCTATCGCGTTGTAAAAATCGTCTACAAGAGTAAATCCCTCGCGCTTGGATATATTGTTCAATATATCGTCTCTTTGCATTTCAGTAAGAGGCTTGTTGAATCTTTTGAAAATACGCTCTATTTGTTCTCTGCCAATTAATATATTTTCGGTGCGTTTCTCTTTTTTAAACCACTGCCGTATTTTATTTCTCGCCTCGCCAGTCTTGACAAAATCAAGCCAGTTCCTGTTAGGACCTTTAGACGAGTTTGACGTAAGAATCTCGACCATCTGACCGTTTCTGAGTTCCGCGTCTATAGGCGTTATAACGCCGTTTATTTTTGCTCCGACGGTTTTATTCCCAATCGCCGAATGAATCGCATACGCAAAATCTATTATAGTCGCTCCTTTTGGCAGAGCTTTCACATCGCCTTTAGGCGTATAAACGAATATTTCGTCCGCATATAGTCCCGCTCTTATCGTCATTAAAAATTCTTCGGAATCGCTTATATCCTCTTTTTCGGCGTCCACGAGAGATTTTAACCACTTCAGTTTTTTTGTGAGTTCTTCCGGGGCTTCCTCTCCGGATTTATATTTCCAGTGCGCCGCTATGCCGTATTCCGCGACTTCATGCATTTCCTTTGTACGGATTTGCACTTCTATCGGAATCCCCTGCTCATTTATTACAGTGGTGTGAACGGATTGGTAATTATTCTCTTTGGGCATAGAGACATAATCTTTAAATCTTTCTGGAATATATGTGAATAAATCATGCACTATGCCCAAAACATGATACACGTCCGCCACTGTGTTTACAATATATCTTATCGCGTAAAAATCATATATATCGTCAAACGGTTTCCCGCTCATGAATATTTTTCTGTACAGACTGTTTATAGATTTTACGCGCCCCTCTTCGGTAAATTTTATATTATTCATACTGAGCTGGGCTTTTATTTTTTCCTGGCTTTTTTCTATAATATCGCGGGACTCCCCGAATCTGCGATCTATTTCATCTTTTATCTGATTATATCCTATAGGATCGAGACAGCGCAGACTCAAATCCTCAAGTTCCGCTTTTATTTTCTGTATTCCCAAGCGGTGAGCGACGGGAGCGAACACGTGCATTGTTTCAAGAGCTATCGTTTTCTGTTTGTTATCCGGCATAGACGATATAGTCCGCATATTATGCAGCCTGTCGCAGAGTTTCACGAACATGACGCGGGGATCTTTCGCCATTGCAAAAAACATTTTACGCAGATTCTGCACGCTTTCCTCTTCTTTTGTGTCAAACCTCATACCTTTGAGTTTGGTCAGACCGTCTACAAGAGAAGCAATGCTGTCTCCGAACATGTTTTTTATTTCGTTTAAATCAGTCTTATCCGGGCAATCCTCGACAACGTCGTGAAGAAGCGCGGCGCATATGCAGTCCGTGTCGTATCCCATATTTGCGCATATCTGCGCGACGGAAAGAGGATGTGAGATATAATCCTCACCCGATTTTCTGTATTGCCCGTCATGAAGTTTTTCAGCGCATTCAAAAGCCCTTGTTATCAAATCAATGTCGTAGCCTTTGCCGGAATTTATCAAAAACTGTTTCAGCGATGCAAACATACTGTATGCGTTCATGATTTATCTATCCCCTTTCTGTTTTATGGTAATGAAGTTATAAAATTTTTAACAAAGAAAATGCTTATACTGTGGTGTAAACTGTTATGTTTAACTAAGAGCATTATCTAAAGAAGTAATGATTTTTTTTACTAATATAGTATTGCCTAAATTATAGGCATGCGAAAACAAAAATGTATTTG
>WQYZ01000373.1 GCA_009780985.1 Oscillospiraceae bacterium | reverse complement strand
TTCCGTGACATAATTCCGACAAACGCGGCGAGACTGACAAAAATAGTCACGGGGACGTTCAATCAAAGTCTGAAATATAAAGTCATGGTTACGACAAACAAAGGCGATACCCGCGTCATCGCGGACAATTTATCTACTACGAAAAATAATGTGATAGATTGTAGCAATGCGGCACTCGGATTGAAAAATGACGAATATGTAACATCATTTACATTTATATTCGGCACGGTCAAGGCAGGATTCTCGTTGGTCGAACAGCCTCAGATTTTCGTGGAAGTATTGCCGAATTTACAGAACGGGTTTGAGTTTGCCAACAAATGTGATGCCGGGGGCAAATACAGCGGAGAATGGGTCATATCATCGTCGGTCTGGACTGTCCGAATTTACAATCCGGCAACCCAGAAATTGCCAAAAACTGGGTATTAATTTGCTTAAATTTTTCTTAAAATAATGCATATTAAATATCTATTAATCTCAAAAATAATGCAGATGCAGGGCGGGATTTTGTTTCGCCCTGCTGTATTATTTCTTAATATAAAATATCGTTAATTACTTTGCACAGAAATTTTTATGTATTATTTCTCTATGGAAAAGGTGAAACGCGGAAAATACTTATTATCACTCACCATAATAAATGTGTGGTGGTACATCGTTATAGAACTCTCGAAGAATCGCACGATCCAACTCCCAAACATTATCGCCTTTGTTGCTGATAAGCGTTATTAATAGATCTTCCACTTCATCGTAAGTCGATATAAAACTGATGCCATCCTCGCACCCCTCGAAATGCGGAAGATAACGTCCCGCTATTTTTTCAAGCCACAGACCATAGCCAAAACAGTTTACCGGAACTTGCGGGACAGTCATCTGGCGGAGCATATCCTTGCTTACGATGTTTCCATCAAACAGGTTGCGCCAGAAACGTTCTACATCGCTAACGGTTGTATAAGCACCGCCGTCTCCCGTTCCTTTTGCACCCGAACTGTAAATGTTTGTGTAATATTCGTCTTTATCTTTATCGTATATATACACATTCGCACAATTCGCCGGAAGCCTGTCATATTCATGATAACGGGTTTTATCCATGCCGCATGGCGTGAATATCTCGCTGACGAGGTACTCGTCAAACAACAATCCAGTGACTGCTTCAATAATCAATCCAAGCGTGACATATCCCGTTTGGTTGTAATGAAATTTCTCGCCTCGCGGATACATCATCGGCATATCGATGAACAATGGGATAAAGTCGCTGTTTTTCCGTATGTTGTAGCTTGGGAAATTGCGGAAAACATCGGAATATTTACCGCCCTTGGATTCGTCGAAATAATCGGGTATGCCGGAGGTATGCGTAAGCAATTGTCGTACCGTGATTGCTGGGTCTATTTGCTTAAAATCAAAATCAAACAATTCTCCTATACAACTGCTAAAGTCTAACTTGCCCTGCTCTATTAATTTTAGAATGCCGACGGCGGTAAACACTTTTCCTGCTGACGCAGTTACAAAAACAGTATCAAGCCTGTTTGGACGTTTGTTCGGCAAATCGGCGTAGCCTTTTGCTTTTTCGATTATCACTTTACCCTTTTGCTTGATTGATATAATCCCGTTATAATCATTTGGAATTAATTGGTGCATGCGGTTCCTCCTTTAACTGTTGACAATATAAATAACCTGCGTTATTTATAATCACATTATAGCCATTTTTTCGTTTTATATCATACTGGCTTATGAACATAAATCGAAACTGAATCAGGCGTTTTTCGGCTCGGATCCATTTCAATGATTGAATCAACCATAAATCCAATTTCGGACATTTCCCGCATATATCCGACTTTTGTCCTCGAACGCCCCGGTACATACGGCATTTGTATCTCAATATCTCTGCCGTCTTGATTTAAAAACATCTGCTGAGGCGTATTATAATCATTTTTGGTTACTGACAGCCATTCATCAAATGAATTTATATGATTATCGTTTGCGCTTTCCGAATATAACTCACGAAAGAAGAACATAGGCGCGCCGTTTTTCAGGCAATTGACAGTATTTCCCCGCTTGCTCCCTCGCCGCAGGCAAATTCGATAATCCGTTTCCCTTGCAGATTGTATTTATTCACCCACTCTGTCAAATATGCGATTAATTCCTCATCGTCAGGCGAATGTCCCCACCGCTCAAATCCGGCTTCGTACACTTTTTTATATCGGGCTTCATACGCTAAATAGTACGGTTTATTAGGCATCTTATATTTTCCTCCATAAATTGGCACACATAATTACATTAATTTAACAGCAACAGCAGTTTTATTTGTCTGGCAATCTGCGAACTATCGGCGTTACCTGCCTTAGCTCGTATCAATAGCGCTCGTATAAGCGTTATTATCTCGTCCTCACTCAGATTGTCTGCAGCAGACTGTATTTCAGGCGTAAAATCTACAGGCTTTTCATCGATTTCGACCCCCACAAATTCGTTACTCTCCTGCCGTTCGGCTATAGTTTCCTTGATATTTTCGATTGCGGTTTCGACGATTCCCAGTAAATCTATAGCTTCAGCATCAGATTTTTCGTTGGGTTTCTTCAGGTTTTTATACTCAAGTTTCGTCAATAGTTCTATCAGCAAATCATCGCTGCAATTACCGCGCTTATCTGTCTCTCCAGTCAGATAGAACGGGTTCACATTCAAAACGTGCGACAACGATATTGCTGCTTTTGCCGTTATCGTGCCCGTTTCTGTTATATTCTTGATTGTCGCATGTATGTTGCTCGCCAGATTTTTCACTTTGGCTTTTTCTTTTTTTGATGCCGATTTCCATACATCAGCT
>WQYZ01000372.1 GCA_009780985.1 Oscillospiraceae bacterium | reverse complement strand
TGTTCATCGCGCAGCTTGTTCCATGTATGTACCCCGCCGTTTCAAGTTCGCGGAGCGACGCACCGATGCAGTCAACGCCCTCTTTGCAGATGGACGCAAGTCCGCGAGTGGTATAGTTCCATTCTTCGGGCAGACTTAAAATGAGGGACAGTAACCCTTTGCTTTTTAGTGAAAGGTTTTTATCTTTCAGATGATAATTGCTCATTACTGTGTAATTTTTGTTTTTTTCTACTCTGAATACTGCCATATGTAGTAATTCTCCTTTATTTTTGGATTTTATTTATTTGCGAAAAACGCAAGTCGTAAATAATATTTTAATTTTTGCATACAGTCGTTGATTATTTAACGTCTTTGTGTTAAAGATGAAAAATAAATTATATAATCTTGGCAAAATATGATTACGTATAAATGCAATGAATATAATCAAGTAAATTTTACAAAAAATGTGTTTAATTCGACGGAATTATCTTGTATAATATTACTATTAAGATAAACGCGGGAGGTCGTCCGCTATGAAGCTTGGAAGCGAAACGGAAACAATAGAATATAAAAAATCCACAAGCGAACTGAGAGAAGGTATTATCTCAGTTGTGGCTATCCTCAACAAACACAACGGGGGCGAACTCTATTTTGGCATCAGGAATGACGGCGTTGCCGTAGGTCAGGATATATCAGATAAAACGCTGCGAGATATTAGTCAGGTTGTCGCGAATCATATTGAACCGCAGATTTACCCCGATATAAGAAACGTAGTCATTGACAATAAAAATTGTATTCATATAACTTTCGAGGGTGATAATGTGCCTTATTACGCATACGGCAGAGCATATCTGCGCGTTGCCGACGAGGACAGGGTAATGTCGCCGCAGGAACTCGAAAGCTATATCTTGAAAAAGAATGCCAATACAACAGTCTGGGATTCCGAAGCGTCTAACAAAACTGTTGATGATGTGAATGAAAGAATTTTGATGGATTATATAGCCAAAGCTAACGCCGCAGGGCGTATTGACTACGGCTATACTAATAAATACGATATATTAAAACGGCTTAAATTATTAAGCGGGGATAGCGTCAACAATACCGCAAAAGTTATGTTCTGCGATAATGCGAATTTAGAAGTGCAAATGGCTACATTCGCCACGAATGAACGCCTTACATTTCTTGATATTGACCGTAAAAGCGGTACAATAAATGAACTTGTTGATATTGCGGAAAATTATATAAAGAAAAACATACGCTGGCGTGTTGAATTTGACGGCGGTTTACAGCGAAAAGAAATTCCAGAAATACCAATCGAAGCTATACGCGAAGCATTGTTTAATTCATTTTGTCACAAAAATTATAGGGTGTCTCAGAATAACTATGTTTGTGTTTTTAAAGATTTTATTGAAATATATAATCCCGGCACATTCCCCGAAGGACTTAACCCGCAGGACTTTATTAACGGTTCGGAGCAATCTGTACATCGGAATCCTCTGTTAGCACAGATTTTATATTATTCCAAAGACATAGAAAGTTTCGGAACAGGGTTACGTAGGATAAGTAAAGCTTGCCAAGAAGCCGACGTAAAAGTAGAATTTCAAAAGCTAAAATTGGGTTTTAATGTCGTTTTTCATCGTTTCGATAAAGAAGTTGATTTTTTAGGACGTGTCGTGACCGATAACCCTCCCGATATTCCCGATAAAGTTCCCGATATTCCCGATATAAATTCAAGAGAAGCAATAGTCATAGATTATTTGAAGATAAATGCTTTTATCACGAATAAAAAAGTTTGCGAATTATTATCAATATCTACCGAAGCCGCTAAAAAATTTTTACAATTAATGGTGAAAAAAGGTCTTATAATCGCTGAGGGGGAGAACAGAGGACGCAGATATAAATTATAATTCTGTAAATACAAAAACCGCCGCCGTCATCAAGCGACGGTTTTTACATCGTGAAACAGTATATTGATAATGGCTGCCTCACAATAATTTCGGTGCCGCCGAAATTGAGGCAGCGGTTATTTTCTATCCGTTTTCAATTTTCCCCGCAAACAATCTATAATTTCGGCATCGCCGAAATTCGGGATTGCTCCGCTATGTTCGCTGACTTACCACGTTCCAACAATCCTATCCGTTTATTACCCCTTAGATTTATTCTGTGAGCCTTCGTGCTTGATGTTACCTGTAATAACATAAGGAATTGCTTAAAAGGCATTAGCGTTTCCTCACACAATTTTTCGCATATGTTTCCATATGCCACCAATTAGACCCGTACTATCGAATATTCGCCTGTTAAGATTTTACCTTAACATTCTAATCATAGGATATTTCTTCTGATATTTTCATATCAACTTGGACTCCCGACCCATACACTACTCGACCTCCTCTGGTTCGCTTTCCCTCAGCTTGACCTGTTTGGATAGTGCCTAAGCCGGCTTCACCGAGCTTCTGACATAATCTTTTAAACTATGCCAGTCGGAGTATCAGAGTTACCGCTTCTGGGCGTTACTCCCTCATTTCGGTAATCGGACTGTTAGTTCTATAGCTGTATATGACTGCTATGCCGACGCTTTTTCTGGTTTTCTTACGTCGAAACGTGTCGCGCCCCTTTTTGGTTGGCTATCGTGATGATTTTGCATTTTTCCATATTTCAAATCCTCCTAATATTTTTTTGAATAATTCTGAATCTGTTTTTGCCTCGATATAACGCCGTGTAACGACAAACTCTAATAAATATTCCTTAGGTATGCGATATGTAGGTCTGTTCGCTAACGACTTAATCTGCCCTTTTTTCAAAAGTTTCAAAACCGTGCTTTTGTTCAGCCCTGTCATTTCTA
>WQYZ01000371.1 GCA_009780985.1 Oscillospiraceae bacterium | reverse complement strand
GAAAATTATAAAAGACTCAACTATGATTCCTATAAGTGCTTTTTCGGGAACAATCGGAGCCGATGCGAGTTATGACGCGGCGGCAAACAAGGTGACGGTTAAATATTTCACTAAGGGAACTTCCGGAAGCATTTCGATGTCGGGTTCTTCCGCTCTTTACCCGCTTGCACAGATGGCAGCCAACCAGTTTAAGAGCCTCAATCCGAAAGTTTCGATGAATGTAGCGGCAGGAGGTTCAGGCACGGGGCTTAACAATGTACTCTCCAAAACAGTAGATATCGGGAACTCCGATGTTTACGCCGCAGAAAAACTTACTGCTGACGACGCAAAAACGTTGGTTGATCACAAAGTCTGCCTGATAGGGGTTCCTCTGATTGTCAACGCCGACGTTGGTGCAACGGTTAAAAATCTTACAAAAGCCCAGCTTAAAAGCATATTCGTCGGCGACATCACCAACTGGAAAGAAGTCGGCGGACCGAATGAACAGATAACGGTTGTCAACCGCCCGTCGTCATCAGGTACACGTGCGCTGTTTGTCAAATGGGCTCTGGACGGGCAGAAAGACGTGGAAGGCGATATGTCTTTACAGACAGACGACTCTAACGCACTTCTCGCCACAGTAGGCAATACGAAAGGCACTATCGGTTACCTCGCCCTTTCATATCTTGTAAATGCTAACGCCAAAATCAGCAAAGTGCAGATAGACGGCGTTGACGCTACATACGATAATATATACAGCAACAAGTATCAGGTATGGGGCTATGAGCATATGTACACAAACGGTACGCCAAGCGGCGTGGTTGCTATGTTCCTAGACTATATGATTTCGTCTGATATTGCATCTAAAGCTGAAGCAGTCGGTTACGGTGCGATAAGTAAACTTAATGCTGCCGCCGCGGGCAGCCGCTAAAAATTAAAAAACTGCCTCTTCCAGTAAAAATAGAAGAGGCAGTTTTTTATCTGATTATAAATTTTACGTAGATTTTACATAAAAATGCGAGTAGATTTTACATTCGCCGTGATATAATTTAAAATAGGTTAAAAAAATAAAGAATTATTAGGAGTAAAATTATTATGAAAAAGTTGATTGCATTAATAATCAGTTTGGCTATGCTGGCAGGGGTGCTTGCCGGATGTGGAAATGGCAACGGCAGTGGTTCGTCGGGCGGCGTATCGGGAAGTATTGCCATATCGGGTTCTTCCGCACTCTATCCTCTCGTCAACATGGCGGCTACTCAATTCAAAAAAGATAACGCGAACGTTTCAATGAACGTGGCGGCGGGAGGCTCGGGAACAGGTCTCAACAACGTTCTCGCCGGCACTGTGGATATCGGCAATTCCGATGTGTACGCAGAGGAGAAACTCTCAGCCGACGACGCGAAAAAACTCGTTGACCATAAAGTGTGCATCATAGGCGTGGCGGTCATTGTAAACGCAGATGTCGGCGCGACTGTCACTAATCTTACCAAAGACCAGCTGAAAGGTATTTTCGGCGGACAGATAGCCAACTGGAAAGACGTCGGAGGACCCGACGAAGCAATCACCATAGTTAACCGTCCCACATCATCGGGAACGCGTGCACTCTTCGCAAAATGGGCTCTGGACGGACAGGACGGCATCGAAGGGGATTCATCGCTTCAGACGGACGATTCCAACGCTCTGCTGACGACAGTAGGAAACACCAAAGGGACAATCGGATACATAGCGCTTTCCTATATGAATACAGCCGGAGCAAACATCAGCAAAGTTCAGATAGACGGGATTGACGCGACCAACGAAAACATATATAATAATACATATCCGGTATGGGGTTACGAGCATATGTACACGAACGGCGAGCCTAACGCGCAGACAAAAGCATTCATTGATTACATGACTTCGGATTCCATGATTGCGCAAGCCGAAACATTAGGTTACGGAGCAACAGCTAAATTGAACGCGGATGCCGCAAATTCCAGATAAATCTCCTTATAAATACAGCAAACCGCCGCGTTATTTCTGCGGTGGTTTGAGAAAGCATAGAATTGAAGGTGAAAATTGTGGTATCTGCAGACAGAAAATCAAGTAAAAAAATCAGGACAGAATACCTTGGGCGGATTATAGTGACCATATTCGGCGTACTCATCATCGTTTTAACATTAATCATTTTAAGCTTCTTAGGATATAAGGGCAGCGGCACGTTCTTAAACTACGGTCATTCATTGAGCGATTTTTTATTCGGCACAAAATTCAGCCCCGGCGAAGCCGGGGAGAGCGGATTGGTCGGCTCGGCAGTGTTTATTGTCGGTTCTCTCTATGTGAGCGGGCTGGCACTGCTTATCGCAACGCCTTTTTCCATCGCTGTTGCGATATTTATCAGCGATATTTCGCCAAAGATAGGTAAATCTTTTCTGCGCCCGGTTCTGGAAATCTTCGTCGGTATTCCGTCGGTCGTTTACGGCTGGATAGGATTGTCGGTTCTGGTGCCGTTTGTCGCCTCCGTATTCAATCTTCCGTATGGGTTCAGCGTTTTATCCGCTTCGCTTGTGCTGGCAGTAATGATTTTCCCGACGATTACCAGCGTGGCGACTGACGCTCTGCAGGCGGTTCCCGCCGAATACAAGGAAGCCTCCTACGGACTCGGGTCAACTCGCTGGCAGATGATATGGCGGGTGAAACTGCGCTCGGCGATACCCGGAATTTTAACCGGCATTGTGCTGGGACTTGCGCGGGCTTTCGGGGAAGCGTTGGCTGTGGCGATGGTTATCGGTCAAAGCAACCGTTTCGCGAAAAACGTGTTGTCGCCGAATAACACTATTACCACCGATATCACTTCAAACATG
>WQYZ01000370.1 GCA_009780985.1 Oscillospiraceae bacterium | reverse complement strand
CTAAAAAACAACAAAAATTTAGAAATCTATATCCGATTTTACCAAAATCCTATAATATTTTACCAAACTAATCCATTAACATTTTCTCTCGCTAAACCAAATTTTTTGCTTGCGGATTTGAGGTATTTATCAAAATCTAAAAAAATTTACCTTCAGAAAAATTATTTTTTTCATAGGAACTCAAAAGAGATTTAACCTATATTTTCACAATTTTGTTTTTTTCTTAAAATTTAGTATATTTGTGCCGAATTATAACAATAAAGGAGAATATGTAAATAGAATTACAACATTGTGAGTAAATAATAATTGAGCTTTTTAGCTCTTATTCTCATTATATTCAAAATCTAGTAAATTTCCCTTGAGAATAAGTGGCAGAGGTTCACACTGATAAGGTGTGATCTGTTTGTGCTTATTGAGGGAAACGGTTTACTAGAGCCGGAATATAAGAATAGGCAATAATAACGAACAGATTCACGCTTTTTTGTTTGCCTGAATAAGAGTTGCCGACGCAAAAATATTTTATTAAACAAATTAATAACAACTCTAAAAAAATGAAGACAGTATGAAAGTAAAAGTAGCAAAGTTAAAAACAGTAGCGCTCATTGCCCTAACAATATGGAGTATGAGCAGTTTTGCACAAGTCGAGACAATGATGTATGTAATGAAAAACGGCGAGGTCGTTTTCTCGTCTCCGGTTTCAGGCATTGACCAAGTGACTTTTGACGCAGCGTCGCCCGATAGCGCCTTGATTGTAAACAAAAACGACGGCTCTCTCGCCGACAAAATTCTGCTGAACGATATTCAACAACTCTCTTTTTCAGACGAGAATTTGTCTGTAGAAACGTCAAGCGGCAACGAGGTATATGCGTACGAAAATGTTATAAAACTCATTTTCGGCGATATTAATTCTTCAGGGATAAACAATCCGGCGAAGGACGGTTTTGATGTGATTGCGTATGTTACTCCTGAAGGCGATGCGGTAGTTAAAAGTTCCGTACCAATCAAGTCACTGACGTTGTTTGGCGTTGATGGAAAAATGATTTCCAAACAAAATTGCAATGGTATGATAGAAACGTTGCACGCAATGTCTCTACAAGGCAAACCTTCGGGCGTTTATCTTCTTCGCGTTGAAACGGAGCAGAACACAGTAGTAAAAAGAGTAGTTAAACCATTAAAAAATAAACGATTATGAAAACTAAAATTTCAATATTCATTATGGCAATATCTCTGCTGTTTGGCGTAACTGCCGCTTTAGCGCAGGGAACGCAGGCATATTTCAAGAAAAATGGCGCAACCGTTTTTCAGTCTCCAATTTCGGATATAGACAGTATTGTTTTCAAGCAAACAACGAATCCAGATGTTTGTCAATCCTTCGATAATCCGCAAGGCGTCGTTATTAACGGCGTTCGTTGGGCAACCCGCAACGTTGGCGCTCCCGGAACTTTTGCCTCTTCGCCTTGCGATTATGGCGAGTATTACCAATTTAATAAAGGCACAACGGATTTTTTGCTTTTCGATGATTACAATAACAGCGTTTATGCAAATTCAGATTCATGGTTTCCTGCCAATGACCCCAGCCCTTCAGGCTGGCGCGTGCCTACTAATGATGATATTCAAAAACTTACCGACACTAATTACGTTACTTACGAATGGATTGACAATAACGGAATAATCGGTTCAAAATTTACGGATAAAGCAACTGGTAACTCTATATTTCTGCCCGCCACGGGACACCGCGGTGACAGCAACGGCGCGCTCTACCACGTCGGCGACTACGGCTGCTATTGGAGCAGTACGATATCCTACTCCTCCTACGTCTATTACCTGAACAGCGGCAAAGATGCTAACGATTTGGTCTACGACAACCGCCCCAACGGGTTTAGTATTCGCCCAGTCGCAGAATAATTAATGTCTGAACCATGATTTTCACAAGATTAAAAAGATCAGCAGGATTTCTTTCGCGAAAAAATCTTGAGAATCACGAAAATCTTGTGAAAATCATGGTTCAAAACTTTACGCTGTCACATATTTTGTAGCATAATCAGCCGAAGGATTTATTCCGAATATCGTATTCGCACTGATGTTTAATTTTTCGTACTCGGATAATATTTATTTTCGTATTCTTCTACCAAATCGGAAAGAAAATCCAGCTCTATTGCTTCCGGTACAACATCATAATTATCGTCGGACACTATTTGAAGTAATTCATCAATGCGTTTTGTGATAGCATGATATTCTCTATCGTTTGTAATGCGGTTCATAATATTATAAATGTTTTATCCCTAACTCAAGCTTATAATACCAAAATAAGCGCACCTCCCAAAATCAATACCCCGCCGGCTATAGTTTTGAAATCCACCGGTTCCTTCAGTATCAGAAAAGAGAGCGCCATAACGAACACTACGCTCAATTTGTCGATCGGCGCTACTTTTGAAACTTCTCCCGTTTCGAGCGCCTTGAAATAGAAAATCCATGAAAGGCCGGTCGCTATTCCTGAAAAAATAAGAAACATCCAGTTTGCTTTGGACAGTTCTCTGACGTCTTTTATTTGTCCTGCAAACAAAACAATTCCCCAGGCTAAAAAGAGAATAACACCTGTGCGAACGGCAGTCGCCACATTTCCGTTAATGCCTTTCACCCCGACTTTCGCTAAAATAGCTGTCAATGCTGCAAAAAATGCCGATAATAACGCATAAAATTTCCACATAAAACCAGAAGGATAAATTTTTATTACGATGCAAAGATAAGATGAAAAATATGAAAGTTTTCATTTTACGCCTATAAAATTAAATTATTTTTTTACCTTTGTGTATTCCTAAATAATAATCAATAATAATAAT
>WQYZ01000369.1 GCA_009780985.1 Oscillospiraceae bacterium | reverse complement strand
TCAAATACTACGGTTCGGAAATGAAGTATATAGAAATACTGCCGCCGGAAATTGACAGTGTTTTAAACGGCGTCGTAACGTCCATTCAAAACGGTTCCTTGATCATATTGAACATTACGCCTGTCGGCGGAGGGGACAGCGTAAAGGTCAATGTTTCCAATTCATGCACCGTGACCTTAAACAATGCGTCGGCGTTTGTTTCCACTATCAAGGTCGGTGACAATCTCACCGTGAACATAAAGGACGGCGAGGCTAAATCTATCATAATAAAACCGCGTAATACCTCTGTTGCGAATGCGAAATTTAAAATGATGATTTTTGAGCCGACGCTGTCGATGGAAGTGACGACTTATGAAGGCATAGACGCGACGTATATAATAGCGGACAAAGTGACCGTCCGCCGCAATGGCACCAAAGCTGAGCTGAGCGATCTTGTCGAAGGCGATACCGTTGATATATCCTTAACGAACGATATGGTGACCGATATTACGGCGAAAAGCACAAAAGCTACGATAGAAGGCGTTATCGACGGACTGAACATTTCGGCCTCCGGGTCGTCGGTCACGATAAAGGTCACGAAGGACAATTCGTCCAAAACGGTGGATGTGGTAAACTCCACGCAAGTCTATCTCGACGACGCTCCGGCCACGGTTTACGATTTGCGCGTAGGCTCGTATGTGTCTGTGACGATCGACAACGATACGGTTCAGACTATCAATACAAAAGCCAGAAAGCAGCTGAATAACATACAGGGCGTCGTTCTTTCGGTTAACGATACGTACGGCTTCCTGTTTATAACAACTACAGACGACGTGACGGGCGAACAGATAAAGATGCAGGTATTTACGCAGAAAAACGGCGGGACGAAGATAATGGACAATAAAAATAACAATAAAGACCGCGCCCTCGGCAACATACAGCCCGGCGAGTCGGTAATAGTAACAGGGACCCAGTCGATAGACGGAACCTTCGGAGCCGCAACGATTATAATTTTGCAGGATTAATCGCTTCGGGTAATAATTCCCCGATTGTATGGGCAAATAGTTTTTGCAGAGTTAAAATTGAAAAATGAGGAGGTTTTTTATGTCTAACAGATCTGCAATGGGGAAAATATTAACATGTATCATAATGTTTCTGCTTATTTCTGCGAATATGACGGTTTATGCCGTTCCCGCTGCCCCATATGCAAGAAGTGCGGAACAGGCTGACGGCACGATTATTATTATACGGGTGTTTGGCGATGAACGTTTTAGCTGGTACGAAGATAAAGACAATTATGTTATTGCTTACGATGAGGAAAGCCGCAATTGGTGTTATGCTTTTATTGACGGGAACAGGATAGTTCCCGGCCCGCAAATTGTAGGTAAAACAATGCTGATTGGCGATATAAACGGGGATGGCGTGGTCGATATTAAAGATTTATTGCTTTTGATCAAATATACAGCTGAAAAAATTCACAAAATTCATCTAACCTCCGAACAGCTTAA
The DNA here is from genome assembly GCA_009780985.1 of Oscillospiraceae bacterium. GTDB lineage: Bacteria > Bacillota > Clostridia > Oscillospirales > WRJC01 > WRJC01. The sequence goes on along the minus strand of WQYZ01000369.1, from coordinate 1,366 downwards.
ATACGCCGACGTTAACGATGACGGTGTTATCGACGCCAATGACGCGATAAAATTGGCGCGTTGCCTTGCAAAAATACCGGGCGAAGAAATTGCCGTTAAGGAAATTGAATATACCGGAAGAATTAAAAGCGATGCGCTCCTACCGTTAATAGCGGTTGTCAAGGCTGCAGATACTACAAAAATCACACCAGATAGCGCAACTTTGACAGTCGGAGAAACAAAATATTTAATTGTTCATGAACCTTTTGGTGTACATTCGCTTGGAACCCAGCCCGTGAAGTGGAATACAGACGATACCGAAATAGCAACTGTTAATAGCATAAGCTATACAAGTTGTGAAGTGACGGCAATCGCACCGGGAGATGCGATAATAACCGCCACAAATAGCTGGGGCACCGTTATTGATACATGTGTAGTGACAGTTATCCCTGATCCCGCGGTTATCTCTGATCCCAATGAAGTTGTACCCGGTGACACATCACCCGGCGGCGATACAACCGGAGACAGCGTGACAGCCACCCCTGACCCCACTGTTATCCCTGACCCCAATGACAGTGTACCCGGCGACAGCGACTAAGATAAAGGGAACTTTTAGTATATAAGGAGGATATGAGATGCTTAAGAAAGTAATTTTAACGTTTTTTGTATTCTGTTGCTTCTGCATAACACCTGTTTATTCGGAAGGTACAGTTTTGCAGGTTTCGTCAGTAACGGCGTCTGCGGGCGATACTGTTGATATTACCGTGTCTATAACTGGCAATCCGGGAATCGCGGCATTTAATTTGGTTTTGGTATTTGACAGTTCCATCGTAACGCCTGTTTCCATAGAAAAAAATGTTGCAACAGGAACGTTTGCTTCCAACCTTGAATCCGCTGGCGGAGAGGAATTGGATTCTATAACCGCTGTTTGGGTTGATAACGCTGATTATACAGAAGACGGAGCATTGCTCAGCGTGAAATTCAAAATCAAAGATGAAGCGCAGGGCAATATTAAAATTAGCGTAACGGGCAAGATGTGCAATTATGATGGAGACGATATTGACGCGAGCATAGTAAACGGCGGGATTAATATTGGCAAGATTGAAACGACCGGATCAACGCCCAAACCCACAAGCTCGCCGTCAGACGGTAACTCATCTGTTTCTGTCATAATGGACGGCAAGCCCGTCAACTTTGACGTGCTGCCAGTTATGGAAAATGACCGCGTCCTTGTTCCCTTCCGGGCAATATTTGAGCAATTCGGAGCAACAGTTGAATGGGACGAGGAAACACAAACGGTCACGGCTAAGACAGCAGACAAAACCGTAATTTTGCAAATAGACAACTGCGGAATGTATATAAACGGCGAGATGATTCTGTTAGATGT
>WQYZ01000368.1 GCA_009780985.1 Oscillospiraceae bacterium | reverse complement strand
GTTTACCGTGGATATCGAAGACAAAGCAACGATACAGGCAGACAAAGATATGCTCGAAATCGTATGGAATAATCTTTTGTCGAACGCGTTGAAATTCACGAATCCGGGCGGCGAAGTGACTTTGAAGCAGACGTCGGACTCGAATACGCTAACTGTATCTGTCAGCGATACAGGGTGCGGTATGGACGACCAAACTATGCGGCGCATTTTCGACAAGTTCTATCAGGGCGACACATCCCATCCGGGGGAGGGCAACGGGCTTGGACTTGCGCTTGCCTACAGGGTGATGGAAAAGCTCGGGGGAAGTCTCACGGTTGTCAGCGAGCCGGGCAGAGGCAGCACTTTTACCGCGATATTGCCTGTTAAATGATGAATAGTATAATATAATATATAAAATCAGTTTTATTCCGGTATCATCCGAAATAGAACTGATTTTTTTGAATTAATATTTCTCAAACAATTCTCAAACATTTCGTAAACATTACAACGGTAATATATACCCACATAAATAAACAGATAATGATAAATTTACAAAGCAAAAAAAAAACGGGGAGGTTCGCTATGAACGAAGCAGTAATAAACAACAATAATTATATAGGGTATGAATATATGGAAAAGACAATAAGCCGCGGCATGGAATCGATGTATGTTGACAATTATCGGAATTTCGGCTGGGTAACAGACGGTAAATCTATACCTCATGTCGGACTCAACAGCGTCACCATAAAATTCAAGCGCAACAGGCAAATCCTGAACAAAACGGAGCTTACCCGTATGCAGCGTCAGTTTGACGCCTGCGTCAATGAAATCGCAGGCATGGAAAAATCCAAGCTGTCGAAAGCATCGGCTTACGCATATACGGTAGGTCTGATTGGTACCGCTTTCATGGCTGGCGCTACGTTTTCATTCCTCGGCGGGTTGATTCCACTGTACGTCATATTGGCGGTACCTGCATTTGCCGGCTGGATTCTCCCGCACTTCCTGTATAAATCGATTCATGCCAAACAAACAGCCAAAGTTGACCCGCTCATAGAAGGTAAGTACGACGAGATTTATAAGGTATGCGAGAGAGCAAACAGATTGCTTGGTAATTGAAAAAAATTCTACTGAATTTTACAATTAATATTTCTCAAACAATTCTTGAACATTTCTCAAACATTCGGACGTTATAATACCCTCATAAAATAAATAAACAAGATATAAAACGGGGGAACAAGCAATGACAGCGCAAAATATAAAGGTAAAAGGCAGACCGTTCGCGGAATATACTGCAGTAATGGCTTCGCACAAAAAGATAGATTTATATAAATCGTTCTGGATATTTCTGATAGGCTCCGTCGTAGGGTTCACTGTGGAAACGATATGGTGCCTCATCACAACCGGCGGAATTCAAAGCCGTTCAAGCATGGTAATTGGACCGTTCACCGCAATCTACGGCATAGGTGCACTGGCGTTGTATTTAGGGGTATGTTTCGTAAACAAATACAGTAAGCACAATAAGATATTATACATATTTATTTACGGAACCGTGGCAAGCACAGTTGTAGAATACATATGTTCGCTGTTACAGCAGGCGCTTTTCGGCTCGGTATCATGGGACTACTCGAATGTGCCGCTGAACATAAGAGGGCGCGCGTGCCTGTTATATTCGGCTTTCTGGGGGCTTCTCGCCATACTGTGGTACATAGCCATACAGCCGCCGCTTGAAAAGTTCATCTCAAAAATACCTGCACAAATATATAAGCCTCTCACATTGGCTCTTGCAACGTTTATCATTATAGACAGCATAGTTTCGGTGGTGGCACTATCGAGGTGGGGTATGCGGATTGATGGAATCCAGTCAACAAACATAGTAATGACGGCGGTTGACAAATTGTTCCCAAATGAATTTATGGCAAAAATATATCCGAATATGGTTTTTTAGATAAAAAGAAATAACATATAGTTTGCACAATTAATATTTTTCAAACATAATTCAAACAATTCTCAAACATTACGATGGCATAATAACAGAACAAATCAAACAGAGAACAAATATCGGGGAGGTGAACGCAATGGGAAAAGCAATAGGTATAATCATCGGCGCGGTCGCGGCAGCATCGGCAATATTTGGCGTAATCTTCTTCGCCGTACGCCGCGGCAGATAACAACATCAGAGTGATAATAACAAAGCAAAACTAAAATAATAAATTCTGGAGGTAGAAAACAATGTATGCGATTGAAACGATTAATTTATCAAAAAAATTCGGTAATATGTATGCGGTGCAGGAACTAAATCTGCACGTCCCCGAAGGGTCTATTTATGGATTCATCGGTGAAAACGGCTCCGGCAAGTCCACGACGGAAAAACTTATCAGCGGTCTTTTGATACCCGGCGGCGGGGAAATACGTTTGTACGGCAGGCACTACACAGACGCGGGAGTACGCGCACGAATGGGTGTTTTGATTGAAAACCCCGGGTGTTTCCCCAACAGCACCGTCTATCAGAACCTGATGATGCAGGCGTTGAACCTCAACATCAAAAATCCAAAAACAGAAGTTGAGCGCGTTCTCAAACTCGTCAGCATGGTGGGAGCGGCGAATCGGAAATTCAGCAAATGCTCACTGGGCATGAAACAACGCATCGGCTTGGCGCAATCGCTCCTCGGCAGACCGCGAATGTTGATTTTGGACGAACCTATCAACGGATTGGATGCGGACGGTATGAGAATCGTGCGTGAAACTCTGATTGAACTTAGCCGCGAGTCCAGCTAAGAAATGTCAAGGGATAAGATGTAAACAGTTTGTAAACAAGTGATGGAGATAAAAAAGCGTACAACAATAAGAGCGGAAAAGAAGGATTTTTTCAAAAGTTCGCAGTTTTCC
>WQYZ01000367.1 GCA_009780985.1 Oscillospiraceae bacterium | reverse complement strand
GCCCGTGCTGTGAGGGAAGGATGGATAGAAAAAAAATACGCAGATAATGCCATCCGAGGTTGGAACGCTATTGAGAAACGAATTGACCCACTCGGAGTCGTAAGCGGAATTTGCTCAAGCACTTCAATACTATCTGACGCGGAATCGTACATGAACCAAAAAACCTTACCGAACGATCCGCGCGGCATGGGAGCAGTGTTTATGGCGGCAGTTGAAACGAATAAACTTGTTGAATTTATAAACAACTAATTATTAAGGTACAATGAAAAGATTACTGTTTATCGCAGCCTTGCTGACAACCGTTGTTGTAGCGACTGCACAAAACGAAAGAGTAATATACAATGATTCCCTGACCGGCAACGAAGTGTGGCAAATTACCGGCGGAAACTCAATCAGCAATATGCCGTATTTTGAGGATCAGGCTTTTACTGCCGACGATGCTTGGGTCATTTTCAAGAGCAATCGCGAAGGAGGCGTATGGAAAATATTCCGGAGCAATATGGCTACGGGCGAGATATCTAAAGTGAGCGATTTGGAAAACGAGAGTTCATTCACTATCATGCCTGACGGGAAACGGGTAGCTTTTTTGAACGGCGGAACCATTTATGCAGTTGATGTCGCTACGCTCAAAACGGACACTATCCTATCTTTTGATCCCGTTAAAGATTTAGTGCACTTTCAGGCTTCATTCACGGTAGATGGCAAATATACCCTTATAAACCTCTACAACGAAAAGGATGGTACCCGGATTTTCAGAGTCGATGTTCCCGCAAGAAAAGCAGAATTGGTTTTCTCTACGCCGGGTACGATATCGCACCCCCTGATAAATCCGCGTTATCCCGACCTGATGGCTTATGTACCCCACCCCGACCGGCAGGACGATTATACCTTGTCGCTTGAGGAGAGAGCGAGGGATTGTGTTGTCGATATGAATACCGGTATAGCCAAACCTTTTTTGATGATGCCTGCATGGTCGCGCGCCACACATGAAACGTGGTCGGCAGACGGCGAGAGATTTTACTTTTTTCGCAAAACAAGAAACAAAGATAAAAGCGCCGGCGCTGTTTTGATCTGTTCGGTAGATAAGAACGGCTTGGACTTGAAAGAGCATTATACTTCTGCCAAATATAAACTTGGACATGGTTTGCCGGACAAAGAACAGAAGTGGTTTATCGCAGATTCTCAGAACCAACTCGTAAATCCTCTTTTTAAAATAGACCTCATGAGCGGCAAAGCGGTAATATTATGCTGGCCCAATTCGTCGCAGACCTCTGAAACAAATGATCAAACGGATCATGTTCACCCAATCATCAGCGCATCAGGTAAGTATGTCGCATTCACTTCCGACGGCCGCAGCCGTGGTTTACCGCAAGCGTTTGTAATACCGATAAAATAGGATATAATTATCCACCAAATAATGCATGAATTTTAATTTTATTTCTTATATTTGCCGGAAATATGTATATATAAACAATTTAAATATATAATAATTATGAGTAATTTATTTAGTGTAAAGGATAAAGTTGTAGTCCTTACAGGTGGAGCCGGAATTTTAGGGAAAGGAATCGCTACTCATTTAGCCGGAGAAGGTGCTAAAATGGTCATACTCGATCTCGAACGGGCTGCCGAAACGGGCGAGAGTCTTGTAAAAAATATTAAAGACGCCGGCGGCGAGGCTATGTTCCTTGCAACCAACGTACTGAGTAAGGAAACATTAATCGAGAATCGTGAGGCTATTTTGGCTAAATATAAACGCATTGATGTACTTCTGAATGCTGCAGGCGGAAACATGCCGGGAGCCACGATTGCTCCGGACAAAACTATTTTCGATCTGGATGTTGAGGCTTTGAGAAAAGTGGTTGAACTGAATCTGTTCGGATCTGTTCTTCCGACAATGGTATTTGTAGAAGCGATGATTCCAAACAAAGCCGGTATAATTGTGAATTTTTCGTCGATGTCGGCTCTCCGTCCATTGACTCGCGTATGCGGTTATGGCGTAGCAAAGGCGGCTATTTCAAATTTTACCAAATATATGGCAGGCGAATTGGGACAAAAGTTTGGAGAAGGATTTCGTGTAAATGCCATTTGTCCGGGTTTCTTCCTTACAGAGCAAAACCGTACTTTAATGACTAATCCCGACGGCAGTCCGACCGCTCGCGCCATATCGGTAATGAATCACACTCCATTTGGACGCTTAGGCGAAGCAGAAGAACTTTTCGGAACCATTCAGTATTTGATTTCCGACGCTTCCAAATTTGTAACAGGGACTCTTGCTATTGTTGACGGTGGATTTGATGCGTTTTCGATTTGAATTCGTCCGCTCAATACAGAGAGATTTCCACCGCCCAATAATATTTAACATTTTTTTATTAGAAAAGACTTTTTTTCTAATAAAAAGTATTAACTTTGCTAAAATTTATTTTTATTTTTTATAAATATATATTCATACTTTATCTTTTTGATACTTTATCTTTTTTAATGTGAAAAGTAAAATTATTAGTATAGTGATGAAATAATAGTCATAAACATGAAAAACAATTTTTACAGTAAATTATTTTTGATAATTTTGTTTGTCATCTCTGGTTTTACCGGTTTTGCTCAGCAAGCCACTGTTACAGGAACTGTCTTTGACGAAAGAAATGCGCCGTTGGCGTACGCTTCCGTAGAAGTAAAAGGAACTACCATCGGGTCGGTGACAGACATCAACGGCAGATTTGCAATTACAGTTCCGTTTGGGGAACGAACCATTGTGTTTAGTTTTTTGGGTTACCAAACAAAATCAGTACCCGCTACTATTGTTGAAGGTAAGCCTGTTGAATTAAATGCAAGCTTAGAACCTTTGGCTATACAGGGGAGAGAAGTAGTAATAACGGCTCAGGTAAGAGGGCAAGCGCAAGCAATTAATCAACAGTTAAATGCTCCCGGTATCGTAAACGTTGTTTC
>WQYZ01000366.1 GCA_009780985.1 Oscillospiraceae bacterium | reverse complement strand
CGGTGAAAAATATCCGCTGGCGATAAATCCTATCGTCGTAAACCCTGCATTGCGAAATCAAGGGTATTGCGTTAAGGTAATAAAAGAATTGATAGAACACACAAAAGAAATAATCGGGCATGAGAAGTATGTATTTGACGCAGGTATTGATTTGGGCAATATTGCTTCTGTCCGTGCTTTTGAAAAAGTCGGTTTTACTTTGACAGACACACATCCGGGAGGAAATTTTGGCTATTACCATTATGAAAAAGAATCGCCGCCTGAAATGAGAGCGCAAATAAAGGAAATATGGGCGGTTTATGCGCAGGATATGGCGAAAATCGTTCAGGAATATTCTAAATAACTTATGAATGTCAATCGGAAAGGAGTAACGAACAAATAATGACAACGATATATTTTATACGCCACGCAGAAGCGGATAATTATGTCCGTGATGGCAGGATACGCCCGCTGACAAAAAAAGGGCTTGCTGACCGCAAATTAGTAACGGAGTTTTTACAAGATAAAAATATTGATGTAATATTATCCAGCCCGTTCAAACGCGCTGTTGATACTCTTGCCGATTTTGCAGAGAAGAACGGATTTGAAATAAAATTAATTGAAGATTTCCGCGAACAAAAAAGTATCAGTGCATTTGATAAAAAGAACGAATTAGACCCAATTATTCGTAAACAACAAATAAATGAATTTTTGGAACGTCAATGGGCAGATTTTTCTTACATACCATCCGACAGTGAATACGGCGAGACTCTATTAGAAGTGCAGATGCGTAATATTGCCGCATTAACCGAAGTTTTGACACAGTATAAAGATAAAAATATTGTGATTGGAACTCATGGAACCGCTCTGTCAACGATAATAAATTATTACGATAATACATATGGTTATAATGATTTTATGGAAATGGTACATATTCTGCCATGGGTAGTGAAGATGTATTTTGACGGGAATGATTGCGCCGGAATGGAAAAGATAGATTTATTTAATCTTAATATAAAATCAAGCAATGATTGGTGGAAAGTCAGCACGTCCGACTTTGGTTCGTTAAAATCATATAGATTTGTTGTTATATTTGCCCGTTATCAAGATAAATGGCTGTATTGCCGTGCGACAGAACGCGACACATTTGAAACGGCGGGCGGGCATATCGAACAAGGTGAAACGCCGCTCGAAGCTGCTAAACGCGAATTATACGAGGAAACCGGAGCGATAAAATTTGATATAACACCAGCTTTTGATTATTCTGTACACAAACCGAATGAATATTCAAACGGGCAGGTCTTTTTAGCTCACATACATGAACTCGGCGAAATGCCCGACTATACCAATGATAAAATGGCAGAGGTAAAGCTGTTTGACACAATCCCCGATAAAATGCGGTTTCCGAATATACTGCCTGTATTATATGCGCATATACAACAATTTTTAAATATAGAATACTTTATTACAACGCGAAATCATTACGACGCTCTTATCGAAGAAAACAACGACCCTGTGCATGACCCTGAAACGTTAAAATCATATATGGATAAATGGGACGGCGAACCATTTATTGAAGAATTAAGGCTTTCTACGGACAAATCCGTGCTTGAAATCGGCGTTGGAACAGGACGGCTTGCTGTTCGGGTCTGCGGCAAGTGCGGAAAATTTACAGGCATTGATGTTTCGCCTAAAACTGCGGAGCGGGCAAAAGAAAATTTGCGGGATTTTTCAAATACACGCTTGATATGCGGCAATTTTCTTACATATCCGTTTAACGAAACTTTTGACGTAATTTATTCGTCGCTCACTTTTATGCACATACAGGATAAACAAACGGCAATTCAAAGAGTGGCGAAGTTATTAAATCCCGGCGGTAGATTTGTGCTGTCAATCAGCAAAGAACAGCAGACTGAACTTGATTTTGGTAACAGAAAAATTAAAATATATCCTGATACGCCGAAAAAAATCACTTTACTTTTAACCGAAGCAGGATTGAATATCTCTAAGCAATTTGAAACAGAATTTGCTGTAATATTTGCGGCTCAAAAAAAGATAAATTAAATCGGAGAAATAATATATGGCGACAAAAAAGCAATCGAAAAAAGTTAGGCAAAAAGTGAGAATACGGAAAGCCAAGCCGTGGGTTGCGATGTATCAGGGGAAAAATATAATAGAATCCTATTGCAGAGCGTTCAAGGTAGATCCCATATGCGCCGAAAAAGACCTTGCGGCAATGGGCGCGGCAACAACCGAACAACGCGAATTGCTCAAAGAGCAGGAAAAAATCCGTTTACAGAAAAAGCGTGAGGAACGCACGGCAAGACTTATAGCAAAATTAGAGAGGCGCAATGTGGCAGATATAGATAGAATTAAGTCATTGGACGCAGCGGGGGTAAAAAAAGCGTATAAAATTGTTAAAGTGGCTAACGCTGGTAATAAAAAACCAAACCCAAAACGTCGTTGTATAAATTGCGGGCACGTTATGAAACAACAATTTATTGGACTAAAACATTGCCCGCGTTGCGGAACAAGCTGGCAGAAAGGCGTCGGCTATTTCGAGCGTACAAACGATATGGTTTTCGCGTTACAGCGACAGGTAACAAAAAAGGGGAAGAACTCTGTGAGAGTGAAACAAGTTCCGATTATCAGATATAAAACGGAATCTGAAGATGCGGCAATAAAGTGCAGAATATGCAAAAAGAATATCGGGGAAACGGACGGGTGCAAGCCGTCAGTGTATTATCACGACAAAAAGAAATATGACCGTATCAAGGTTGGCGATGTCGGTGACTTTTATGAGGACAGCGACCAAAATATTCAATGCGGCGATTGCGGCGCGAAGTACGGTAAATACCATCATTATAATTGTGACTTGGAACGGTGTCCTGTATGCGGCGGTCAGCGTATGACTTGCGGCTGTCAATTAGGTATCGGCAAATAAAAAAATATAATCATGATAACGGCATGGCTGTTCATAAATAAATGAATAGCTATGCCATTTATTTTTTTCAGAAACTTTCG
>WQYZ01000365.1 GCA_009780985.1 Oscillospiraceae bacterium | reverse complement strand
GCTTGACAAAAAGGGGAAAATATATTATAATATAAGCATAAATTAAGTTTTGTGCTTCCCATACGGGATATGAGGTATCTCATACAAAAGCATACGTTACCAAGATTTTGTACGTTACGTGAGAAGTTGATATATAAAAGGGTGAATTGTACCCATTTGTATATGTGAACTTCTTTTTTTGCGCTCAGACGCAGGTTACAGCGGGAATGATGACAAACATAAGGTTGAAATGCTCGAACGACGTTCGGGGATTCTATGTGTGTTCTACATTCCCGCTTTTTTTGTTTTTGCCAACAAATACCGAACAACGTTCAGTCGGACGTTACGCAGGGTTTTAGGAATATATAAACATAAACAAATAAAAAGAAAGAAAGGAATTAGTTCATGAAAATTACAAAGAATCTGAATCAAGAGAAGAACTCAAAGCAAAAGGCAAAGAAAATCAGTCCAGGCGTCAGTTTCCTCATAGTCGGCACACTCGTCATAATGGCGTTTTTTCGCGGCAGTATATCGCATATCCTGCTGATAATACTGTTCGCAGGCTGGGGTATATTCACTCTGATAAAATATCTAAAGTCCAGAAAAACACATAAGAATCGGAGGTAATGACATGGGAAAAACGAAATTGTTCGATAACTGGACATGGCGGCGCCATCCACCGGAACCTTTCAACACAGTAATCGCCAAACGTACAGATGTATGTTCAATATACAACAAAAGCACTGACAAAGAGTCAACGCTCCACGCTTCGACACTCTGCGCAATACTGGCATATATGGAAATAAATGAAGATAATACCGCGAAAGGCGCAATCGGGAAAAACGGCAGTATGATCATCTCGGAGTATCCAAGTCACCGCGCTGGTGAAACCCACGTTTGCGTGTTCAACAAAGACACGGGTAAATTCACAGCCGGAGTATATGTCGGCACTTCACAGACACCGTCGCCGTATGAAATGAAAGCAAACGGCAACAGCGGGTCTGCGTTGTTTTTCGCACTGATGCCCATCGCAATGACGGACAAGGAATTTTGTGACGAATACAATAATCTTCTGAAATGCAAACGTGACGATTATTCGGATATGACTGCGGCGGAAAAATCAGCGGCAATATTGTGCGACAACCTATACAAGCGGATAGAAAATGCAGATAATCTGGGAGACGCCGGAATCAAGATCAGCATACAGACAACCGGCAACATACAGCCGCTCAACGCTCTCAACCTGAACAAAGGCGCATATTCGCCTACGGATGTGATTTGTGGTACTTTCGAGATACTCAAACCCGCAGACGCGCCGTCAGCGCCAAGAGAAACCGTTGAAAACACGGTTTTCGAGGGCAGATATGTTCTATCTGAACGTCAGTTTACAAACGAAGAGAAGCAGATGATACCGACGCTTGCCGAATGGTATGTTATACCGCATGAGGTTGTACAAATATGCCGCCACGCAAAACTGACGACGGAATCGACAGTGAAAATGCGGAATTTTATGCTGAGGGGCAGTTCAGGCACTGGCAAAACAGAGAGTGCGAGAGCAGTCGCGGCGGGGTTAAAACTTCCGTATGTGTATATCACCTGTTCTGCAAACACGGAAATAACCGATTTGCTTGGACAAATCCTACCGGATGTTAAAACAGATACCGGCAGCCAAACGGAAACCGCAAAAACATCGGATTCAAAATCTATATATCCTACATTTGAGGATATACGGTTGGATCCGGCGACAGCTTACGAAAAATTGACCGGCATATACGACGAAAATGTAACCGGAGACGAAGTGTACAGTAAACTGGTTGAGAAAATACACGATGATATAATAAACGGGCAGGATAACGGTGAAAAACAAAGTTTCAGATATGTTGACACAGCCCTTGTGAACGCGATACGTTACGGTTGGGTATGCGAGATACAGGAACCGTCGATCATAGCCAATCCCGGCGTGATTGTCGGACTCAACTCGCTTCTCGACAACTGTAAATCGGTAACGCTGCCGACTGGCGAAATCATACACAGACATCCGGACGCCGTTCTGATCGTCACCACAAATACCGATTATCACGGCTGTAAACCCATGAATCAGTCATTCAATTCAAGGATGGATCTGATATTCGACGTTGACGAGCCGGATATTGCTACACTTACAGAACGTGTTATGAAGATAACGAAATGCGTTGACGAAACATCAATCAGAAGCATGGCTGAGACAGTCAGGGAAATATCGCAGAGATGCCGCGAACTGGCAATCAGGGACGGCTGTTGCGGTGCGCGCGAGCTTATCTCGTGGGTGCAGTCATATATGATATGCGGAGATATGCTTGAAGCGGCGAACCATACGATTTTATCCTCCGTATCAAGCGACCCGGAAAACCGCGCCGAAATCAAATCAACGTGCTTAGAGCCGAAGTATAAAACGGCGTCATAATATGGAATGGAGCGTAAAAAACAATGAGGACATCGCATATAAAGATACGGAAGCGTATAGCGGACGAAAAGCTGAAAATCACTGACAGGGAGTTGTTCACATCACCCGCATTTGCGGCATATCTCACGGATATTGCGGAAGCCGCGTCAAAACGGTACAAACGCAGAATCAGGGTTGAAGTATATTGGGACGAAAGCGACGGAGCTGACACGGCATACACGGAAAACAAAAATATAGTGATAAACGCGGGCAATTTTCTAACGCGCAGCTTTCAGACGCGAAAACTGCGAACAGACAGCATCGTCGGAATGAACGCGCATGAAATCGGGCATATACTCTATACCGATTTTACCGTGCTGCAGGCATATGTTCAATCGCTTTTATCGGGGAAAATGTACCCGAATGAACCGACCGGACTGTCGACTAAAGACAGCGCAAATCTCGACAAAATAAATAGTATATACATTTCAAACGACGAAACGGCGGTAAGAGTCATAGCCGAAACAGCTAAGGATATCGCAAATATCCTGGAGGATGTGTATATAGAGGCGCGGATTTGCCATGCGTTTCCGGGCGTTTTTAGAACGGGCATACTGCTGAACAATCT
>WQYZ01000364.1 GCA_009780985.1 Oscillospiraceae bacterium | reverse complement strand
CTCATATATGATTATTTTGTAGATTAGTTTTACTATTATTTCTCTCGTAAGCACCGTAAAATCGCGATATTCCTTAAAATAATCTATCCACTTGTCGCTGAGTCTACCTGTTATATCCGGTACGCTGTCAATCTCTTTTTGCAGATTGCCATATTCGGTTTCGGCTTCATCAATCTGCTTATCATAGTTTTTTTTGAAGCTCTCGTATTCGTCGCGGGTTATTTCTCCGTCCGTATAATCCTCGTATAACCGAACCTTTCGGTTCTCTATCTTTTCTATCTCCGCTCGTTTGGCTTCGGCTTGGTTTCGCAGCTTCTGAATTTCGGCTTGTTTCTGTGGTATTTCGTCAATGACTTTTATCGTACGCTCTGCGTCTAAAACACTTTTGATATGGTTTCTCACCGCACACGTAACAATTTCAAATAGAACATCCTCTTTGATTCTGATGCCCGGACAGCCAGCTCTTTTATCGTTTTTACTCAATTTCAAGCATGCATTATTAATATACTTCACACCGTCTACTGTTGAGACTTTGCGCACCAGATTATGTCCGCACTTCGAGCAAAATAATATCCCCGAAAACGGGTAAACCGTTGTTTTTGACGGCGCGTTTCTTACATCCCTTCGTAATAAGTCTGCGACAAGCACAAATTCTTCTTTTGAAATAATTGCTTCATGTGTATCCTCGACACGTACCCATTCCGATTTATCTTTGATTATTTTATTTTTAATTTTATAGTTCGGCGTCGTTGTTTTTCCCTGGAGCAACACGCCTATATAAACTTCATCGCATAATATGCGTTTTATTGCCACAGCCGACCATTTGGCTCTCAAGCTGACTTTGAACGCCGACGAACACCCCAGCCCAACTGATTTTTTGTACTCCAGCGGAGATAATACTCCAAGTGAGTTCAATTTGTCTGCTATGCCCTGATTGCTCATGCCCGACAGTTTCCATTTGTATATATCTGTTATTACTGCGGCGGCGGCTTTATCTATCACTAACTTATTCTTGCTATCTTTCGAGCGCACATAACCAAACGGCACAAATGGGCTGATGAAATCGCCTTTTTTGCGCTTGATTTCCAACTGGCTCCGCGTTTTTTTCGATATATCAGCACAGTAGGCGTCATTTATTATGTTTTTAAAAGGGATTATGTAATCGTTTGCTTGACATGCACCGTCCGCACTGTCGTAGCCATCGTTCACCGCGATGAACCGAACGCCGAGAAGCGGAAATAACGTTCCGATATACCGCCCAACTTCTATATAATTCCGCCCGAAACGCGACAAGTCTTTCACGATAATGCAGTTCACCTGTCCACTGCGCACATCGTCAAGCATAGCGTTTAGCGAAGGTCGGTCGAATGTAACACCGCTATACCCGTCGTCCACTCTCTCTGATACGAGTTTTATTCCGGGTTTCGATTTTATATATTCTTTTATTAAATCCCGTTGATTTACTATACTGTCCGATTCGCTTTTATCGCCGTCATCTCGCGATATTCTCGCGTACAGTGCGGCTCTGTAGCACTGAACTTCGTTCAGTATTTTTACTTCCTTATTTTTATTGTTACTGTTTTTTTGCATGAAAATACCTCCAATCATTAAAAATTTTCAACAAAACCTTTAACAATCAGAGTTCCGACTGAGTCAACTGAACGAAGTTCAGTATATTCAGTATGATTTGCCCTTGCTTATACTATATCACATTTGTGCCTCCGTGTCAAGTTATTTTTCGGTTTTGCCGCTATTTTTTACCTGTATTTATGTTTTCCAATCGACCTCAAGCGCGTCGTTTATGGTCAGGTCGGTGTTTGCATAGCTTAGTTTCACTATGTATTTACCGTATGTGCCAAAGTATGGATTGCCGCCCATTTGTTTGATATAATCTTTTATGCGTTCGCCTCTCGGCAACCTTATGTCTATATCTACAGTACGAATGTCAGGCAACGCCGACGGGTCAATCGTCTGTATATCTGTGTTCTTCAATGATTGCGCGGTGATATTGCTCATATTTCCGTCCTTTCTGTTTTTTTTGTGTTTATATTACATCATATTCATATGATTCACTTGTTGTTCAGAGTAAAAAGTTAAATGATAAATAGCTCAATTTAACGTAATAGTGCCGAGAAACGGTTGGTAAATATTATATAATTACATCAGCCGTTTCCCGAACACTTATATCTTCTTTCTCTTTGAACTAATGTTTTGCTGTCGCTGTATATTTACCTGTCCCCAACGACCGGGCATGACATAAATTGATCTTCGGTGCCAAAATCATCATAACCCTCGCATAATGCCGTCTGTCTCTCGCGCATTTCGTGGTTCCGCCCCATCCGAGCCGGACACTCCCTCCCTTGTCATGAAGCTTGAGTGTAAGTATCATTATCAGTACAGCATTTTCAATTGTCGTCAGAAAATACTTGGTTACAGGTCATGACGATAAGCCCACCACAGACCTATTTCGACACCGCGTTTATCGCTCATTCAGATGTCACTCCGAATTTCGTCGCGCCGCCTGTCTCGTCGCTCGCCCCTTCTGTCTCAGGCTGTAACCCTAACGTTTTATATCATGAATATTCTTTTTTCAATGTGCAGCGGTCTAAAAAGATTGATTTTCATCGTCGAAATCCCCCTTTTTGCACGTCCATATACTACTACATATATTTCCCCTCACTAATAGTAAATTTCGGGGTATAATATTAGTAGTTATGAACGGCTTTTCACAGAATGTTTACAAAAATATATAAATTGTGCGGGCAGATAATTATTTACCCGCCCGCGCTATGTTTTTATTTATTCATTTTCTTTCTTATATTCGTCAACGCTCTTGATATTATGTTCGATATGTTCCCTTGCGTACAGCCCATTTCTTCGGCTATTTCCTTTTGTTTGTACCCGCTGAAATAATATAATTCTATCGCTTTTTTCTGCGTGTCCGTCAGACTCTTTATCGCTGAACGTAATTTTTTGTTGAGTTTATCTTTTTCTATTTCTTTTTTCGCGTCCGCAATCTCTTTTTCGTCAT
>WQYZ01000363.1 GCA_009780985.1 Oscillospiraceae bacterium | reverse complement strand
GAATAATACGCGAGTTTTTTATCGAAATAATAATCGACCACAGCGTCCGACATCTGAGTCCAGCCGTCGATGATATTCCACCATAAAATTCCGGAGCGGCGCCATTTACTGCCCCTGAAAAGTTCTATGAAAAACTTCTTCGCCTCTGCCTGTACAATCTGACTTGCCATAGCAAAATCTTTCAGATTATCCACGGGTTTATCAAATACCGCCGCGACCTGATTCAACATCAGTGCGACCCTGTAATCGTATAAATGCAGTTCCGGCACGGGAGACGTGCAATGTAAAAGCCATTGCTCGTCTTTTATTATTTTATCTCTGCCCGTCCATAAATGCTCAGGGTCTATAAACTTTTTTATACTCGTCACAGACGGACAGCCGTGATAGCCGATTTCACTCGCGAAATGGCATATAGGATTTATATAAAATTCGCTCTTATAATAATCCCGCGGACCCCATAAATGCTGTTCGGACGCGTATTCCCTGCCGGCTTTTATGACGGTTTCGTCGAAATACGGCGAACTTGCGATATACGGACGCGAACCGTCGTATATCTTGACGACCTCGGGGATTATTTCGCGCGTGAGTTTATTCGTGTTCGGGTCAACAAAACGCCCGTTCCACAGATAAGCCTCGTCGCACTCATTGTCGCCCGACCACAACGCCACGCACGCATGATTTCGCAGACGTTTTACGACTGCGGCAGCCTCTTCGCGGATTCTATAGCAAAATGCGTTGTCCTGAGGATAAACCGCGCACGCCATAGCAAAATCCTGCCAGACTAAAAAGCCTTTTTCGTCGCACAGTTCATAGAACAAATCGTCCTCATAGACGTTACCGCCCCAGCAACGCAGCATGTTGCAGTTTAAATCTTCGGCTAATTCGAGCATTGCGGGGATTCTCTCTTTATCGCGGGAGTGGAAAGCGTCTGCGGGAACCCAGTTTGAGCCTTTTATGAAGATTTTAGTGTTGTTTACGATAAACTCAAACGCGCCGTTTCCGTCTTTGTCTGTTACAGACGTTCTGTTTAATTTGACCGTGCGCACTCCATATTTAAATCTGCACTCGTCGATAACTTCGCCGTTTTTATAGAGATATACGCAGACTTCATATAAATTTTGTTCACCGCTTCCTTTCGGAAACCAGAGTTTGGGATTTCTGATATTGAAACGCTTTTTTATACTTTTGAAATATATATCGTAATTCATATTAACGACAGAATCACCGCACGTCATTTTCAATCCAACGGCGTATTTGTCGTCCTGATTATTGCCGAGTTTGAGATTGCAGTTGAACGTTATGTCGGCTCTGTCGTTGCTGACGTTTAATGTGTCTAAAAAGATTTCTTCAATTCTCTCTTCGGGAAAATATTCTATATAAACCGGTCGCCAGATTCCCGCCGACAAAAATCGCGGCATAATATCCCAGCCGTACATATGCGGGGCTTTGCGGATATACAGCGACTCTATATTCGCGCCGAGCGCAGAGAGGTTGGGGGGATAATCATATATTTGCGCCGCTATAACGGCAGGGGCTATGTGCACTAAAATTTCATTGTCTTTTTCATGAAGGTCAAAGTCTCTGCTATCTAAATATAAGCTATGTTCTATAAGCATATTATTATCGTACGAAAAATGCGCGTATTTGCCGTTAATAAATATGCTGGCAGCGCAGTCAAGACCCTCGAAAGTCAGCACAGGCACTGTTCCCCCAATTTTCGGGAAGTCAAATTTTCTGTAATAATATACGCTGCAATTTTCAGTCATCTTCCGCACTTCTACAGGATTCATGCCGTAAAACGGTTCGGGACATAGTCCGTTTTTGTACAAATCAAGCTCAAAGTTTCCCGGAACTGTGCAGGGGTATGATTTTAATCCGGCGTTTTTTAGTTCTTCAACGCTTTTGTAATTTTTATCGTCTTTGTAATCCATATATGCAAATTCCCATTGTCCGCATAAATCTATTTTTACGTGATTATTTTCCATTTTCATAAGATTTCCGCTCCCTTTTATATTTATTTTATATATTTTACTAAATTTTTATATAAAACATTTGACATTATTATTAATTTGTTATAAAATATTTATATTATTATAAAATAAATTTTAAAAATAAAGTCAAGAGGTGATTTTCTATAAAAAGATTTTCTTTACTGGCAATATTATTTGCACTCGCATTATTTTCAGGTATATTTATTGCTTCCTGCAACAGCGGGAATAATCAGACAAGCAACAACGCAAACCAGACAAACGCGCCGGACCAAGCCGCAAGCGACACTACTGCAGGTGAAACCACGACCGCAAAAATCCTCCCCGACGTCCCCGACAAAGATTACGGGGGTTATACATTCACATTCCTCGGAAACAGCACAAACTATAATCCCTATTGGTACTCGAAAGATTTATATGCGGAAAGTGAAAACGGAGACCTTATCAACGATGCGGTTTACACAAGAAACATGGCAATCGAAGAAAAGTATAACATAACGATTAAAGCCGTATTGTCCGGCACTCAGTTCAATGACGCGAAAAAAAGCATTCAGTCAGGGGATAATTCCTATGACGTTTTCTCTGTGCCTATGCAGGGCGCAACCGCGCAGCTGGCTCAGGGGGGTATGCTTCTCGACCTGAAAACAGTGCCGTATATAGACCTGCAAAAACCCTGGTGGGACCAGAAAGCAAACCAAGAGCTCTCAATCGATAACAAACTGATGTTTACAATCAGCGATTTGACTATCATAGACAAAGACGCGCTTTTTATATTCTTCTTCCAAAAAGACGTTATCCAGCAGTACGCATTGGACGACCCGTATAAACTCGTCAGGGACGGCACATGGACTATAGAGAAAATGTACGATATGGCGAAAGTCGTCCCTAAAGACATTAACGGCGACGGCGTCATGGACGACACGGACCAATACGGTCTGCTCACTGCGGGTCATACTATCCACGGGAATATAATCAGCTCCGGTCACTTTTTCGTTACAAAGGACGCGAGCGACATGCCCGTCCTGAATATCACGGACCCGATAATACAGGCATCCTACGAAAAATGGATAAATATAATAAACGACAAGACTACGACATGTCT
>WQYZ01000362.1 GCA_009780985.1 Oscillospiraceae bacterium | reverse complement strand
TGACGCCGCTGGGCAGCGTGGAATTGTTCCTCAGTGAGCAACAGCGTCTCCGAGTGGAAAAACAGAACCTGTTCAGACGCCGCCGCGCCGGACTGCCCGCTGAAAAGACCCTTGATACTTTCGATTTCGGTTTTCAGCGCAGCGTTTCCAAAGAGCAGATGCTTCGTCTATATGACATGACTTGGATTGAACAGGCTTTCAATGTATGTTTCCTTGGTCCGCCGGGCGTCGGTAAGACTCATCTTGCTCTCGCCCTCGCCGTCAGAGCGTTGGACTTAGGTTATGCTGTAGCGTTCGAGACCCTTGATAATCTCATGAAACTGTTAAAAACTGCTCAGGTCTCCAATGTAAGCAAACGCAGAGTTAGCTACCTCTCCAGAGCCGCTCTCGTCATCGTCGATGAAGTCGGTTTCATGCCGCTCTCCCAGCAGGAGGCTAATCTTTTCTTCGGATTCATCTCCTCTATGGGCGAAAGAGTGTCCGTCGTCATCACCTCTAACAAGGGTTTCGACGAATGGGTTGATTTCCTCGGTGATTCCACTATTACTACTGCTATTCTCGACAGGCTTATTCATCATTGTGAGATTATCAATATGTCCGGTAACAGCTACCGGCTTGAGCATCGCAAATCTATCACTTAATTTCTATGCATTGTTGTGTCTGGTTTTTCTGTATTTGCGTGGCGAAATTATTTACATTTATCTGACTATTTTTTTTGTATTTTACTTGACTTCTTACAATAGCTTAGCATAATCAAGAAAATGCCTTATTGGCTTACGTTACCGGAGCGTAACGGTATGTACTTCGGTGCGGAGGCATATCGTAAGTGGGCGGACGATATTGAATCGGGGCGGTTCGAGGACGAAAATCTGCCTCTGTGGGAAAACTACGGCGTTTACGTCTGCAATCTCGCCACAAACGGCGGAGAACCTACATATATTTTCAGAAAACTCGCGGATATAAACCCCAAATATGCGGAACTGGCGAATATAGGTGAAAAAATCCAGAAATTGCTGCCAGCAGAATCGCCGACAGGAGGCAGAAGTCTGCTGTGGATACAATTAGATGAATTAGACGGCGGTATGGATATAGGTAAGGTTAAAATGACGATGCGCAACAAAGAAAATCGCTCAAAAGTCGCCGCCGCTCTCCGTGATTATGCGGAACGGCTAGATCAGGCGGTCGATATAATGCTGGAAATGAACTCTGCAAATAAAACGAGCATGGTAGGAAGCCATGAGGTTGAGGCTATTTCAGTCAGTGCAGAAAAAGATTCTATTCACGAAACAAACATTTTTCTGTGGGATACAAAAGGAAATGACGTCATAGGGACAACCGCGCTCCCTATGTATGGCGCATTTACTTCGGAAGAAAAACTCCGGCTTTTCGGCGATGTTTCGGGAAAAAAGGCGCTGGAAATAGGCTGCGGAACGGGTCGTTCCCTGCAGTATATAGGAGAACGAATGGCGTCTGAACTATGGGGATTGGATATATCAGAGAAGCAAATCGAAAAAGCGTCGCAACATCTGGCGGCATATGGACTTTCGGCAAAATTTGTCTGTTCTCCGATGGAGGAGAACTGCGGTATACCGGAGGATTATTTCGACGTTGTTTACTCGGTTTACGGCGTAGGCTGGACAACCGACCTCGATGGTACTTTCCGCCGGGTCGCATCCTACCTCAAAAAAGACGGCATATTTATTTTCAGCTGGTCGCATCCTATACATAAATGTGTCGCCTCAGAAAACGATATGCTCGTTTTCAAAAAATGTTATTTCGACGAATCATGGTATTCGTTATCTCTTGACGGCGGCGTGCTCACGTTATCGGACCGTAAACTGTCAACCTATGTGAACGCGCTGGCAAGAGCGGGGTTTGTCATCGAGCAGATGGTTGAGGAATCTGACGTGCAACCAGACGATAACAGCGATTATGCTCAAAAAGCAAAGATACTACCAGTGACTTTCGTAATCAAGGCAAGAAAAATATAAAAATATGCCGCACTTTATTTATTCATCAGTTTTTGGCAGGCAGGACATATGAATGTCGATGTGCTGCCTGTTTTGATTAAAATTATGCTCTCCCCGCACACAGGACAGGGTTGGTTCTCTTTGTACCCCACCAAAAAATAGTCCATAGTGTACCCGCCTTTTCGCCCGAAAAAGTCGTTTTCATAGGCAAACGCTCCTTTCTCGCGCGACAGAGCCAAAACCTCCATTATGCTCTTGTACAAGTGTTTTATTTCGTCTTCATCAATTTCAGATATTTTTTTATGAGGGTGCAGTTTCGCCTTGAATAGAATATCGTGCATATACATATTGCCGATTCCGCCTACATTTTTCTGCTCCATCAGAAACGCTTTGATCTGCGTCTTTTTGCCTCTCAGTATCGACATAAAATACTCAAGCGTAAATCTTTCATCGAACGGGTCGATCGCAATATCTTTTGTGTTTGGCTCCGATGCAAGTCCATTCGCCGAAACGAGCAGAAACTTACCGAACCACCAAAATCGAGCGGTATATCCGGTATCATCGGCAAACAACACTTTGACTTGATACTTGTCGGGTACATTATTCACACTGTCAAAGTATAGCACATCCGCTCCCATTCCGAGCGACAAAAGAATATATTCGCCGTTATCAAGCGAGGTTATAATCCATTTCCCTTTGTTATACACATCTGTAATTTTTGCGCCCGCAGTGCGGTCTTGAAATTCGTCAACCGCTATATTAGCGCATTTTTCCTGAAGAACAGTAATGTTCTTTATAGATTTTCCGCGCAGTGTATCTTTCATCTGTCCCGCAAGTTTTGTGATTTCAGGCAGTTCTGCCATTGTACCATCTCCTTTAATATTTTCGAAAATTTGTTTTACAGATATTATACTACAGGCAATATGACAACAGAACGTCATATTTCAAAATATTTTTGATTGACATCGACCTGTAATTCGCTTATTTTCAATAGGAGCGGGTATAAAATAAATTTGTTTTTATTGCGATTTTGCTTGACTATTTTATTTTTTTATGGTATTATGAGTTTAACGTCCTTACAAACCGTTATAGGGCGATTTAATTTTATATAATTTTAATGAGGTATT
>WQYZ01000361.1 GCA_009780985.1 Oscillospiraceae bacterium | reverse complement strand
CCTTTTGCGGGAAGCGACTGCTTTTTCGGTTGATTCCATTTCGCTTCATTCATGGGAACGGGTTCTTTGTCGAATCGAATTTTAGTTTGAGCCTTGTTTTTGCTTTCGTCGTAATAACGCTCCCTGACTTTTTTCTTTTTCAACGGTTGTTTGCCGCGAGCATTGTCATGCTGTTTGTCGTATTTATCCCGTTTACGCTCCAATTCGGATATTTTCTTGCCTCGTTTTGCGGATTTCTTTTTCTCTGTCGTTTTACCGTCCATACATTCACACCCCAGTCTCGGATAATTTTGTCGTCATTATCCGGTAAGTTTCGGTTTCTTTAGGGTATCTATCAACGAACGGAATTATGGTATTGCCGTAGAAAATAAGTCCTTCTCCGGCGTTCGCTTGTGTGACATAGCTCAACTGGTGCGGTGATATGCCAAGCTGTTTTGCCAGTATCTGCCTGTCGCCGCCCGCCTGATTCAACATCAAAACAAAATCCGAGTTCTCAAATATATTTTCTATCTCCCGCGACGAAAGCAAATCCTTGACATTCTGCGTGATTGCCGTCGGTATGCCACCCCACTTCCTGAAACGCTTCCATATCTCCACCGAATACGACGCAGTCTGTTCTTCTTTCAGCAAAAGATGAAACTCGTCTATATAGAACCAAGTTGTTTTTTTCGCGGCGCGGTTGACGGTAACACGATTCCATACGGCGTCCTGCAGTATCAGCATACCGAGTTTCTTCAACTGCTTGCCGAGTTCCTTTATATCGAAGCACACAAGGCGGTTATTCATATTCACGTTTGTGCGGTGATTGAACACGTTGAGTGAGCCTGTTACATATATTTCAAGCGCGGTTGCGATATTCTGCGCTTCCGGTTCCGCCTGCTTCCGGAGCAGATTATATAAATCCTCTAATATCGGCATTTTATCGGGGAGCGGGTCTGCGAGGTATTCGCGGTAAACAAGGCGAACGCAGCGGTCTATTATAGTCTTTTCCGTAGGCGCAAGCCCCTCTTTGCCGCCGATAATAAGTTCGCAGAGCGACAATATGAAGTCTGACTTCAATGTGAGCGGATTTTCGTCATCGGCGTAATCGGCGTTGATGTCCATCGGGTTTATATACTGCGTACTGGTCGGCGACAGTTTTATCACCTGACCGCCGAGCCGCGAAACGACGGGAAAATATTCTGATTCAGGGTCTGCGATGATAATATCGTCATCGGTAATCAAAAACACATTGATTATTTCGCGTTTCGCCGCAAATGATTTACCGCTTCCGGGTGTGCCGAGAAATAAGCCGTTCGGGTTCTTTAATTGCTTGCGGTCTGCCATAATCATATTGTTAGACAGAGCATTCAGCCCGTAGTATAACGCCTGCCCGTCCATGAACAGTTCACACGTCGTGAATGGCACAAATATCGCCGTACTGCTTGTTGTAAGACTGCGCTGTATCTCGATTTGATTTATACCAATCGGCAGACTGCTCATCAATCCTTGTTCCTGTTGCCAGTCTAATCTTTTCAAGGCGCAGTTATGCTTCTGGGCGATACCCGCCGCCGCGAATACCGTATTTTCAAGGTCGTGTTTTTTCTGCGAGGTGTTGAGTACAATAATCGTAACCAAAAACATACGCTCATTACGGGATTGCAGTTCTTTCAGTATATTTTTCGCCTCGTCGCCGTAAGTGGCTATGTCTGTTGGTATCACGTCCATATCATACCCTGACCGCACGGCTTTTTTCTGTTCGTTTATCTTCATAGCGTCCAATTCCGTGATTTTACGTTTGATTGTCTTGATGGCTTCAGCTTGGTCGATTGATTTTATATGCAGATTTACCGTGATGGCGTTATTCATTTCCAAATAATCAGCCAACAGCCTGTCCGAGAGTTCGGGAGCGATTATCTGTATATAACTGACCGCGCCGATAGTCGTACCCATGCTGAAAATCTTGCCGCCGCGAAAATCGAACGAAGTCGGGGCTATGAAATCTTTTGTTGACAGCCCCGTTTCGGGCAATGTGTTCCAGTCGAATTGAAATATGTCTTTACCATCGGGGTGAAGCTGACCGTGCAGGACGGCAAGACGCTCCGCGCCGTTCAACGACATAGCCTTAACGCCCAGAGCCTTGAAATTGCCGATTATATCAGCTTCAATGCGTTCAAGTTTCGGTTTGGCTTCGCGGAGCGACGATGATTCTATGCCGAATGTGATATATTTTTGCTTCACTAACCCGTTATTGCCTTTGGCAAGCTGATTCTTTAGCATATCGACGTATTCGCGCCGGATTGAATTATAATCGTCCTCGCGTTCGGGAATGTCTATAGCCTGCTCAAAATCTTTTATATTGCCGTATTTATTGATAAATGAGAGCTGTACGCTTATAGTGCTGTCAAAATAGTTCAGAAAACCGCAGTAACTATCGAAAATCTGCGTTTTATCTTCGTTCTGGGCAAGCTGATAATTTATATCCGAAAAAATGATTGTTTTTGTATATAGTTTATCGTTGACGCGGCATATACCGTCGCGATACATTTCGCGGTACAGTATAGACTGCTGCGCTGTCTGCGGTGCGGTCTTTTTGCCGAAGATTAATGAAAAGAACCATGAGAGCAGAGAGGCAAAAAATCCGCCTTTTTTCTGCTGCTTTTTATTTACAGGATTTATTACTGTCTTTATTTTAGTTTTTATGTCTTTTTTATTTTTTGTCGTTTGTTTTGAAGTCGCTTTCAGATGTTTTTCCTGATGACGCCGCTTTTTCGCTTTCGCCAAATATTTTTCCCTCCAGTTCTATCACATGATAAAAATTTTCTGTTTTGTACGGGCGAACGGGCGGATAATACCAATTTGCCCGGATTATATTTAACAGTATCTTTTCGGCGGATAAGCCGTCTTTTTCGTACATGGCGATGAAAAAAGCGGGGAGCATGAGAATAATCATCACCATGACCGCCGCCGTATTGCCGATAATACTTTTGGTAAGAAAATATGTCGGTACTCCGATTGCCGCCGCCGCGCCGAAACATATTAGCTGTCTTTTTGTGAGATTAAAAATGACTTTGCTTTTTACTTTCGTCAAATCTTTTGGTACTGAAACGTATGCCAT
>WQYZ01000360.1 GCA_009780985.1 Oscillospiraceae bacterium | reverse complement strand
GTTTTTATTTTATAGAATACATAAAATGTACCTAATGGGGAAATTTTTATCACATCTGACGGATATAGTTGAGACATATCTTGATACATATAATCTATTGTTGAATTATCAATCCTATAAAGACATACATCATAATATTCTGTTTTGTCACCGTTTTTATGTTCGATAACAGTTAGTTGTCTATTAAACGTATAAATATTTGATGGGAAAATAAAAGAAAGTAAAATAGCCAGTGTATAAAAAACAAATGATATTATTGTTAAAATAATGGCGATTCGCGCAATTATTTTGATATATTTCTTCTTTATATTTAATTTTTTATAAACATATATCAACATACAAAGTAAAAATACCGCTGATATATAATCTTCATACAGAAACAGATTTGAAAGTATTATACATATAAAAACCGAAAAAATAACAAAATTTTTTTGCTTAATATGCAACAGAAAAAATATGAATAATGAAATTATGACAATAAAGACTATGTCTGTAAATATAATATTATCAGGCTGCCACATATATGAGATACCTATTAATTGAAATATAATCAAAAATATCTCAATTATTACACAACCTACGAACATTATATTTTGTTTTGACATATATATTTTTTTCATCTATAGCTCTTCCTCTTTTAACATGCAAATCTAAAATATAATTTTAGATTTGCATGTCTTTAGTTTAAATAAATAGTTTTAATTTTTACATATTATACTTTTGTATTCCTTTTTTTACCCATGATTTATCTTCAGGACTATCGAAACCTTGATTTGCCATAATTGAAGCGAAATCACCTCCTGTTAATAACTGCCACTCATCAAATCCCATTCCTGTTCCCCAATACCCAAAAGTGAAATTGCCTAATTGTTCTGCATTCATTAAATCACTTTCGTAAATAAAATTACCTGAAAGCCCTAAATACGGAACGCCTGGTAATTGTTCATTCCATCTGCCTGCTAATTTAATATCCCATGCGGCACCATTATCAACCATTGATATGAACCATTCCATCGCTATGGCTATTTCATAAACTGATGATGTGTCAAGATTAATTGCATGGTTTTTACATACTAATAGATTTCTCATTAACATATTATTTATTGGCACGGTATAATTATATATATATGTACCATCTTTATGAAAACTATCCATCACACCATTAAAATCAAGTAGCACACCATTTTGCTTCATAAGTTCTGATAAATATGGTTTTGATTTTGAATAATAACAAGTGTAAGGCGGATAATAAGTGCTATAATTAGTACCATAAACCCATGTATTTTTATTTTTTAGACTTACTTTCATCAAATTATATAAATAGCTTTTTGTGCTCTCTGTAAAATTCTTTTCGGGTGCCAATATAGCATTATATATTGATAAATATATATTATCAGTCAAATTACCATTAACTGCAAAACCATAATCAAATTGAAAATCCCTAATAGCTTGGTCAGTTGCGGCACCATATGTTCCATATGAAGTTCCTGCTGGTATTTCAAGATAACCGAGTTTTTCAAGCCATTTTTGTACATCTGTAATTTGATCTATAAATTCGTTATTTAGATCCCCATGAATTTTTACAAGCATTAACCCCAACGGGTCAGTAAAACTCAATGGATCATCAAAACAATATATATATTGTATCAATGACATTGGAGCAACTACAGCACCTTTGACAGGGTCAACTGCCGCAAACCGCTTATCATCGGCACTGTAGAGCCTCGCTTTGGCGTAGTATACGCTCAATACCGCGTCGTAACTGTGATTCGTATACTGTTGTACCATGTTCAGCTCGCGGCTGCCTACCATGACTCCTTGACTGTCCGTCACTTTGCCCCACTCATTGTACTGCGCCCATGACATGACTTCGCCAGTAGTACCTGCCGTCAGAGACGTCGTACTGCCGAGCCTGTCTGCGTCGTAGTACATTTTTGCTGTGTCTGCACTCGCCGGAGCTATGCTCACCGACAGCTTCTCCAACCCGTACACATATTTATACGTCAACGCCTGCGAACTGCCTGATTCGTATTCCATGAGCTGATTCTGTACCGCGCTTGTGTAGTCTGTCACGAAATCCCTCGTCACTGCGCCGCTGCCGTATGCGTCTTTCGTCGCCGTCAAATTGCTCAGCTTGTTCTGTGTCAACACACCTAACCCGTTGTACACATACTCGCTCACCTCGCCCGCAGTATTCACGCCCTTCACCATCTTGTTAGTCGCGTCGTATGTGTATGTCGCTGTGCCGTCTGAACCCGTCTGTTTGGTGTTGTTGCCCCGCTTGTCGTATGTGTAATTCGTGACCTTGCCGTCCGCCGTCTTAGACGTAATCTGATTCAGCAAGTTCAACTTGTAGTCGATTTTGCCGTCCGCACCCTGTTCATACGTCAGGTTGCCCAAGCTGTCATAGGTGTAGGAACTGCTCGTTTTACCGTACAATTCCTGCGAACTTGTCACCCTGTTCAAAGCGTCGTATTTGTACGTGTAGCTCGTGTTCGCCTCGCCGTCGCCTGTGCCACGTTCGTATGAACTCAATACGTTGCCGTTGCCGTCGTATTTGTAGCTCTCCTTGATTGACGATGTAACCATCAGCGGCGTATTGCCACCACTCTGGCTCCCGCTGCCACCGCCTTGACTTCCCCCGCTCAGCCACCAGAACAATCCTGTACCTGTTCCGCTGCCCCAGCTCCAGCCTACCGGAAACCATGAGAACAACGTGAACGGCTTGCTTATCTTGCAGTCCCACTTGTCATAGTCGTCCCACCCGTTATATTTCATCGTCGCTTTTTCCCTGAAGTCCCACTGCGCGCATGGCATGTAGCATTTCGAGAACATATGTAGCATGAACGGCATGTAGTTGTGCGGCGTCTTGTCGCACTTCACGCTCATCTTCTCGCACCAACCACCGTACCAGTCGAACGGGTTGCATACGCTGTACGTCTTCTTTGTCGTGTCGTTCGCTATCGTCGGGTCTATGTCCTCAACTTTCACAAGCTGTCCCGCCAAGTCGTAAGTGTACTGGTCTACCCACCCATTTGGGTAGCTCTGCTGTATCATGTTGCCAGCCGCGTCGTACACATACCCTGTCGTCTGCCCGTCGCTTT
>WQYZ01000359.1 GCA_009780985.1 Oscillospiraceae bacterium | reverse complement strand
TAACTGTTAAGGAGAATCAGAAATTTGATGTGCATTGCATTAAAAAATTTGATTTATTCCAATATATTTGGTCAGACAGTGAGTTGGAGTTGCATGATGTGATATATATAATCAGAAAATATCCGGCTGTTTTTGACATAATAGAATGCGTCCGTGATTTCAGAAATATTTTTATTGAAAAAAGTGCGGAGTTACTGAAGCAGTTTATCGAGAAGTATTCAATGAGCGGCATAAAATCTATTAAGTCTTTCGCGTCTGGATTATTGATTGATTACGACGCTGTAAAAAATTCTGTTGTGAGTGATTTAAGCAACGGTTTCGTTGAAGGTGTCAACAATAAAATCAAAGCTATCAAACGAACCATGTATGGTCGCGCTAAAATCGACCTTTTACGTGTGAAGATTTTGTATGCGAAATGACCTTATACACCTTTTTGCGGAAGAACCAATTTCGCCCGCGCCGTTAGTTAAATTTCTCTCGCGGTATACAAGAAACGGCAATGCCGGACAAAATAGAGTGACTGGCAGATACCGGGAATATAACAGACTACACCGCGGTCATATCATTATTAAAGAATAATCAGAAATTAGGAGAGCGAAAAAATTTATGACAAAAGATATAAATGAAACTATAAAAGACCTTACTCTTATGCTACTGTATCTAACATCCTGGAATGAGCGCGATTTCGAAAATGATATTCGCAGGAGCTGGAAAGGATATGATTTCGGCATTTTGAACGAGCTTACAGACGAAAATTTAATTGACGGGAGCGGGAGCAAAAAATCCGCGTATTTATATAAAGAGGGCATAGAAAAGGCAGAAAAATTGCTCTCGGAATATGGAATAGTGATCGATAAAAATAAGTGAAGATGATGTTATATTCGATATAAAATAAAGTTTCGGAAACATAGTGCAAAAAATTTTAAAATAAAATTAAGGGAAGGGGTTGACAAACGAAAAAGAATATAGTATAATGTAAACATATTAAGTCAATTTGTGCTCCCCATCGGGGATATGGGTTATCTTTGCGTAACCTGTACAGGCATATGCGGTTAACATTGTATGCGGTTAAGAAGCTGAACCGAACGAAGTTCGGTTATATATAAATGGCATAGCTATGCCCATTTGTATGCAGAGGCTTCTTTTTTTATTGCGGGTAAAACCGCAGGTAAGCGGGAATGACGAGCAGACGGCGTATATCAGAGACACTCTGGTACGTTCGGTTTGCGGCGTATTCCCGCTTTTTTATTTCTGCCAACAAATAAGGCTATACGCCGATTTTTTGGATATATAAATA
Organism: Oscillospiraceae bacterium; assembly: GCA_009780985.1. Taxonomy (GTDB): domain Bacteria; phylum Bacillota; class Clostridia; order Oscillospirales; family WRJC01; genus WRJC01. The sequence goes on along the minus strand of WQYZ01000359.1, from coordinate 1,808 downwards.
TAAACAAGTCAAACAAAGAAAGCGAGGAACGAAATTATGCTAACGGTAACAGGCATAGGCAGAGTTACGGCAGACCTTGAACCAAAGAAAAGCGAAAAAACAGGCAATGAATATTTAAGGTTCGGTATTGCTATAAACAAAGGACATGGTGACAATCAAAAAACTGTATTCCTACAATGTATGCTCTACGGAGAACAGCAGGTACAGCGTATGATTAACGCTAAAGTACAAAAAGGCAGTCTAATTGCGGTCAGCGGTGAACTTGACGTAGAGGAATATAAGAAAAAGGACGGCACACCGGACAAATCTGTGAAAGTGATGCTGTACGACTGGAATTATGTTCCGTCGTCCGGGAAATCGAAAGACGAGACTGCGCCGATTGAAAGTCAGAATTCATCTGACATAACTGAAAACGACGACCTGCCGCTATAGATAAATATAATTATTATGGATATCTGTATTGCGCAAAAAAGAAGAATTGCTTAGGATATATATTGTTACATAGCTGTAATGTGAATTGTAATCAGTTATATATCCGCGATTCTTCTTTTTCTGTTTATAAACATCAACAAACAAAAAGTCAGAAAGGAAGCAATTTATGAGATTTAATAACGGATTTAAAAATTTCAGGCAAGAAAAGAATGAAAAACAAGCAAAACCGAAAGCAAAGAGATTCAGCCCGACAGTCAGTTTTCTCATAGTCGGCACGCTCGTAATAATAGCGTTTTTTCGCGGCATTGTTTCAGATATCCTGCTGATAATATTATTTGCGGGGTTCGGATTATATAAGCTGATACCTTATATAAAAATGAAAATGACGCGGAGTAAACAAAGAGCGGATCTGCACGGAGGGGACGAAAATGGGAAAAACGACGCTGTTTAGCAGTTGGACATGGAGGCGAAATCTGTCCGAACCGTTCAAAAGCACACAGAAAAAACGGACGGACGTTTATTCCATGTACAACACGACAACCGAAAGAGAATCGACGCTCCATGCGCCTACAATGTGCGCTGTACAGGCATATATGGACATTGACGGAAAAAATACGACCGCAAAAGGCGCAATAGGGACAAGGGAAAATACGATTGTAGCTGAATACCCAAGCCATCGCGCCGGGGAAACTCATGTCTGCGTGTACAACAAAGATACCGGCAAATTTACTGCGGGCATATTCAAAAGCAGTTCGGTAATGATTCCCGACGCATACGAGATGAAATCAAAAGGGGACGGACAGAGCGGCTCGGCGTTATTTTTCGCGCTGATGCCAATCTTTCTGGAAGACAAGGAATTTTCGGACGAATATAAAAAGTTAAGAACGTTCAAAGACATCGGAGCGATAGATACGGAAGGCGCGGCGAAATCGGCTGCCATACTGTGCGACAATGTATACAGGCGTATCGAAAACGCAGCCAACCTGTCAGAGGCAGGCATAATTGTAGATATACCCGCTTCAGGCAATATACAGCCTTTCAATATTCTGACCCTGAACAAAAACGGATATTCGCCGACGAAAAGGATTATTGGTCATTTCGAGATACTCGAGCCTGTATCGGAGACTCCGTCGGTGAACGAACACGTTGAAAGTTCAGATTTCGCGGGTAAATATGCGTTATCCGAGCGGGAATTTACAGACGCTGAAAAGCAGATGATACCGTCTCTTCAGGATTGGTACATCATACCTCCGGAAGTGATACAGATATGCCAGCATGCGAAGATGACGACTGACTCGACAGTGAGGATGCGCAACTTCATGCTGCGCGGACCGAGCGGAACGGGCAAGACTGAGGGAGCGAGAGCAGCCGCGGCG
>WQYZ01000358.1 GCA_009780985.1 Oscillospiraceae bacterium | reverse complement strand
GTCTCCGCTGAATATGACTTTTTCGCTCTCGCAGACAAGGCAGCATGACCCTTTCGTATGCCCCGGTGTGTGAATAACCCTGAGCGATATATCGCCGAAAGTCAGAATGTCGTTTTCTTTCAGCAGAATATCAGCTGAAACCGTTTCGCCGCCGGACATACTCTTTTCCGTGTCTTCGAGATATTCGGTTTCGAGTTCATGGGCGGCGACTTTCGCGCCCGTCTTCTCTCTGAACGCATTTACGCCGAGTATATGGTCTAAATGCCCGTGAGTCAGTATGATATATTCAAGGGACAGTTCTTTTGACGAAATTACGTTTACGATTCTCGCATCGTAAACGGCTGGGTCGATCAGACAGGCTTTACTCGATTTTTCGTCGTAAACCAAATAGCAGTTTGTGTCAAATGATCCTAATCTGTATGTCTGTATTTTCATTTCATTTTATCCTCAACTTATATTTTTTAAATATCTTCTATTTCTCCTGTCAATTAATCCGATATATTTAGAATTATAAAATTTCTTACGTCATAATTTTATTATACCTTATACTTATTAATTTTTAAAGCATATTTTACAAATCCGCATAAAAAATAATGTCTGACATAATCAGACATTATTTTTGCTATTCGAACGGAATGCTATATGCTGGTATTATTGCAATCATCGAAAATATTATATCGCTAAATTAAACTGCTCAAATTCAAAATCACTTTCTGGGTTCTTTGAATGTACGGAGTTATCGTCTGATTGTGAATCAAATATATAAATATTACATTTCCTGTCAGGTACAAAAGGTATGCCGCCGAACGTAAATTTATGTTGTTTTTCAAACAACGACAATAGCTCATATACCCGCGCAAACTCCGCGAGGTCTGTTTCCGTCAGAGCACCTTTTTTCAGCATTTCTTCTTTTGAAAATCCGTAGCCATCGCCGCAGAGAAAATAATACACTTCAGGATTGTCTGATACGAATATAAGCGAATTGTCAGAGTTGTCGTAATAACATTGCTTATTGTCGCAGTTATACCGGTAATTTCCCGATTTGCCTAAATATATGCAATTATCTTTGCCGATATACCCTGACATTCCTATATAATTGCTGTGGCACGGTGAAACGACGGGAAACAAATTTAACGGCTGCTCCGGCATTTCATTACTCGCTATGTCTACATTAATTTCATCAATATCTGTTTCGTCACGCAGTTCACTTTCTTGGAAGTCAGTCAGTGCCGCAGTTATATCCTCTGAATGATCTGATTGAATAAATTGTAAATCATTTACGTTTTCAGCGGCGGGTTCAGCCTCCAACAGCAATGATTGTCCGGTTTCGACGATATAGTATTCCTTATTGTCGATGACATTATTATAGTCCACACCAAAATCGTCAACAACCGCCTTTTCCTCAGCCGTCATATCACTGTATTGCTTCTTGCCGTAACATGGGGGCAGCCAATTCTTTCGCTGAGAACCGTATATATTGAATTTATCCAGTAATTGCTCGTTGGTAAACGTCAGGTGGCATGTGCCTTTTTTATAAAACGTGACTTTGAAATACTTACATTCTATATTTTTTGAGATCCATGCGTCCTCCGCGTAACCCAAAGCTTTATCTGTTGATACAGACGACGAAATATCGCCGTCAAGAAACGCCAGGCACTTCTCAATGTCGCTCAACTTGCTTGAAATATCATACCTATAACTGAATTTTTTCCATATATCGTCGAATGTTTTCATCGGTATTACTACTTTCCTGTTGATTTTATATGCGGTATTCGTTTTCCAGCCGTTATAATAATGTATGTTCTGACTCGTTTCACCATACCATGAGTATTTATGCGATAATTCGTCAAACAAGCCTATAATAGCGTCCTCGATGCCCTGTACCGTCTTTTTGTTCAGTTCTATGCGCATCTCCATAATGTTATGGTAATTGAATTCGTACTCCGAGAGTTCGCCTATGATTGAATACAATTCGCTTCGGAGGTTATATGTCAGGGAGCGCGTAAATTCCTTGTTTTCGAACAGCGCGTTCCAGTATTTCAGGCGGGTATGTTTTATATAGCCGTTGACCAAGCCGTCGTTTCCGCCGTGTTCGACTTCCAGTTTCAAGATAGGTTTTTTATACGGCTCGTCGCCGAGCCTGTCGAGTATATACGGCTGAAGCCGCGTATATTCCTGTATCAGATGCACTCCGGCGTTTATCTCGAAGTTGTACTTCTCAATTATTGCCTGTATGAAATCCGATTGCGTTACGGCTGCGGGGTCGATAAAATCGTCATGTTTCCGTTCTTTCGCTATTTCTAAGTGGTCAAGAATCAAACTGTTTTCCTTGGCTGGTATGTTTATCCTTATCAGCGCGACTTCGACGTTTGTTTTACGCTCCGCGTTCTCAAACTCTCCGTCCAAATACTCAATAACCGCGTCATATTCGTTAAGCCTGCGTACAAGGGTTTTCCTGATATTTGTGTACGGATTTTTAATCGTCTCGGAATTTGTCAGACATACTATATTCCCTCCGTACGGCTCCAGAAGATCAATCGCTTTCATCAGATGTCTGTCCCCGTCGCTGAACGGCGGATTCATCACAATGAGATCGTATTTTTTCTTCGACTCATACATCAGAAAGTCGTCATGCGCCACCCTGTATTTCTTTCCCTTGAGAATACCGCGTAAATCCGCATCTATCTCAATGCAGTCAATATCTCCGCGGTACTCATCATCTCTGCTTATGTATATATCTTTGGCAGATTTCAGTTTTTGATTTACAGCGTCGCAAATATTACCTGTCCCCGCGCTGGGTTCAAGCACTGTTTCAATCAGTTTAAAATCAATCCCGTCCAGCATTTTATCAATCAATGACTGCGGGGTAGGGTAGAATTCAAGCAAGTTCATGGTCAACGCCCCTTTCTCCGCATACGGATTTTTCATTGTTATCAATATCGTTTACCCCGCTTATTTCTAACCTCGTCTTAACAATTGGGTTCAGCAAATAAAAGGTTATGACGTCAGCTAATCCTCCGGCGCATTCACCGCAAAGATTTATAGAAGTACATATGCCGTGAAATTTTCCATTTTCATTGGCACTGCCGATAGTTATTTTAAATTCTGAAGGATTTTCACCGCACGAGTTACAGGAATACCTGTTG
>WQYZ01000357.1 GCA_009780985.1 Oscillospiraceae bacterium | reverse complement strand
TAAAATTTTGCATATTTTTTTCGGGTTTTGCACGACCTTCTTTTTCCTATGCCCTTTTTGCGGCTCATACCCCTGCTCTTACATTATATCATACTTTTTCCTTTTGCGCAATTTCCTTAGCAACAATGAAAAAAGCGAACGCTTTATTTGGCATAAAAGCGGGGGTAAGTTGGAAAGGGAAAGTATACAGTTCTAAGACGAAAGAATGTTACGATAGCATAAATTACACAATAATAACAGACTTATTCCGTGCGTACTCTTCTGTTGATGAGTGTGTCGCGGATTATTTCGCGCTGTTATCCGGCGCGGACAGATATAAAAATCTTATCGGCGAAAAAGATTACAAAACTGCCTGCCGAAAAATCCAAGAAGACGGTTATGCCACAGCTCCGAATTATACTACAGCACTTATCAGTTTAATAGAAACATACAGTTTGACGGCTTATGATACTTATAATATCAATACGAATACAACTCAGCCGGCAAATTCTATAAAAGTCGGTCAGTCGGTGAAAATTCTGCCGTCGGCGGTGCAATATACAACAGGACAGACAATACCTGCGCGGCTGAAAGGTGCAACCGACGAAGTTTTGCAGATAAGCAGGGACGGGAAAAGCGTTCTGCTTAAAAGCGTTTATTCGTGGTTTTGGGTGAAGGACGTGGAACGGATCTGTCTGTGAATTTCATACGACACGATTGTCGCCACCGTTTGAGCGGCAAGAGAGTGGGCAAAATCGTTTGCGTACGGTATTCTCACAATCTCGTCCGCATTATATAAAAAGTCTCTTGATATTCCGCGCTTCTCCCCGCCGATTATAAAAACCGTTCTGTCCGCGAATTTTAAGTCGAATATATCTTTTACTATAATTTCTGATTGAAGCTCCGATTCTTTATGGATCGGGGCTTTTTTGTTTATACAATATATTTTAAAACCGTTACTTTTTAAAAGTTCCAACAGGTTAATCTTGGGATTATCAGGCGACGCAGTTGAAGTTGAAAAGACTGCTATCGGCATTTTGGAAAATGTTCCGGTCGAAGCTTTTTCTATGACGGATTCGGAAAATCCGAAATCCCGCTCAGGCAAAATCAAGCCGCCAGTACCCTGCGTATATAATGCGCGCACGGCATACCCCAAATTGTACGGGTCCTCTATCCCCTCAATTATCGCGATTGAAGCAGTTACCGTGCGCGGCAATAAAGATAACAATTCTTCAGGCGTCAAAAATCTGCGTTTTTCTGCCAGTGCGACAATACCGCCGTGAGTTTTGCCGAGCGAATACAAGTCTGACTTATTTATATTTTCTTCAAATTCCGCGAATTCTGCGGGTGAAAAATATTCGACTTTTATATTTTTTTCTTTCGCGGCAACTAAGATTTTTTGAATATTCCCGGCGTCGGATTTCAATATCACTTTAGCAATTCTCGCATAATGTGAAGAGAGGGCACTCAAAACCGAGATTGTGCCCTCCAATATTATTAAATTCTGCGAGTTTATTTGATTTATTATATTTTCTATTTTATTCATAAATCATATTTTACAGTAAAAATATTAACATTTCTTGAATTAATAACGCAAGTTCAACGAAAATAGTTGGGATTTACGCCAAAGCCCTCTTTCGCAAAGAGGGCTTTGGCGTAAAATCTAATGTTCACTTCGATGTGCTGTCGGGTTGCGTGGTTGACGTGTCGTTGGTACTGCTGTAGTATTCGTTCATCATATTATTAACTACATCATTCATGTTTTCACCGTTTATAGTGGTATTTTCGTGACCATCTGTTATTATTATATTTCCGTTAGGCAATTCGACTCTCAAAGTAAAACCATCGAAATTATCAATTATTTCATCACTACTTTCTGCCGCGAGGACTGCGCCGCTTGGGAAGATTAGTTTTGTACCGTCTGACCTTATAACTGTACCGCCACCAGGAAGCGTAGTCGTACCGTCGGGATTTTTAATTGCCGACTGTCCGTCGGGAGTTTGTATGATTAAATCACCGACCTGAGTATGTCTGTCGTTCCAATTGAAATTTATTGCAAGCCAGTTGTTCAACGCTGTCAGCCAATCGTTCCAATATATGTCATTTAGATCGGTGTTGGCAGTTCCATTGCTATATTCGTTGGAATGATTTCTGGCGTATTCCCTAACCGCTTTGTCTGCTACTTCTTCTGCATATGCATCTATATCTTGACTATTTATATTTGCTTCTACTTGGACAGCAACTTTGTCGTCATATGAGACATTACTTTCATTGGTGTTCTCGGTAGTATTTTCGTCACCGTCGCTGTCGAAAACACATGTCGAACCGTTCGGATAAATAACGGTAACCGTACCTTTGCCCGTACTGTCAATAATATCATTGACAATACTGTGTGTTGGATCGATTTTGAGCTTGCCAGTAATTATGACTGTGCAACTCGGCACTGTGACTTTTGTGCCGTCCGGTGCAATAACAGTGCCGCCTGCCGGCAAAGTTGCTGTGCCGTCGCCGTTATCTACTGGCTCTTGTCCTTGCGGGGTTGTTACAGTCAATTCGCCCATTTGCTGTGTTATAGTTCCGTCAGATTCATCAATATTTGACGTTGTAATGTCTGTGGTTGTTTCGCTTGTAAAATTTGGGATGTTTATATAATCCGAAGTTTCATCAGTTGCGCTTGCGGCGGCGTTTACATCGTTTCCGCCGCCGCCTCCGCTGCTTGCCGGACCGCCCGTATTTTTCAGGAAACCGGGAAGTATATTTATACCGCCGATAACAAGCACAATCGCCGCGACTGCCGACATTATTTTTAACACATTTGCCATTGTAATCTTTTTGGCTTTCTGATTTTTCTCAAACCTTAACATTTCGTCGGTCAATTCCGCAATATCCTCGACGCTTAAATTTTCTGTAAAATATTCTTTGCTCATATTGTTATTCCTCCTTTTATCAATAGATTTTTGACTTTGTTTCTCAGTCTGCTTACGCGCTTATCGACCGTGTTCCGCGTGATTTTAAAAGTTTTCGCGATTTCTTCCGGCGTATAATAATATATAAACCTCATTGTAAATAAAATACGTTCCTGTTCGTTTAGTTTTACTTTTATACTTTTGACAAGCATCTCAAATTCGACTTTATTTTCAATTTCTATAGGGTCGCTCAAAATATCAAATTTTTCGTCGCCG
>WQYZ01000356.1 GCA_009780985.1 Oscillospiraceae bacterium | reverse complement strand
TATTCTGTCAGTCCCCCTGGCTGATATTCAACGCTGGTAAATATCCCCTCAACAACCGCCATGCTGACGGTCTTTTTTGTGCGCACTCTTTTCCCTCTGCTATTCCGAGCTTGTTTCAAACTTTTCTCCTCCTTAAATATATTTATTTTTTTTATTTTTAAACCGTTCGTCCATAATTTTTTCCTTCTTCGAAAAACTGTTTATTGCAAAAATGGAAAGTTTAAATTTTTAAGTATAGTTATATTTTACATCAACCCAGTTCATTCCACGTTTTTAAGCGATTCCACCATATCTATGGCGGCAAGTCTGAAATTCATCACCCAATTTACAACTACGGCGAAAACAGCCGTCAGCAAAACCGAATATATGAAACTCTGCGGTTTTATAATCTCTGGGAACATGAGCAAATCAATCTGTATGGCGCCTAAAATAAACAAATGCAGATAAATGCCGCCAATAAGCCCTAAAATAATACCCATCGCCGTGACAAGTATGCTTTCCCTGTAAATATACATCTCAAGTTCCGAATCGTAAAATCCCAACACTTTTATCGTGGCTAATTCTCTGATGCGTTCCGTTATATTTATGTTTGTCAGGTTAAATAAAACCACAAAAGCCAGAGCGCATGCCAGTACAATTAAAATTACTGTGACCATTTGCAGCGCGTCCGTTGCCTGACTTACAGAATCTTTTAGATCGACGGTGTTTATGACCGCCATTACGTTGCCGTCGGCAAGAAGTGTTGCGGCAAATTCCTGCGCGTTGTACGAGCCGTTGTCCGTATTGCTCACAATCGCCAGAATGCTGTTAAGCGTTGGCTCCGCGCCGAATAATTCTTGATATATATCCGGGGACATATAGATATAATCCAGCACATAATTTTCTACGATGCCGGTCACTTTCACAGTATATGTCTTTTTATCGCTTGCCGTCATGCTGAAACTGTCTCCCGCAGAAACGCCGATTGTACTCGCAAACTTTTCCGTAAGCAAAACGCTACCGTCAGCGAGCGGTGTAAAATCGCCCGTCTTACGGGAACGCAAAGTTATATAATCGCTGAGTTTATCCGGATTTTCAGGCACTATCAACGTTGGAGTAAGATTTGCGCCGCTGTGTTTTACCTCGACATTGTCCTGATGAATATATAAGTAACTTCCGGGAATCCCCGATATCATGGAATCCACATTAGCACGCTGATCTTGCGTTGTTATGTCTTTAAGATATACCTGCTCATTATATTTTATCATGTCATTATATTGTATATCATCCACGCCGCCGACGCTGTCGCGCAATCCGAAACCTGTGACCAACAACGCCGTAGCGCCGGCAACGCCTATCAGCGTCATAATAAAACGTTTTTTGTACCGGAATATGTTTCTGGCGGTGACTTTGCTGATAAAACCGAGCCGGTTCCAGATAAACGGCAGTCTCTCTATCAAAACCCTTTTGCCTGCGGGCGGCGATTTGGGACGCATGAGTTCCGCAGGAACGTCGCGCATAAAGCCTATGCACGTTATCAGCGTCACAAGCAGTACGACTCCGACCGCCGCTGAAATCGATATTGCGCTGATTGCGATGGGAACAGGAGTGGCAATAGGCGGAAAGTAGTACAAATTTTTGTAAGAGTTGAGAACCACCGGCGGGAATATGTAACTACCCGCGACTGCGCCCCCTATGCCGCCGACGACTCCCGCGGTTAGCGCGTAGATTATGTATTTCATGACGATTTTTACGGGTCCATACCCTAACGCTTTATAAATGCCTATTCGCGTTCTGTGTTCTTCCACCATACGCGACATCGTCGTCAGCGAAACCAATATCGCCATGAGCAAAAATACCATAGGGAAAACGTATCCGATTTTTTGAATTCTCAATGAATCCTGATAATATGAATCGTACGAATAACCGTCTTTGCGCGTGAAATAAAACCATTCGGGCGTAGGCACGCCGTCTAATTTTTCCTGCGCGGCGTTTAAATCTGTCAGGTTCTTATCCACTTCCGTTTGCTTCTCGTCCAACTGATTCAGCGAATTTTGTATCTGGTCGTACTGTGCGTCTATATCTGCCGAAACGCCGCGGGGAGCGAGAGCTTCCAACTGCGATAAGTTATCCTCTAAAAGTTTGCGGGAATCGTCGATTTGCTTCTGCACGTCATTTATTGACGCGCGGTTATCGTCTATTTCTTTCTGCCGGCTGGCAAGTTCGTCTTTTTCCGCCTGTACCTGCACGTCGCCTGTCGCCTCAATTTGCTTTTGCCATTCGTCGGCAGTATTGTAATAATTCTCGCTCAGATTGTTGATATCGTGAGAGCCGTCCATTAATAGATATATGGTCGTGTAAACGTCTAATTTATACGCTTCCGGCGCAAGATACAGATAATAAGCTAAATTCCCGTCCCCGAGTGCGGTATTGCCGTCCTCACGCCTGTTAATATAGAGCGGCGAAGATATTACTCCAACGATAGTGAAGGTATTGTTGTCCAACACGTTATAAAAATCATCCATATTATCCAATCCGAGCGTTACCGTGTCTCCGATTTTATATCCCCCGTCGTCAAACAGCCTGCGATCCACGGCGCATTCCTTGTCATTCTGCGGCAGACGTCCTTCTACTACGTCGATTTTGTTCAGATCGGACGGCAAAGAGTGTGTTCGCACCGTGTCGGTTTCGTTTTTATTATAGATATAGAAATCATAAATGTATGAAGGCATGACTATATCGACACCCGGCGCGTTTTGAAGCGCGGCTATATCGCCGTCGGTAAATCCCATGGCGGATTGTATTTGAATATCATACAGATTATGTTCTTTATATGATTTATCCGCGCCGTTCTGCATATCCATTGTCGTCGCCAGTATGCCGGCGAGAGCCGCCACGCCCAGTCCCGCTATAATCATCAGCGAAATGAAACGTCCCATTGAATTTTTTATTTCCCTGAAAATATCTTTAAAATACGCGCTCATATATTCGTTTGCCCTCCTACCATTCGATGTCCGATATTGCCGTCGGATTGTCGTTGTTTATGATGGATTCAACTTTGCCGCTGTTGATTTTCACAACTTTGTTTGCCATAGGCGTTATCGCCATATTGTGCGTGATGACAACCACCGTGATATCTTTCGCGCGGCAGGTGTCGCATAACAACTGCAGTATGCTTTTGCCC
>WQYZ01000355.1 GCA_009780985.1 Oscillospiraceae bacterium | reverse complement strand
GGGGTTACCGGTTGAGAGCAGTCCAGACGTAACGGGGGACGGCAAGGTAACGATAGCGGATCTGAACGCGGTGCTGAACAATTTCAACAGGGTGAATGTCGACGTCGATTTTTCTAAGTAACAAATGTACGATATACGATTAAAAACAGAGGGGGAAATTCGTTTATGCGAAGCCAGAGAAAACAAAAATTCATAAGCATTATATTAGTTTGTGAATGATATTCGGATTATTACCGGCATTATCCTTTTATACAGTGTCGGCGGCAGGCGACACAGATGTAATATTTTGAGGAGGTAAATTAAAATGTTAAAAAAAATCATAAAATCGGCAATATGCGTTATTGCGGTCGTACTTTTTATGTTGATAATCAAACCGTCGGCGGTTGTGATGAAAGCAAATGCGCAGATAGTAGATATCGCAAGCGGTTATACAACGGGTCCTGAAACATATCAGGTCGAATTTAATGTGGTGTGTACCCCAAATAAAATTTATATAAAAGACGGAGTTGCCTATAGTTCGCCAGACTCATCAACCCCTTTAGAATATATAAATGTATATGTTTATTTTAAAAACTTAACTCTTTGTGATATTGTTAATAATCGCGCATTTTTGCAGGTTTCTAGTATTTTAGGACTTGGCACTCTAAAATCTTTTAATGACCTTGGATTGCAAAATGGATTGGATCCCGGCGCAAGCATAAGTTTTTCTTTCAACATTCCCATCGAAGATAACATTAGCATAAAAAAAATTTATCAGTACGGTATTGATGCTCCGATGATAGTCGTTATGTTTTATGGACCTTTCTTATCCGACGGTTTGTTGCATTATGAAGATCCCAGCGCAGGTTTCGGAACTAAAAATTCTCCTTATCCGGCACTTGATGTAGAATTTATTAATGATATTGATGATGATTTTTCAGTTAATGTGAATATTGACAAAAATTATCTGCATATATGCGCAGGAACTCCGTATGACTATGATTTTTCACCTGTAAAAGAAGCGAATTTATCCATTCAGGTATATAATTCGTTGCCCGTACCAGTTGAAATTTCGAACATTCATATAATAGGCAATGGTCTGTTCACTTTTGACGAAAAAGAATTTGAACGCGATTATGATTTGAACGAAAAGATTACACTTGAAGGTTACGGCGTTAAGACGTTCAATGTAAAAGTGTATCCCTACGATATGAGCAAAAAAAATTGTGATAGCGCGGAATATAATTTATTTACGGCTGAAATTAAAGCAAATCTTATTAATTATAATACAATATTACAGGGAACGGGAAAGTCGCCGGGTATTAATTTTGATTTTGATGTCGATGCGGGGCTTGTCCTCTTTGAACCCGCTACAGACTTTAAAACAGGTCAGCCCAACGCCGACAGCGGAAAATATACCGTTCAGGACGCAAATAATTTTAATATGAGTAAAATGAATAACCTGCAAACCGGAGTAGTTCTGGCCGCTGCCGCTTACGGGCAGTATAACGCCGAAACTTCTTTGCATAATCTTGGCTTCTATAACATGAAACAATACGATTTCACGTTGAGAGACAGTATGTTAGAAACTTTATGGAACAATTTACCAAATCTCGATTATGCAGTCTATCAAGCGCTTACTCCCGATACTGTCGGCGTTACTTTCGGTCAAAGAACAGTCATATCCGACGACGGCAGGGAAAAAAAGACCGTCATAGCCGTGCTTATCAGGGGAACTCCTGGGACATTTTTGGCTTCACCAAGGGCGTTATGGGAGTGGCTCAGCGACGCTAAAGCATTGTCTAAAGGCAGTTTAACTACCGGTGACGGATATCACAGCGGATTTTTTGACGCATGCAGTAATTTGGATAAGCAACTTCAGGAATATATGAAAAGCGTTGATACAGACCCTGAACATACAATGATATACATAACGGGTCACAGCCGGGGAGCGGCAGTTGCCAATATGCTCGCCGCATGGATCTGCGAAGGCAAGTCTGCCGTTTCGGACAAAATAAATAAAACCAATGTTTCCGCATATACCTACGCAACTCCAAACGTAAGGAAAGACACTTTCGGCGAAGAAGTGGAAAATATGTATTCGGACAGAATTACCAACGTTGTCAACCTCTGCGATATTGTTCCGACAGTGCCTTTTCGCAATTGGGATTACAGAAAATACGGCATGACATATTATTTTTCAGATCCGAATGAGGTCAACCCGGATCAAAGTATTATAAGAAAGGGAGTTCTTACCTCTAAAAATCATGCGCACGATATGGATGTGTATGTAGCTAATGTACTGAATGGTAATTATGGAACGTTTCCCGGTATTGACGGACCGCTCCCTCAAAGAGCCGTCATTACTGGCAACGCGGACGTTGAGATTTTGTCTGACTGCGCGCCAGCCGGAAGCATTACGGGCGGCACGGCGCAAGAAGCCGATAACTCAGGGGTATCGGTGGAATATGCCGACGGCAAAGGATATGTTTTCTCCCCTGCCAATGCTGATGTAGAGTTCAAATTAAAAGCTACGGGAACCGGAGCCCTTTCAATAGATGTTGAATCCCTGGACAACGACACTTTTGATACGGCGTGGCAAAAATCATTTGTAAACGTCAAATTAATTCCGGGAAAAGAATTTTTGATGGATCAGGGGAGTTCCGCAGATGCCACGAGGCTGTACGTGACCTCTGACGGCATAATAATCGCTGAAGTCATGCCGGACGGTTCTGAAGTTCCAATAGTTACGAATTTCAAAAGTGTAACAGGCGCAGTGAAATCATACAACCCGAACAACCCGACGACAATACGCCTGCTCGACGGTACGACGGAAATAGCACACACGACGATTAACCCAGTCGCCGGCTCAGGACAGACCACGCAAACATTCACGCTAACAGACGTGCCAGCAGGCACATACACCCTCGAGGTCACCAAAACAGGACACACGAAATACACGATAAAAAACATAACGGTGGGGGAGAGCGACATAGACCTGAGGGATGACAGCAGGGCAGGAATAAGCCTGATCACGCTGGTGGGAGGGGACATAACGGGGGACGGCAAGGTAACGATAGCGGATCTGAATGTGGTGCTGAACAATTTCAACAAGTCGGCGGGGTTACCGGTTGAGAGCAGTCCAGACGTAACGGGGGACGGCAAGGTAACGATAGCGGATCTGAACGCGGTGCTG
>WQYZ01000354.1 GCA_009780985.1 Oscillospiraceae bacterium | reverse complement strand
TCAAAAATATCTATTGACTATTCGTTCCAAATGATGTATAATATGATAGTGCAAGTGCGGAATTATTCCGTTGTGTATGGGTGGTTTGCTCACCTTTATGCAGACCGTAGAGAGGTCGTAACTCCCTGCGGTTGCTTGCATTGCATTTCATTATTTCTCTGCTATTATTGTAATCCAATTTTTTCTTTTTGTCAAGAGATTAATGAAATTTTGTGTAAAAATTTTTTATAATCTACTCATACCATTTCGCCTGCGCCCTATACATCTTCGCATATACGCCGTTTTTCGCTATAAGTTCCGCATGGTTTCCGTCCTCCGCAATTTTACCTTTATCAAATACTAATATTCTGTCAACAATGCTTGTAACGCCCAAACGGTGCGATATTAAGATTGTCGTTTTGTCGCCCGTGAGAGAAGCGAAATTACGATAAATATTCGCTTCCGCAATAGGGTCTAGCGCGGCGGTCGGTTCGTCGAGGATATATACCCTTGCGTTCTTGCGGAACAATGCGCGGGTGATAGCGACTTTCTGCCATTGACCGCCGGACAGGTTATTCCCTTCGTCTGAAAATATGCCAATCATTTCTTCAAGAGAATTTTCCTGGTTTTTTATAATTTCGTCCGCTCCGGTCTGACGGGCAAGCTCCAAAATTTCGTCGTCTTTGCCGGCTCTTGACGGATCCGATATCGCGATATTATTTCTGAGCGTATCCTGATATTGGCAGAAATACTGAAAAATGACGGACAGCGACTTTCGCGCTTTTGAGAGATTATCAGCGATTTCAACGCCGTTTATTTTCGCGCTTCCGCTCTGCGGAGTATACAGTCCGCACAGCAGATTGACGAATGTGGATTTTCCGCTCCCATTCGCGCCGACAACCGCGATTTTTTCGCCCTGTTTGATTTTTACATTTAAACCGTCGAGCGCGAGAAAATCGGAATTCGGATAAGCAAAATTCACGTTTTCAAACTCGATCGTCACATCGTCGAACGAACCTGTATCGTCGGATTTTTCTTCTTTTTCCGTTTCAAGCAGAACGAAAAAGTCCTCCATATATTTGACGTCTGAAAATATGCCGACTGCGTTTATAAGAAGCGTCGTCGTGATAGACTGCATTTGACCCGCGGCGGTAATAACGAGCATAAACGTTCCGAGACCTTTCGCGGGATTCTGATAAATCTCCCACGCCGTTATAATCACCACAATCAGATATACGCCGTTTCTGAGCAAGTCCGCGATACTGTTGTAAATTACATGTTTTCGCGAAACTTTATTTTTTTTAGCGATATATTCTTTTGAAAGTCTGCGCCATTTTTCTTTTATGTACGGATAAATCCCGAAAAATCTGATTTCTTTCATAGGGTCGTTTTGCCGGCACATATCCGAATAGTGAATAGTGAGCGCGCCTTCTTTCATCCATTTTGTCCGCCAGCGGTATGTCTCGTCTTTTTGCATATTCGCCAATATAACGGCGGGTATGCACGTTACGATTAATATCGCGACAATCCAGAAATTCACCGCCGAAAGTATAACCGCAATGCTGATAAAAGATATAATTCCCGATATCCAGACAAAAATAAGCGATACGCTTCCGGCTGTTTTCTCGCCTGCGTAGGTTTTCACAAAATCTACTTTTTTTCTGAAATCCCCGTGATTTTCGATATATTTATACGGCACCGACGACAGCAGCGACAGCATCTGCTCCTTTATATAAAGCTTAATTCCCGAAGAATCCTGTGTGGAAAAATAACTTTGCACGAGCGAAAAAACCGTCTGAACAATATACATCACGGCGAGAACCGCAAAAGAAAATATAACTGTGTTCAGTGTATCGGGGTTATCGAAAAGTTTCTGAACATAGTTCGTAAAAGACCGCAGCTGGAGGGAGATAAGCATCGGCAGGAATGCCGCCGCAAACCCCGCGATACTGACGATAAACGACAGCGGGCTTTTTATTCTTATGCTGAGTACAACTGCCCTGAGAAAATATTTAATTTTATTCATTTTCCGATTCCTCCGTCCTCTTGTCTTTCTGATACCATTGCGCCTGTTCGTTGAAAAAATGCGCGTACATGCCGTTTTTTGACATCAACTCGTCATGCGTGCCGACTTCGGCGATTTTTCCGTCGGACAGTAAAATAATTTTGTCGGCGAGGCGGGCGAATCCAACTCTATGGCTGATCAGAACAGCCGTCTGTCCCTCTAACTTTTGTTTGATATTCATGAACTGTTCAAGTTCCGAAATCGGGTCGAGCATTGATGCCGGTTCGTCGAATATCAAAATATCTTTGTTGCTCATATGCGCTCTTGACACTGCGATTTTCTGCTTTTCCCCGCCTGACAGTTCCGTGCCGGTTTCCTCTATCCATTTATAAATGAAGGTATCCGCGCCTTTCGTAAGACGCGAAATAAATGCCGCCGCGCCGCCTTTTTCGAGTGCGGACTTTATTTTTTCGCCGTCTCCTATATTTTCAATATCGCCGAATCCCACGTTTTCCCAAATTGGCATATGAAACAGATAATAATCCTGAAAAAACGCGCCTATTCTGTTCTTCAAAAATCCCTTTTCCAGCTCGTTATAATCTTCGCCGTAAAAATAAATATTTCCTGAAAGCGGCTGATATAACTGCAATAATAATTTAACCAGCGTGGATTTTCCGCTTCCGTTTACGCCGACAAGCGCGACAGTTTCACCTTGTTTTATTGTGAGAGACACATCGTCAATCGCAAGTCTATCGCCTCTGTATGCGTAAAATAGATTTTTTGTCTCAAATACAATATCAGAACTGCTCTCAAAACTTTCTTTATCGGATTTATTTTGAGCAGAATCTTTTCCGTGGGCAAAAACCCTGTACTGTTTTTCCAAAGCGAAAAGTCCGTGGTCAATAATGCTTAGAGTTCTTGTAATGCTTGGAAGCGAATTGAAAATATTAAGACATAACGTAAAGATAATCAGTAAAACGGCAGACGTCATACTGCCTTTCGCCACCGCAAAAATTGAATAAAGTATCATAACCGACAAAAATATATAAAATCCGCCGCCGCTTATAAAAGACCGCAGTTCGACGACAAAATTATTTTTTATCTCAAAATTATATATTGCGGAATATGTTTCTTTCCAATTTTTTATAAGCGCGTCTTTTGATTCAAAAATACGCAGTTCTTTCGCATATTCGGG
>WQYZ01000353.1 GCA_009780985.1 Oscillospiraceae bacterium | reverse complement strand
TGTTGACTGACAAAAGTAAGTGGTAATAAAACCGCTTTTTTTATTGGAAAAATTACAATAAATAACGATAATTTTAAGTAATACGGCAATTTATCCTATTTAATCAACCTGTAAATTATCATTTACTTTTGTTATTTTTATTTATACTAAATTATCTCTGTTTACATTTTAATAGTAAAAATGGGAAATAACCATTGAAACCGATTGATTTTTGTTATCAATATTTATTGTCAATTACTTATAATATTTGTCAATTATCACTCTAATTGTAATATTATCATTATTTTTTGTCACTCAACAGCATTAGCTCGACCACTGACCGCCAGAAAAAAACGGGGTGACATATGCCATGATGAATCCTAAACCGTTCAGAATAACCCATGTGATGATTCGCTTGAGCCATGAACGCGATTCATCGACAGTTTTGCCGCTTTTGGAAAAGTTCATGAGCAGCAGCGCGACTGCCGCCGTGACTATCGCCGCTATGGTGGAAATCAGAAGGATCTGTTTATAGACGTCCTTCATAATTTCGTTCGCCTTATCCCACATATTAGTCGATGTCGCAGGAGCGGCAAGAACCGGCTGGAATAATACGGCAAGCAATGAAACAGATATAAATGCCGCATACAGAATCCGTCCGTAATTGATGTTTCGCTTTTTTCGTGTTTGCTTGTTTGTTGATGTGTTCTCTTTCACGTTGGTAAACCTCCTAACTTTATATTTTTATGTGTCTGTCCGTTACGTCTGAAAATCGAAAGGCACCCAACGCAAATGTTGAGTGTTTTTTGATTTCTACGCATTTTAGCAACAAAAAAACACCTCTGTAAAAGGTGCGTTTCATTGTCATATTTCGTTCAGGCATAACTTTAAGCATGATTATTATACCATATATAGATTTTCATGTCTATAGCAAAACCGTATCAATTTCGTATCAAAACTCTACCAATTTTGAATGCATATATAAATTTAATTTAACAAATCGTTCGTATGCTGAACTTGATATAAAATTCTAAAAATTGAAATTTT
This sequence comes from Oscillospiraceae bacterium, assembly GCA_009780985.1. GTDB lineage: Bacteria > Bacillota > Clostridia > Oscillospirales > WRJC01 > WRJC01. Next base: position 2,191 of record WQYZ01000353.1, on the reverse strand, counting down.
TTTATTTTTCGACAAGTTCGGCGATAATATGACGGACTGTTGTCATATTATCTGTGGTATAATTATATCAAATAAAAATAAAGAAATAAGGTGCAATAAAATGCCGTCATTCCCAATCTACCTCATGATAGAACAGCAAATAAAACCGCTCATAGAGGGTAAAACTATTACAGAAATAAAATGCGAAACATACTACAAAGGGCGATATTCCTGGCATGGTGACTCTTTGCGTAATCTCGACAGCATAAAAAACGCAAAGATAGTGTATGCCGATTCTAAATTTATCCTGACAGACAGCAATTATATCATAGAGTTCAGTTATTTCAACGGCGACTTGCGTTATTTTAACGATGTTTCTGACATAAATATAAAGCCGTCAAAGAAATCTGAAACGGACGGGTATATACTGACGTTTTATTTTGACGATAAGTCATGCATGACACTGGTGCTGTACAGTTGGTCGACAAATTTCAGTATACGAGAAAACAATATGGAAAATATGAAAATTATGCCGAAATCGCAGATTGAATTGACTGACGACGCCGCATTTACGCTGGAAAGATTCAGAAAATGGCTGTCGGAGAGAGGCAATATGAATATAGTGGAGAATTGTTCGACTGCCAAGGGTGCGTTTGATATATACAACCCTGTAATGAATTACATACTTCTTATTTCGAATATACACCCGAGAACGAAAACGCGGAATTTGTCAGACGATGAAATCGAAAAACTATACCGCAATATAAAAAACATTGTTGACAATTATAAGACGGGTAAGCGCATATGCGAATTTGACGATATATTTGGCAACAAGGTTGCGCCGAAGAATGACGTGGTATGGCTGAACTCAAGTATGTTGGGCAAACCATGTCCAGTTTGCGGTACATCAATCGATTTTACTCCGTGTGCGGGTACAAAAATGTATTTTTGCCCAAATTGCCAAATAAAAAAATAGTAGAAAGATACGCGAGGTAAAATTATATGAACAAAGAATGGTTACTGGAAAACGCCGGTTATCCTATCAAATACAGCTTAACGCAGGAACAATCCTACATTGCCCCAATGCTGGAAAACGAAGAAGTGAAAGCATGGCTCGGTAGGCTGACAGACCGTGTAATGTGCAATGACTTGTCAAATATCCACGGAAGCCACGACTATAGATATGAAAATATCGTCGGCAAATGCTTCATATTGGGGCTGAACGCAAAAGTACCGCCGTTCGACTTGGGAATAAGGTTTTTCATTGACTTTTTAGATAAGCATATTCCCAATACATATGACGATAAGCTCACATTCGGGAAAATGTACCAGTACAGGGACTACGAAACGATTCTGGCTTGTTATATGCCGTTTTTGGGTTATTCGCAGGAAAAATCGGTTCAATATGTGGCGAATAAAAGGGCGGATATTATTTACGGATTCACCAAACAAAACCGGTATGATGTTTACCGCACTGATCTCGCGTACCCCGGTGCAAAAAAGGAGTGGAAGCCGTATATCATTGACCCGGAATTATATAAAGACGGTAATATTGCTCTGCCGTCCATACACGACCTGATTCTGTTTGCCGGAATGTATCCGCATTTCGAACAGAAAACGAAAGATAAAGTAGAAACGACGGTTCGGTGGATATTCGACGACAGGTATTCGCAGATAAATTATCGTTTATTCTATTACGCTCCCGACAACCCGTCGTACAAGTCCAAAGCGATAAATGCCAGAATAAACTTATCTTACGACCCGCAGAGTTTATTATATCGTTGTTTTATTTTTTCACATTTCGAGGAAGCAAGGAAAACAAAATGGTTTTCAAAAGCTATGGATTATTTGAAAAGTTACAAACCCGAAACGGGGCGATATGTTTTCCCGAACGAAATGATCGCCGAGCAAAAAGACAGCTATGTCAATAACGGCGGACATATGAACGTCGGCGAATCGAAAAGGAGTAGAGACTATGCGGAAATTATATCAACCTATTGGATGGAAGAAATTTTCGCAAATCTTTGTTAATATTTATCCGTTGCCCAAACTGCCAGATAAAAAAATAGATTAAAAAAAGAATATCGTCATTGTATATGACTAACAATCAATCAATATTAAATTGTTTTAGGAGTTAGAATTTATGATACCGGATTTAACAATCGGCGATTTAATGATAGACTGTGCGGATGCCGAACGCGCCCGCGACTTT
>WQYZ01000352.1 GCA_009780985.1 Oscillospiraceae bacterium | reverse complement strand
AGACAGATATGTGGGGTTGATGCGGAAATATCAATATCTGAGAGCGGAATTTTTCGGCGAATACGGCGATGAACTATGGGACAAGATAAAAAACCTGCCGCGCGGGTATTGCCACTGTGATTTATATGACGGCAATATGCTAAGAGCAAATAAAGACGGTAAAATGTATTTGGTGGATTTCGACACATCCTGCATGGGTTTCCCCGTTTATGATATAACGTTATTCTGTAACAGAACGAATTATTTCAAGTATGATTACAAAGGATATGAGCGGACAAGAATCAGAGTGGAAAAGTTTTTGACAGGGTATCAACGGTATAACACGATAAGCGACGAGGAAGTATCGGCTGTCTGGCATATGCTTGCCGTTTATCATTTTCAGTTATGCTCACAGGGAATTGAGAGCGACGGCTATCACGCCGATACGGAAGATAACGGTTATATGTCGAACACATTAGCTTTTTGGGAGAGGCAGTACGATTGGCTGATTCGCTGGAAAGAGCAATGTATGCAAATGAACAGCTGGTAAGAATTAATCAAACAAAATAAAGTTTTTCCCCGGTTATTATGAACTATTATATAATAACCGGGGGTATTTATTTGATTATTATGCTTCCGTTATGTATGATACTCAAATAAACGTATGCGAAAAGATATTTTTCAAGCGCGAACTTTCGGAAAAAGATAAAGAAATCGCCGCGAATTTGGTTAAAGACGGGTTGCTGAAACATCAGGGCGACGAAATTATAATTGATATACCGTTTTTCACTTTAGAACAGAAAAAAGAATTTGACATTCTGGCAGATAAATATTTCGCAGGTATCGCGCCCAAAATCTCCGATATTGGTAAAAGATATACTAACGGCTACATGAAATTATTCACGAAACATCTGAAAGAAGATGTCGAGCAGGCTATGTATCACTTTTTTATCGGAGGATTTTACGCGAACATAGTTAAAATTGCACAGGACAGAAACCTGTTTGATATACCGTCTCCAAATAGTTTTTGCGATGTAATCGTTCAATTTAAATAATATATTGTAAAGAAAACTGCCAATGGGAGCAATGAAACGGCGAATCGTCAAAAAGGGTATAAAGAGCTATAATATCAGCTACCATATTTACTTCGATATTATCATGGTCTCTGTACTGCCATTCCGGACGGTCGCGCTTGTATATATGCCTGAATATAAGCACGCAGTCTGTATATCTTACCGGTTGCTTGCCACGGATAAATTCTGACATAGCAGCATACAAAAAATCCCTTATATAATTAACCGAACCTTTTTGTTTTTTAGGGAGAAGCGCGGGAATAACTACGCTGAACCATTTTTCTTCCGTGAATCCTATGCGTACAGGAATATTATCGGCTGCGATCCGCTCGCATAAATATTGCGCCTGCGGATTTCCGGTATATGCCGGCAGCTGTCTTGCGGTCAATGTAAGCTTTTCTGCTGCGTCCGCGAAATATAACGCGCTGGAATACGCCCCTTCAATATCTCCGTTCCTTATATTTTGCTTCATTGCCTCCATGGATTCCTGTGTTTTCTGCAGCTGTTTATCTGCGTACAGTATTTCCTTTTCAAACGGGGACGGTTGTTTTTTGTTTTCCATTGTCATCGGATAACCCAAAACTGGTGAACATATATGTTGACGCCGCGCCGCTGGTAAGTATATTGCGCTGCATTTTCTTTTCAAGATTAGATTCCATATTAAGTAACGGCATAACCGAACTCAGAGCCGCTTCCTGCTGGAAATTGCATTCGCCGACGTGCATATCCATTGATTTCAGAAAATCGCTCATTTGCTGTTTGCGCCAGATAAGCTCCTTATACGAATTTGCCGAAATAGTTATTATAATCGACATATAAAAAAGGTCTTCGTTATTATTGGCGATATTATTTTTGATGTAATAACCGGCTTGAATGGAATTGGCAAGTTCATCGTTATCCGTGCTTGTATCCTGCATCCCCCTGATTTTTGTCCGGTTCAGCCTGATGCGCTGCGCTATTTTATCAAGTGTTTTACCCCGTATTTCGCGATAGTTATGAGGAACAACAGGCACCATGCCGTATATTGCATAATTTCAAAAGTTCTTGAGACGAACGGAAAATATTCTTCCATAGTTGTCATATCAGTTCCGAGAGCGTTTAGAAGTATGCCTGAAACCGCGTCCATAACGGCTGTTACGATACTGGCAATCCATGTTACGATTCCTTCAAAAATCCAGTCGAGAATAATTATCACTTCCGAAAGTATAAAAAAAGACCGTCACGGATATGACGGCGGATAAATGTATATTGAATTTTATTGATTTTAACAAATAAATGATAGACTTATTATAATATTTCTGATACAATTATGGCTATCTAATGTGATTTATAATAATATGGAAAATTTATATCTTGTACGATTATACGGAGGACTAAAAAATGAAGTTAAGAAAAGTTACCGGTTTTATTATCGTAACAGTTATTATAATGTATATGATATCAGTTACAGTAACGGCGTCAACTGGATTTGAACTCGGTGAATTTACAGTAATAAGCGAAAACAACCAACAAAACGGTTGGTGTACAAACGGCGTGAACGGCATTGAAACTAAACTTTATATCAGAGCTTTTCAGAGAGTGACAGACTTATTTTTTGAATTTGATACCGAAGTAGGCAATATAACATTGGTTTGTTTGGGCGACGGCAATGGTTGGACATGGACGGAAACTCCCGTACAAGTAAATGGAACGTGGTTTGATATTAATGTTAAGGATATAAACGGCTGGGCGGAAACTATAGCCGGAAATGATCTCGAAATTATATTGTGCAATTATAATCCAAGCTGGGAAGGTATAACAGTTAAAGGATTTACGTCCATGCCGGGCGGTCCGTTTGAAAACGAAGAGGCGTGGACGCCGAAAAACTTTAAAATCGGGTCAGGTAAGACAATAATCACAGCCGTTGATTTCGACTCCGACAGTTACGAAGAACACGGGGCGGAATACGCACGCTATATAGTCAGACCCGAAATGGAAGAGAAGAAAGGACCTCAGACCGAAGTCGGCTCGAGCGGATTCGGCGACGATATTTGCTGTATAGACGCTGGCGAATGGGTGCAGTATACGGTCGATGTTACGGCGGCGGGGACATACAATTTTGCCGCGTGGCTAGCATCTGACTCAGGCAAATCTGGTAATATCGAGGTTTATATTGACGATATGTTCGTGGGAATATCTGCCGATTCT
>WQYZ01000351.1 GCA_009780985.1 Oscillospiraceae bacterium | reverse complement strand
TGACGTCTACCTGCCCTATGCTTCTTGAATCAGTTGAGTGATTGCGGTTATCTCCCATGACAAAAATTTTCCCGGGTTCTACGGTAATAGGCAACTGGCTTAGATCTATGTTTTCGTTAGCCATCATTGTGCCCGGTTCATAATTCACATACGGTTCTTCAAGAGGCTTTCCGTCAACCGTGACTGTCCAGTTCTGGAAATCAAAATCTATAGTCTGTCCCTCGGTTGCGATAACTCTTTTTATTATCGGCACAGTAAATGTGGAATTAGGAATCTGGATTACGACTATATCGCCCTGTTTAGGGGTATAAAATAAATTTGAAATTATGAGATTGTCTTTTCCGTGCAGTGTTTGCTGCATGGATATGCCGTCTACTGTGACGAGCCTGAAAATAAATGTAAACAGCAGTATAACAGTGATAAGCGCGCTCGAAAAGATTTCTATCCAGTCAAAAATTTCTTCGGCAGGTCTTTTTTTTACTTCTTCCGGTGCAAAATACTGTGAATCTATCATTTCTCTTGTGGATTTAATATTGAGCACTTCAGCAATATTACCGCTATTATTTCCGCTGTCGGTATTGCCGGAATTATCAGTGTCATTTACGGTGCCGTCTATTTTTTCGTTGATATTGTTAGTATCTGAACTATCCTGACCGTCCTGATTTTTCTCAAAGTCATTTTTATTATTGTCCATAAAAACCGCTCCTTTTATATTTTTTATTCTAAATTATAAAAATTATTCTAAAATTAAATGCATATTTTATTACTATACCACAAAAATATTAACATTATATAACAATACTGAAAAAAGGGCGAAAATTAATATTTGCCGTATTTATGCGCTGCAGAGTACATTGCGATTACATTTTCAACCGGGGTGTTGTCCTGAATCATGTGCGTCGGAGAAAGCATATAACTTTTCGTGTCCCTGAAAATCTCGATTGTCTCTTTGACTGTGCGCTCGACATCCTCTGGAGTCCCCTCCGTTAAAACTCCGGCGGTCGATATACAACCGTGAAAACTCAGCCTGCCGCCGAAATGCTCTTTTAGATATGCAGGGCTCATATTTGCCGCTTCCGGCTGCAAAGTATCAACAGCGTTTATTCCCATTTCTATAAAGTCGTTATATGCCCAGCTTGAACTCCCGCAGGTATGTATCATAACCGGCAGGTTATAGCTTTTAGCGAAATCGACAAATTTCTGATGTCTGGGTCTGAATACCTTTCTGTACAAGTCAAGACTTATCATCGGCGCAATCTGCGTTCCCAAATCTTCGCCGAGCCATAGAAAATCCACTGTTGATTTTCTGCCTTTAGCCTTTTGCATAATTCTTTCCAAAGTGCCGATTTCCATATCCAATCTTCTGTCGAGATAAGTCAGAGTCGCTTCGTCCTGATTGTATAATCTGACGAGGGTTTCTTCCATTCCCATAACTCTGCCTGTCGAGTTTATAATATCCGAAATCCCGGCATTTCCTATATGTATGGCTTTGTCTTTATAATAATCCAGAGCATTTTCAATGTTTGAATAGTCGAAATCGTCGGGATTCGGCACGGGGAAATTAGCGATTGTCTCGTCGTCTGCATCTTTCAGGGGGAAATTGCAGAAATCATAATAATATCCCGATTCGTTATATATCAGTTTTGTATAAAATCCATACACAGGGTCTACGGACAGTCCTTCTATCTGTGTAAACAATAGTTTTCCGGCATACGGCGCGCCGACGCCTCTGAAATCCGCGCCGATAATTTCAAAAACTTTCTCATAATTTCCGTCGTCTACACCGATTGCCTGCGCAAACTTCATGTGTATCGTAGGATTTGCGAAATAATTTATAGGCACGCGGTCGCCTTTTTCAAAATTGAACGCGCATTTTACGCGCTCTTTCGACGTCATCGTTTCGTAGTTTCTGTTGAACATATTAAATATTTCTCCTTAATAATTATTTTTTTTCTTTGCGAACATCGAACCGAACACAAACTTCGGCAAAGCTTTAAACCGTTTGCGGCGCGCCGGGTATTTTATATAATAATAAAGCCATTCAAGATTTAATTTTATAAAAATTTGCGGCGCGTATTTTTTCACTCCGGCGATTACGTCGATTGTGCCGCCCAATCCTATCAGCAATTTCGCGTTCAATTTATCTTTATTAGCACAAATCCATTTTTCAGACGGGGGCGCTCCGAAACATACAAAAATCACGTCAGGCGCGCAGCCGTTTATTTTTTGGATTACAGAATTATTTTCTTCACTGTCTTTTTCTTTGGTAAAATAGCCGTTGTTAAAAAAAACTTTGATATTGCCGTACCTCTCATTTATATTCTTCGCCGCGAGCTCCACGTTTTCCTGCGTTGAGCCGAGAAGAAACAGTATCCCGCCGGCTTCATTCAGATAATCAAGCAGCCGATAAGCAAGCTCAATCCCTGCGACTTTTTGTTTCAGAGGAATTTTTAATATTTTCGAAACCAAAACAACCCCCGCGCCGTCAGGGATTACCATATCTGCAGAATTTATTATTTTAAATAAATCTCCGGTTTTGTCGTCTATGCAATCCTGAACTATCTCGGCGTTCGGAGTGTATATGACATGTACCCCAGCACTGCAGATAAATTTTTTTGCAATGTCTACAGTTTCATCCATAGTTACGTTTGAAAAGTTTACGCCGCGCACGTTTACTTTATTAATATCCGACATTTATTTATTGACCTCCGGTTTGTCTGTTCGACCCAAAAGATAATCGACAGATACGTTAAAATACTCCGCAATAGCACGCAGAGTATCAAAAGCCGGTTTCGATTTTCCTCTTTCAAAATCATAATAAGCTCTATCAGTTATACCGATAACATTTGATACTTCTTTTTGAGTAACACCTTTATTTTGGCGCAATTCCTTTAATCTAATAGAAAATGAATCCACTCACAACACCTCGTAAATTAACGTAATAGACATATTTTATTTGCATTTTATATGTATAATTAGAAGTTTACTTCTTATATAATATAATTATAGAAGTACGCTTCTATTAAAAATAAACATATAAGGAGAAAAAAACATGGAAATCAATGTGAAAAAAATAATGAACCGCATGGATTTGCGCCAAATCAGAAACTTCGCCTTCGACCAGGGGCTCGACTCCTTCGTATGCGAAAACTCCGCTACATACGAAGACCATATCTCAGAGGGCGCCGCACTTATACTGAAAAGGCTGAACGAGGCTTACAGGGACGACCCGCACTCGCGCAGTGACGCCATGCTGGAGCTAACGTCGGCG
>WQYZ01000350.1 GCA_009780985.1 Oscillospiraceae bacterium | reverse complement strand
GGTGAAGCGGGCAGTTACTCTGTTACACTTTCGGATAGCATAACAGATCCGAAAATTTATGGCATTGTTTTGGCTGGGTATCCTTATAAAACCATCGACGAACTCGGCGTAGGCAATGATTGGGACGCGGAACTCGCGACAAAACTGGCACTTAGAGCTTATCTAAACGGTTGGAATATAAACAATTTTTCTGTTTACGGCTCAGATACAAGCGGCGAATATGCCGAAGTATTAGCGGCGATAAAAAATATATACAACGCAGGCATACAAAACACAGTGATACCTCCCGCGCCGTCTGTCACAGTGACTGCAACAGGCGGAAATACAATGACAGCGAGTGGCGATAATCTCGTGAAAGAGTACACTGTCACGTCAAATGTTACTATCAAAAGTTACACAGTCACACTTCCGTCGAATGCTCCGACCGGCACGAAAATAACGGCTTCGGACGGCGTGACTGAAAAAACGACGTTCAACTCCGGAGAAAAATTTATGCTGACAATTCCGACAAGCAGCGTAACATCGTCAAGTTCGCTTACGCTTGATGTGACGGGAGAAGTCGCCAATCAAGTTGTGTTGTACGGGACATCGGACAATTCATCATATCAGGATTACGCTGTGACAAGTTCGCCGCTCACGTTCAAAGACGCGAACGCATATGCGACATATGACGTTACAACGACCGATACAACGGAGACACCCACAGAACCGACAACACAGCCTGATACATCTGCTCCGCCAACCACTACAGAAATAATTCCGCCCGATACCACGACTCCGCCGCCGTCTCCCAGCACGCTCGAAATTATAAAACTCGACGCTGGGACTAATAATCCACTGTCTGGCACGGTATTCGAGATAAAAAACAAAGCAGGTAGTATTGTTTACACTGGTTCTACGGACGGCTCAGGCAAAATATCGCTGAGTTTGGACGCGGGATATTACAGCATTACTGAAATAACCCCTCCGCAAGGGTATGCTCTTGACCCAAATTCGCACAAAGATAATATTTTACTCCGTGAGGGTGAAACAACAACCGTAACTTTTACAGACAAAAAATTGTCAAGTCTTGACATTACGAAAGTTGACGCAGATACAGGCGCGCTATTGCCAAACGCTACAATCAGAGTTGCCAAAGACGGCAGCACAGATTCATGGGACCTTGTGACGAATGCTCTCGGCGTTGCCGTTTTCAAAGATATTCCGGACGGCACTTATATCGTTACTGAAATCGTCGCACCTGCTGGTTATATCCTCAATTCTACACCGCAAACGATAGTTTTACAAGCAGGTAAAATTGCAGCAATCACACTCAAAAATAATGCAAAACCTGGAATCGTCATTAAAAAGTACGACGAAAATACGGGGCTTACGTTAGCTGGCGCAGAATTCTCCATTGCCAAAATGGACGGTCAAATCGTTTACGAAGGTATCACCGACGAAACGGGTATAATCAGAGTTGACAATCTTGACGCGGGGTGGTATAATATTACGGAAATCGCCGCTCCTGCCGGATACCTAAAGGCAGCGGAAAGTAAACAGGTGTATCTCGAAGCAGGTAAATCTGTAGAAGTTAAGTTCGACAACCGACTGCGACCAGCGTTGAAAATCATAAAAGTCGATTCGCAGACGAATCAACCATTGGCAGGCGCGAAATTTAAAGTCCAAAAGACCGAAAGTGCGACGGTTTCCGATTATGTTACCGATGCGAATGGTGAAATTATAATTCAAGATTTGGACGAAGCGGTATATTCAATCTGGGAAGTCGAAGCTCCTGACGGCTATTTGTGCAATTCTGAACACAAAGATATAAGCCTCGAATGGGGTACGACAAAACAATTAATTTTTACTGACACAGCGAAGCCGAAGTTAGAAATCAAGAAAATCGACGAAGCGACCGGAAAACCTCTGGCTAACGCGAAGTTCCGCGTCACAGCAACGGAAAGCAAAACGGTATCTGAATATGTAACGGATAATACCGGGACTATATTAATCCCAAATTTGAACGAGGAAATATACTCGGTTGAGGAAATTGTCGCTCCATCGGGGTATTTGCTTGAAACACAGCACAAAGATATTTCGCTCGAAGCTGGCACGACTAAGACGTTAGTATTTACCGACAAAGCCTGTCCGAAGTTAGAAGCACAAAAAATAGATTCAATTACAAAACTGCCGATAGCTGGAGCAAAATTTAGGGTTACAAAAACAGACGATTTAACAGTTTCAGAATATACGACTGATGATACAGGCAAAATCCTGATAGATAATCTCGAACAGTCCACTTATACGGTTCAGGAGATTACAGCTCCTGACGGATATATTGGAGACAATCAAGTCAAAAATATTCAGTTAGAATGGGGCAAAACCTCGACCCTTATATTTGAGAATATTCGCAAGCCTACTTTAATTTTTACGAAACTCGACGGATTGACTTATCTGCCTGTGCCGAATACGACATATAAAGTTGAATATGAGGACAATAACGGCGGACTTGTGAATCTTGGCACATATCGTACTGACTCCAACGGTCAAATAATTCTCCCACAGGTAAATGCCGGGTGGTATGTGATTACCGAAACGATACCGGCACCCGGATATACTTTGGCATCGAATCCGGTGACACGGATATATCTTGCTCCCGGTGAAAATGCCTATACTAATTTCGCCGCGACATCGGGGGAAGTTGGCGATATAAGCGGAGCGAATATCATGGCTTTGTCCGGCAGCGATTACTCTGCGACAGGTCAGGAGACGATAAATTACCCGCTCAATTCTATAGTTATACGCAAAGTGAACGCAGTTACCGGCGAACTGCTCGCGGGCGCGGCTTTTGAAGTGCGTCAGGTCTCGGGAGATATATCAGGCAATTCGGGAACTATAATCGGACGCTACACGACCGATAATTCCGGTGTTATCGTGATTACGGGACTTCAGCCCGGCGCATATATAGTGGCGGAAGTGCAAGCCCCCGCAAATTATATGTTATCGGAAAACAGTCAACAGCAGGCATGGCTGAAATCAGACGGCACAAGTATCGTCGAAGTTACATTTGCGAACATTCCGTATGGCTCAATCCTCGTTACAAAAGTTGATGCGCTAACCGGCAAACCCCTCGCAAACGCACGTTTCCGCGTGACTGACGGCTCAGGCGCGGTTGCGGGCAATACAAACGGCGAATTTATTACCGATGAAAATGGCGAATTTTTAGTATCGAATCTCAAACCGGGCAGCTACGTTGTAACGGAAGTCGAAGCCCCTGCCAATTACGCCAT
>WQYZ01000349.1 GCA_009780985.1 Oscillospiraceae bacterium | reverse complement strand
TAATACCGCGCTGCTTGCTCTGCAACTCAGAAAAAGGATTGGAAAGCTGGGCCTCAAAAAAATGATATTTTCCGGTATCAAATCATCCGTTGCCGCTGCGGCTACGGGAGCATCGGCCTGGGGCGTATGTGAATTCGTGCACGGACATCTTTTTATATCGGTTCCCGCGGCAATAGTAATTGGCGTAGCGGTATTCTTTGTAGTTTCTAAAATACTTAAATCCGAAGAGTTGGACATTTTTTTGCAGACTTATTACCGTAAAAAGGAGTCTAAAGTATGAAAAAATTTTTAGCGGTTGCCATACTTTTATTTGCAGCGGTCGGATGTCTTTTTGCTTCTTCTATCGGACAGATTCAACAGGATGTTGCCAATGCGATTATAAACGGAGGGCCTTCTGCGAATACCGCATTTAACACCGTCAGAACAAATATTGATAATCTTATTAATGCAAGCACAGAGACGGCGAGCATAAGATTAGGCTATTTATCTGCGGAAGCAATGGCGCCTTCGGCGCTGCCTATTTTATACATAAACACATTTGACAGTATAAACGGAGTATTTGATTCCATAGCTTCCCACTGTACGAATATCAATCTAAATAGTAATGTCAGTGTTTGGGGCGCCGGCTCTGTCGGCTCCACGGATTTTAAATACGACAATAGAGAGTTGGACAAAACTTTGTCGGCGGTTAAGTTTGGAGCGGATATTTCTTTATTGAAAAATTTAATGATCGGATTGGGGTATTCATACGATAAATCGGATATCGATTTAAAAATCGCAGATTTGTCATATAATGAAATGCAAGCGGGAAACTCTCTGGGCATACCGTATGCCAATCCTATCTCAAAAGATATTCAGGTTTCGGCAAATATGCCGTTTATTTACGGCAGATATGATGATTCCGGATTTAATGTGTCTCTTTCTATGGGATATCTTATACAGGATTATCAGGAAAGGGGAAATATTACCGGCGAAAGTTTGAAATCCGATTATTCGGTTGACAGTTTAGGCGTGAGACTCTTGGCAGGGTATGACATACAAATAAGCACTTCAAACGCGTTTTTAACTCCTGAAATCGGCTTTGATTATATAAATTTAAAGCAGAATGATTTTCAAGACAGCATAGGAAATAAAGTTTCCGCGTATTCCCGGGATAATTTAAGAGGCTTGTTGGGATTAAAACTAAAAATAAAATTTATTGAAAAAAAGGTCTCGATAATTCCGTCGGTGAGATTCGGTATAGGGTATGATATTTTTAACAATCATGACCAGCAAAAAGTGACTCTTGCGAACGGGTCAAATGTATCATTAGATACCGTAGATATAGCTGCTTTTGATTTTAATATAGGAGCAGAAGTTGCCTTCATTATTTCCGAAAGATTTATTATAAGTTTGAGCGGTAAAGCCATGAGCAGACAAGATTATCAAAGTTCTTTAGGCAGCATAAATGTAGGTTATAAATTAAATAATTGACTATGGAAATTTGAGGTTTAGGAGCTTAGCAAAGACGAAACGTTTTTTAACGCCGTTGCTAAACCTCAAAACTTCTAATCTTCCGACCCTCTGTAGTTAAAGGAGCTGCCATGTATCTGAAATATCTTGTAATTCTGTTGGTTTTAATTCTTTTTTTGTCGGCCGGAATATTCATCGGCGTAAAAATCGGCGGCAAAATCGTTGAGAAAGAATCCAATATCAATATAAACGCCACCGTAAAAGAGATTCTTCCAGCCGCAGAATACGCAAGTCTCGTTTACCAGTACACTTCCGTAATAACCCATTCCGAGGCGGTGGAGCTTTTCGGCGTCGGAATTCCTCTTACGGGGAAAAAGGCCATATATACGATAGACGGAGCCATAAAGCTCGGCTTTAACTGCGAAGACATAAAAATAGATATATCCTATGGCAATATAATACTCCACATGCCGAAAATTAAAATACTTTCGCATGAGATATATCCTGAAACCTTCAGTCTGTACGACGAAACAACAAGCCTGTTTAACAGGTACACTCTGAAAGATGCCAATTCAATACAGCTTGCCAACAAAAGCGAAATGGAGCTGAAAGTCAGGCAGAACCGCGGCTTGTACGTGCAGGCTAAGACGTCAGCCGAGGAGCAATTCAGAAAACTTCTTGAAAGCGTGCCGGGAATAAAAGACAAGTACAGAATAGTTTTTGAATGGGATTAATAAACATAAGTATCTATCTATTTTCAGTTGCTTTTGTAGTCATTGCGAGGCGGTTTTATCGCCGAAGCAATCTAGTAATAAGAATGTCGTTTCTGTTAACTTTCTGGATTGCTTCGTCGTCGCTTCACTCCTTCTCGCAATGACAAATTAAGCGGCAATAAAAATTTTGGTTAAAATGTACAAATGAACAAATATCTTGAAAACATACCAAGGCTGCCCGGCGTTTACATAATGCGCGACGGCATCGGCAGCATCATTTATATAGGCAAAGCCATCAGCCTTAAGGACAGGATCTCCTCATACTTTCATTCCGACATAAACTCAAAATCTACTGCAATAATAAGCGCGATGCGCAAAATAGACTACATTCTCTGCGCATCCGAACGCGAAGCGCTGATAATAGAGCGACAGCTCATCAATAAAGTCAAACCGTATTTCAACGCGATGTGGAAGGACGATAAGTCGTATCCGTATATAAAGCTCAGCGCAAACGAAGATTTTCCGCGGCTTATACTGACGAGAAAAAAGCTGAAAGACGGCGCTCTTTATTTCGGGCCTTATCCGCAGCAATTTTACATAAAAAAACTGGTCGGCTGGCTTGTAAAACTTTTTAAGCTGCGTCCGTGCAAGCTGGAGTTTTCCGAAAGCAAGCTTCCGGACGAGAAAAAAGTGAAGTCCTGCATGTATTACCACACGGAGATGTGCTACGGGCCGTGCCTGGGTAAAATCACTTCAAAGGATTATAAGGCAAAGATAAAAGACGTGGAGCTTTTTTTAAACGGAAAGTTCAAAAAACTCGAAGACGAGTGGCAGGAACAGATGGAAACGCTCAGCGCCGATATGAAATTCGAAGAAGCCGCCGAGATCAGAGACAGGCTTTACGCGCTGCAGAATATGTCGGAAAGGGTGATGATAAGCGAAATAACTCAGGATGAGATAAACAAATCCGTTGACCGAGCGGACAGCATAAACGAGCTGAAGAACGAGCTGGGATTAAAACAGATGCCGGCCGTTATAGAAGGTTTTGACAACTCAAACATTCAGGGAACAAACGCGGTCGCCTCAATGGTGCGTTTTCAAAACGGCCTGCCGGACAAAAAAAATT
>WQYZ01000348.1 GCA_009780985.1 Oscillospiraceae bacterium | reverse complement strand
TCCCGAAACGCTTGACGTTCGCAGGATTGATATGTCAATCGGCGAAAAAGCATACTGGAACAGAGGTATTGGCACGCAATTTATCGGCATGATGATTGATTTTGCGTTCAACGGCGAAAATGTAGACATTTTGCATTGTTTCTGCGAGGATTACAACGTCCGTTCAAGGCGCATGTGGGAAAAGCACGGTTTTACGCAAGTTTTAGAAGAACCTTTGACTCCGCAGCCGCAGAAAGGTCAATGGCAGTATCATTACCGGCTCACCAAACAGGAATACATCGAACGCCGCCAATAAAAAAATTTAATATATGTATTGACAATTTAATTTATATATGTTATACTACACAACAATAAATATAGAAAGGGGTAAGTTCTGTGAGCAAATTCGTAAAGAGTTGTAAATACAATACCGCGACTACGTCTGCGAATCCTTCGGGAAATCACAGGCTTAGTCCTTTTTGGTTTTATATGATATAAATTAGCTATCAAATATAAAAGCAAACAAGCGGCTAAGGTGAAATAAAATCCTTAGCCGTTTTTAATTTTTAATTGGGAGGAAAGTTTGAAATGAAAACGCTCGAAACAGAACGGCTGATACTGCGAAAACTTAAAGAAGATGATTTTGACGCGGTACACAGTTATATGTGCTGTGCCGAAACCAGTATTTATTTACTTTGGGGACCGAATATTGAGGAAGAAGCTCGATCTTATATTAATCTGGCAATGACCGAAGCCGAAAAAAATCCTGTTTTTCACTATCATTATGCGGCTGTTCTCAAAGAAACAGGCAAATTAATCGGCGGTTGCAGGGTATCTGGTGACGGTTCACTTTTCTGGGCTTTGCACCGTGATTACTGGAAACAGGGTTACGGAACGGAAATGGGAAAAGCATTGCTGAAATTCGGTTTCGAGGAACTAAACCTCCGCCGAATTTATGCAACGTGCGACGCGGAAAATATCGGTTCATACCGTTTAATGGAAAGGCTTGGTATGCGACGCGAAGGGCTGTTTATCGAAGCTCTCCCGGCGCACAAACTATCAGACAGGCAATACAGCGACCAGTTGCGTTATGCCATACTCAAAGACGAATGGGAAACTCAAAAAGAAATTGCGTATTACAATGCGCTGCCGGTTAAGTTTGACGGTTTTATCAACTTGCCGGAATTATCCGACGGCGTAATTTATCTCGTCTGCACAGATAAAAAACCGGAGATTCTCGAAAAGAAGTGGGTTCCGGCGTATGAATTTGCCGTTTGTAAAGGCGGCGAAAAAATCGGCGATATAAATCTGCGTATCGGTTATACCGACGGATTATATTACTGCGGGCAAGTCGGTTATAACATAGACGAAAAACACTGCGGCAACGGATATGCCGGTCGAGCTTGCCGACTGATATTGCCAGTGGCGAAAACTCACGGAATGACAAAACTGCTCATCACCAACAATTGTACGAATGCCTCATCAAAGCGTGTCTGTGAAAAGTTAGGCGCAAAACTTGTGCGCGTCGCGCGTACGCCGGAGTGGTGCGATTTATATAAAGAGGGACACCGATACGATAATATATTTGAATGGAGCGTGGAATAAATGGAAGAAAACATAAAAATCGTACAGGATTTCTATAACGAAAATTCTTTAAGCGAATGGAACCGTATCACGGGCAGACCGGAATTTCTATTGACTTGCCGTATGTTTGACCGGTATATCAAACCCGGCGACAAGGTTCTCGATATCGGCGGCGGACCGGGACGCTATTCGTTCTATCTCGCGGAAAAAGGCGGCGATGTTACGCTGTTTGACTTATCGCCTGAAAATGTCAAATTCGCTGATGAAAAATCTACCGAATTGAATCTGCCGGTTAGAACAGTCTGCGGCGACGCGAGAACAGCAGATAAAATCATAACCGGACAAGTGCAGTTTGACCATGTTTTACTTATGGGACCGATGTATCATCTTTTAGAGGAAACAGACAGGGTAACAGCCGTA
Organism: Oscillospiraceae bacterium; assembly: GCA_009780985.1. Lineage (GTDB taxonomy): Bacteria > Bacillota > Clostridia > Oscillospirales > WRJC01 > WRJC01. The sequence continues at coordinate 1,313 of WQYZ01000348.1, read as the reverse complement.
AATGCCGCGTTAAATCTGTTAAAACCGGGCGGGATAATATATGTTTCGTTTATCAGTACGTTCGGGGGAATAGTTTTTGGAATGAAAACATGCCCGGATTTTGTTGCGTGGGAAACTGACAAAGAATTTATAGAGCAGGTTGTCTCGCGAAAAAGTCTTAGGGGCGATAAAGGCAATACGTTTACGATAACATATATGATTGAGAAAGACGAAATCCTGCCGTTTATGGCGCAGTTTCCGCTTGAAAAACTGCATCTGTTCGGACAGGAAAGCATTACGTCGCCATGCGAGAATAATATCATGTCGCAGCCAAAAGAAATTATAAAATTATGGCTGGATTTATGCGAAAAACTCTGGGAGCGCGAGGATTTGCTCAGTTGGTCGGAGCATTTAATGTATGTCGGAAGGAAAATATAGCTACTGCTTATTTTTCTCTGCCCACTTCCGGCAGACCGCAATCCGCGCGCCTTCATATGTTTAAAATACGTTCAAAAGCCATTGGATACCGTATTTGTCTTTTAATCCCGCCGCTGCTTTGCTCCATTCACACGGTGCTAACGGGTAATTGATTTCAGCATTTTCTTTCAACACTTTATATGCCTTGTTCAGCGACTGCTCGTCGTCAAAAGTCAGCCAAAACTCCATTGAGTCGCCATTAGTAAAACTTCTGCCGCAATATTCTTTTTCGCATAACGACAATACCAGTTGGTCGTTAATAGCAATCTCTACATGTGCGTAATAATTGTCATCATCGGAAGCCTTGAAGCACATTTTTGTTGCGTTAAATGCTTCACAATAAAAATCCACGGCTTCCAAAGTGCCTGTTATGTATGCCATAAATACCATTCTCATTATATTTACTCCCTCTTAAATTTTTTATCTTATTACATTAATTTCAATTATCTTAACTTTTCATATACATAATTTCCGTTCGCCCAATTTTTCAGATTGTTACTCCTTGCTCCTTTATCTCCGTGTTCGGGGTCATCGAATAAGTCCAAAAGTTTCTGACAAGGCATATCGGGGCATAAACCGCAGTGCTCAAATCCTTTATCTATACAACATTTTGCCTTGTCGCACTCGCCCCAAAACATTTGACTTTTACAATCCTGACACCCTTTACAATTCATTCTGTCTTTCCATTCGCATATGCCGCAATATGTACCGCAGAACGCCATCATTTTTTTGAACATAGTTATGACCATACCTTTCTGGCGAAAGGCGCAAAACGGAATGAAACCGTTCAGGAGCCAAACGCCGTAAAATAATAATTTGATAAAATTTCTTCGCTATAATAAATATTGATAACAGAC
>WQYZ01000347.1 GCA_009780985.1 Oscillospiraceae bacterium | reverse complement strand
GAAGATACGGGCGAAAAGTCCGAAGTTGAGCGGACAACGCCGGACGGGGAGTAAGTCCATTCGTTAGAATGGCGCAATATCCGAGTAGATAGACTATCCGAGAAGAAGAGAAGCAATGCTTGGTAAATTGGCGATTCTGACATTTTTTATCTCGGATAGTTCAAAGGGAAAAATCCTGTGTAAAATATAGATACAGCGAAAAGCTGAATATAAATTACGGAGGATTTACAAATGTTAAATCAAAACAAAAACGTCGGCATATCATCATTACCATCCGGGTTAGAGCGGTTGCTCAATGATTACCGCGAGCATTGCGTTCACGACGGAATTAAAGGAAGCTCGATAGCATTGTATCTCAAAGAAGACATATGGTTTCTGCAAAATCTGTATTCTGTCGGGTGCGGCGGGGCAGAACAAATCAACGATGTTAGAGTAGCGGCGGCTTGTCTTGCATTAAAAAGCAACAGTTATCTTTCGACAATAAAAACTTTCTTACGATTTCTGGCTGATGCCGGATATACAGCCCACGATTATTCGTATGTCGTTCCGCCGTACAAGCGACCGCAGCCGATTCCGTCGGTTTACTCGACGGCAGAGATATGCTCCGTAGAAGCGGCGGCGCACGACTTCAGTAAGCGTGATTACGCGGTTTTGCTTCTGGCAACACGCTTAGGAATCAGAAGCGGCGATATTGCGGTGCTCTCATTCGATACAGTCGACTTCAACGCTGATGTAATCAGACTCGTACAACAAAAAACAAACGCCGCGATAGAACTGCCGCTGCTGCCGGAAATCAAATCGGCTCTGAAGGACTATATACGAAATGAACGCCCCAAATGCGACAGTCCTCACATTTTTTTGAATCAGGAGCCGCCGCACAATCATATCAGTATCATGCTCATCGGCAAAATTGTACGGAGAAACCTGATAAAAGCGGGTGTTGAAATCGGCGGTCGCAGTCAGGGACCGCATGCGTTCCGGTCGTCGCTTGCCAGTTCGATGGTCAACGACAGTGTGCCGTATGAAATCGTCCGAAAAACGCTCGGTCATATTGACAAAAACGCCATCAAAAGTTACGCACGGCTCAACGTCGAACAGTTGCGACCATACGCGCTTGACATACCAGAAGCATCTGCCGGATTCGCCGATTTCCTCGCGGGAAAGGCGGTGTTGTAATATGGAGTTAAGAAGTATTTTCAAGCCTGAAATGGAAACATACCTTGCCCTAAAGAAGAAAACTCTTACACAGGAATCATATGGTATGTATGTGTATGTTTTACAAAATTTCGATCAATATTTACTTGACCATGATTCAACATCGAAAATCATTGACGAAAAAACGGTGAGCGGTTGGATTCAGCAATTTTATGAATTTAATTCTGCAAGAACTGTAAGTGAAAAAGTCAGCAGGCTGCGAAAATTCTTAGAATATCTCCGTTATTCGGGATTTCAGGTATTTATTCCAAACTGCCCCAAGTATAGTGACAGTTATGTGCCATATATCTTTTCTGACAATGAAATCGAAAAAATATTTTATGCCGCAGACAAAATCAAATATGCTGAGAAATGCCCGAACAGTCGCTGCACTCGTTTTAAATTTCCGATGCTGCTCAGGTTGTTGTACGGATGCGGTTTGCGGCTTGGCGAAACATTGTCAATCCGAATGGGCGATGTTAGTCTCGACGACGGGGTTCTGTTATTGAAGAACACAAAAAACAAAAAGCAGCGTATCGTACCCATGAGCAAAAACCTGAACGAAATGTTACGGAACTACTGCACGGCGATGGGGCTTAACGGTAACCCGTCCGTTTATCTGTTCCCGGCGAATAAACCGGATAAGCATTTATCAACGCAAACCGCCGATAATATATTCAGAAAAATTTTGCAGACTGCCGGAATATATATTAAGTATGAACCGTACCAGCGGGGACAGTGTCTGCATTGTTTCCGCCACCTGTTCGCCATAAAGTCATTCGCGCAAGCGGAGAAAAGCGGTCGTTCCGTTGACGATTCAATACCGTTTCTGTCTGTTTATCTCGGACATTACGATATGGACGGAACTCAAAAATATCTCAAATTCAACGGCGATATGTTCCCAGAGTACACAGAACTCTTTGAATCGTATACAGCCGGCGTGTTTTCGGAGGCGCTTTACGATGAATAGAACTTCAGATTTTATGGATTTGCTCGAAACTTTCTTTTCAGAATATATGCCATACTCAAAAGGATTGAGCGTGAATACTGTCCGGTCATACAAATATTCATTCAGACTGCTGATAGAATATATTTACGCCAAGGAAAATATTGCCGCAGACGAAATCACATTCGGTCAGTTAAATTTTGATACGGTAAACGGTTTCCTGCTGTGGCTGGAAACTGACCGTAAGTCGTCTGTGTCAACAAGAAATTTACGTCTGACTGCGCTCTCATCGTTTGCTGATTACACACAGAACAGAAACATTGACGCCGCAACCATTTTTATGAATGCTGTAAAACGAGTTCCTGTAAAAACGCCGTCTGAAAAACCGCGTACAGTTTTTACTCTTGACGAAGTTTCTGTTTTGCTCAAATTGCCGGACAGCAGGACGGCAATCGGAATGCGTGACAAAGTGCTGCTTAATCTGATGTATGCAAGCGGTGCCAGAGCACAGGAAATATGTGACCTGACTGTGTGTAACATACAATTTCAGAATGACGTTACAAAACTTACTATAACTGGGAAAGGCAACAAAACCCGGCGCATTATCATAGCAAAACCTTGTGCGCAACTGTTGAAAGAGTATTTAGCGTATCGCGGAATTACAAGTGACTTGAACCGGCATATCTTCTCCAGTCAGACACACGAGTATATGACTATATCCTGTATTGAGGAAATCTACAAAAAATATCTGAGTCTTGCGAAAGCGCAAAATCCGATGCTGTTCCGCGAGGCACATTATTCTCCGCATACAATGCGTCACACAACTGCGACGCATATGCTTGAGGCTGGTGTGCCGTTAATGGCAATCAAAAATTTTCTCGGGCACTCTTCCGTCACGACCACCCAACGGTACGCAGAACTCTCGCAGGGCACCATCAACAAGCATATCAGGGATTGGAATGACCGATGGTTTCCTGTTTCCGAATCGGTTCATCCTCCAGAAGCACCAAAGAACAGACTGCCTGACTTTTTAATTTAATTTTATTCAATGTCACGCCCGATACTATCCGAGATAAAAAATGTCAGAATCGCCAATTTACCAAGCATTGCTTCTCTTCTTCTCGGATAGTCTATCTACTCGGATATTGCGCCCTTGT
>WQYZ01000346.1 GCA_009780985.1 Oscillospiraceae bacterium | reverse complement strand
TTTTCAGAATCCTTCCGACAGTAGCTTTTGACAATCCCCACCGGAGCGCTAGGTCGGAGTAGCCGACGAGCGGCGAACCTGTCCCGTTTCGCATATATACAACCGGACTTGCTTCTGAGCCTTCCACCTGTTCGTCGTTATACACCGTGTTTATCCAAAGGTCGAGCACAATATCCATCTCCGAACAACGTTCCGTGTTGATGATTTCAGCCGCTTTCGAGACGGGCAGAAAGAAAAATCCGGTATCTTTCTGACATGGCGCATTGTAGTCGAGTATAGTATTGAAATGCCGCCAGCCTTTTATCTTGAATTTGATGATACTACCGCGGCATAGGCGCGTATATGTGATTAACTTTTGTTCTTGTAGCTTATCCAGTATAGATATAGCCTGCCAATGGAACCTCGTGCGAAACCATTTTGTGATTTCGTCGATACGGCAGAGCCATTCGCTGGGGTATATTGTGTAGTTGATACCGCCAATGCGTTTATATGAAGTGCGGAAGTTGGCGTAGGAGCAGAGGATGGTAAAATAAAAAAGACCAGAGCCGCCGCTTGCGCGAATGCTCCGATCTTCCATCAGGGTTCGTATAAACTGCCGGTAAATCCGGCAGCGTGGGTATTCCACGATTTGTTTGAGTTCTATCTTATATTCTGGCATATGATTAAATACCTCCCACAAAAAAAGATTTATGACTATATCTTTATTTTTGTTGTTTTATAAAATAATTTAATCAAAAATTATTAATTTTTCATAACATTATAGAAATACGATTTTATACATTTTAAGTTTTTAACATTTTTATGTCTACCATTTGTCTACCAAATCCGTTTGCGAATTTATATTGGACTTACCTTAGCTTTTTTATACAGACTATAAAAAGTATCGAAAATTGACGTAAAATCGGGAGTTATCTTGTTTTATCTATGTTTAAGTAAGGTTAAATACGACATAGTATATAAGACTTTGACTCCTGCATTCCGCTGGTTCGAGTCCAGCCATCCCAGCTATTGAAAAGCCTCATTTCACCATTGATTTGAGGTTTTTTCTTTTTTATTGAAATCCTCAAAAATGCTGTTTTCTAATAATTTTCTGATAAACGTAAAATGATTTTCAAACGCTTACGATTCCATTAACAGCATTTTCTATCCCGTTAAGAATATTTTTTTGCTCAGCACCTTTATGTGTGCATAAATATTCATTGTTGTCCCTATATCCCCGTGCCCCAGCCACATTTGAATGTCTTTCATATTGTATCCCAAATGTAACAAAAGCGAAGCGCAACTGTGCCGCAAATCATGAAAACGTATAACTCTCATTCTGTTGCTCTCTAAAAGCCGTTTAAATTGTTTTCTGATATAATTCGGCAGTATCAGCCTGCCCAATTTATTCACACACATATAACCGTCATACTTTTTATTATATCGGTTGCCGCAAAATTTTTTGTCTGCTTCCTGTTTCTTCTTTAAATCCAGCAGGTAATTACATAAATGGTCATTGAGCGGCATGGCTCTGTAACTTGAATCTGTTTTAAGCGTATCAGACTCTTCAAGGCGGTATTTGCCGTCCCCGCTCACAGGCACGACTTTGTGATTTATAATCAGCGTCCTGTTCACCAGGTCTATCGCGTCCCATTTTACACCGAGTATTTCCGACCGCCGCAGACCGAAGTATATAGAAAGCATTACAGGCGTTTCAATCGGCGAATCTTTGAGTATGCTAAGAAGCCTGCCGATTTCCTCCTGATTGTAGAAGTTGCCTATGAATTTCTGCTTTTTTGGCTTTTCTACCAAGTCTGTGACATTCTCTTTAATTAAATTCATTTTTCTTGCGTAAGCGAGCGCGCTTCTGATAAGAGCGTGGTGCTTGAGTACGGTGTTGGAGCTCAACTTTTTCAGTTTAGCCGCATAATAATTTTGTATATGAAGCGGTGAAAGGTCATCGAGGGTTACGCGCAGTTTCTTGAAGTATGGGTAAACCTGCTTCAATATCAATTTATATCCGCAATATGTGATACCTTCAATATTCATTTTGTGCACTTCAAGCCAGTCTGTGAGGAAATCGCAAAACAACAACGCTTTTTCCTGTGCCGGTTTACCCGTTAATCTCGCGGGTTCTTCTGATTCTGGGCAATATGTTCTTCCTTTTCTTTCCGCAACCTGTCTTCCATTTCCGCCTTGTTGCTTCTGTCACGCCATTTTATTACCACATATATAACAACGTTTATAATTAAAAATGAAAACAACGAAACGTAAATATATATATTTCTGAAAATACGGCTGTCCGTGTTAAGCGATATTTTTATCATTGCGATAATTGATACAATCGATACCGCCGGCACAAATGTAAAAATAACCCAATCACTCTTTTTTACGTTATTATGCTGTTTCTTTATTTTTATCACCTGCCCCGTTATGTAGACGAATATTATATTTGTGATTAATATCATTACCAGCCTTACGACGCTGTATTCCTGAGCGAGGACTCTCTCTACCTCTACGCCGAATATGCGGGTAAGTATAAATATTATAACTGCTGCCGTGATCGTTATGATACCGAATAATGACGTTGAAACGAATAACTTCTCCCAAATTCTGCCGTTCAGGAACAGCACGGCAAATATAAACAGTTCGGCTATATATGCCGCTACCGCGAAATCTTCGTAGTCGCTATAAAAATTGTTTACGGTTATTGTTATGAACAGTACCGCTGTCATCGCGGTGCTGTAAAATTTTTTTCGTTGTATATTATTTCTATATCAAGACTGTCCAGTTCTACTGTTGCCGTTTCATACTAATATTTCTATCAATTTGTATTTTATTTTACAACTTTGTCTTTTATTTCTTCAAAATATTTTTGCATTATTTTCACCCCGTTGTCTATTTTACCATTGCTATTGCACTTTTTCAACTATCTTTTTTCATGCGTTCGCCCTGCGGGCAAAAATAGTTAAAAATATATTGCAGAATATTTTATTTTGCGGTATAATAATAGACAAATAAAAATAAAAGGGGTTGGTCTGTTGAAAATTACTCATCATCATAGCAAGGATATTATCAATAAAAACAGTCTGTTGGAACAGGAGTATAAATCATTCGCCGGAGGAGCGGGGGAAGACATATTAAAAAAGATGAATACCGCAGATGCCGGACTGACAGAAACAGAAGCGGGGAACCGGCTTGAAGCCAATGGGAAAAACACTACTTCCGATACAAAACTGAGACCTTGGTACATATTTCTGCTGAAATCCTTTCTGGACGAATTTATTATCGTACTTCTGCTGCTTGGGATTGTCTCAATTTTTATGGG
>WQYZ01000345.1 GCA_009780985.1 Oscillospiraceae bacterium | reverse complement strand
CGATTGGGCAGGCGAAACGATGACGATAACCAACAATATAACGGGAGAGCCGATACCGGCATATGTGTTTGCGGCGGCTCTGCCGTGCAGCTCGTACACTTACGTCGAAGCATTTCTATCGCAGAACGAGGAGAGTTGGATAAATGCCAATATACACGCATTAGAGTTTTTCGGCGGAAGTCCGCGGGTAATACGACCAGATAATCTCCGCACAGGCATTGCAGAACCGGATTATTACGAGCCGACGATAAACAAGAGTTACCAGGAATTCGCAGAATATTATGGTTGTGCCGTAATACCTGCGCGGGTAAAGAGACCTCGTGACAAAGCAGATGTAGAAAATTCCGTCAAAATAGTGACTATGTGGATAATAGCGTCGCTTCGTAACCGTAAATTTTTCAGTATAACCGAAATGAACGAAGCAATAGCGGAGAAACTGCGTGAATACAACGAAAAACCGTTTCAGAAAAGACAGGGTAGTCGTTTAAGTGCGTTTCTCGAAGAAGAAAAAGAGTATTTACAGTCACTGCCGAATGAGAGATATGAGCTTGCCGTATGGAAAAAAGCAATATGCGGCTACAATTATCACGTTTTGGTAGATAAAAACTATTACAGCGTTCCATATGAATATATCAAATATGAGCTTGACGTTAGACTCACAAGCACGACAGTCGAAGTATTCTTTAACAACCACCGAATCTGTTCACACCCGCGAATACACGGGAAAGTCGAGCAATACAGTACCGTACCGGAACACATGCCTGAAAAACACAAGCATTATACGGAATGGAATGCCGAAAGCTTCAATATGTGGGCTGAAACAGTAGGTGAAAATACAAAAGTAGTGGTAAAATCAATATTATCTTCCCACAAAGTAGAACAACAGGGTTACCGAGCCTGTCTTGGAATTATGAAACTGTCTGATAAATACGGAGTAGAAAGATTAGAGAGAGCATGTGAAAAAGCTCTGTCATACACGCCTACTCCGAGTTACAAAAACATCGAGAGTATTTTAAGTTCCGGCAGTGACAAGCTCGAAAAATCCAAAAAGGAAACTAAGCCTGTCATTGATGAGAGTTATTCATACATTCGCGGTGCGGCGTACTATGGGAGCATTCCTGTAAAATAGGCGAAAATCAAGATTGAAAAATAAAAACTCCCTTGATATAATAAAAGTGTAATGAAAAAACACAAAAAATTATATCAAAAGGAGAATTTAACAATGAAAACAACACAAAATGAAAGATTGGCAACAATAACGGCAAAAACAATAATCGTAGGAGTAGATATAGCGAAAGAGGAACACTGGGCGCGAATAACAGATAGTCGCGGGATGGAGTTAAGGAAACCTATCAAAGTAAATAATAGCACGAGTGGATTTGAAAATCTGCTTGAAAATGTAGATAAGATGAAACAAAAGTATGAAGCGGAGAAAGTGATAATCGGCATGGAACCGAGCGGACATTACTGGCGGGCGTTCGGGTGGTATCTGAAACTGCACGAAAGTACGCCGGTGTTGGTAGGAGTAAACCCATACCATGTGAAGCAAGTTCGGGAATTGGATGACAACAGTCAAAACAAGAGCGACAAAAAGGACGCGCTGACAATAGCGCATTTGATAAAAGACGGGCGATATTTCGAAATGTATATGCCGGAGGGGGAATACGCGGAATTAAGAATCTATAACGAAGAAAGACAACGAATAATAAAGCAGGTAAATCGGGCGAACAACACGATAGTGGCAGTGCTTGACGAATATTTCCCGGAATTAGCTGGCATATGGAAAGACGTGACGTGTGCGACATCGCTGGCAATTATTAAAAAGGCAGCATTTCCCGCAGAGATAATAAAAATATCTAAGCCGGAACTGTTGGCCGTAATCAAGAAAGCATCAAACGGTACAGAGGGGGACAAATTGGCGAGTGAGCTTGTGAAAGCGGCTGAAAACAGTGTGGGAGTACGAGAAGGACAGCAAGCGGCGAAAAGCAGATTATTAAGATTGATAGGGGAATTAGAGTATTACCAGAGCAGATTATCTGACGTAGAGAAAGAACTCGAAACTGTGATGGCGAAGTCGGAATTAGGCGAGATACTGCAAAGCATGAAAGGCATAGGGTCAATCATATCGGCGGCGTTTTTGGGCGAAGTCGGCGACATAATTCGGTTTGATGATTGGCGGCAGGTACGCAGGCTGGGCGGAATGAATTTAGTTGAGGACAGTTCAGGCAGGCACAAGAGCAAAACGAAGATAAGCAAGCGCGGGCGACCATATTTGCGGTGTATGCTATACATGGCTGGCGTGAGTTGCTGTATGCATAACGCAGAAATGAAGCAATATTATAGGTATTTGCGGGAACGACCAAAAAACCCGTTAAAAAAAGAGCAAGCAATTGTGGCAACGGGGTTAAAAGTTATGCGGATAATGTTCTATATGGCGAAAAATCGGGAGAAGTATAATCCAGATAAAGCGTTAGGAGACATTAGGAAAGAACAGATAGCGAGTTTAAAGAACGCATGAAATTTCAGTTTATAATCATCTGTTTCAAGCAATGTAGTTTGCCCCTCGAACATAGGGTACACCATATATAGGAAAGAAGGTATTGCTTTGGGAACCTCAGCTACTCAAGCAACTGCGCGCTACCAGACGAAGAAAGGATTAATCAGCAAATCCTACAAATTAGACAAGGAAACAGTAGAATTATTCGCCGAGGCTTGCGAAAATGCTGAAACGTCGCAGGCAAAAGAACTCACTAAGTTCATGAAACGTTATATCAGAAAATACCATCCGGACTATGAATGATATAGGGAACACCCTATATTAATGATATTATATACTGTCGATGAAGATAAAGCAATAGTGATTTGCTGAATCAGAGGCAAGAGACTGAGCCCACTGAGCTACGCTCAGTATCTCAGTATGAAAACGGTTTCGCGAGGAAAGCACAATCTTTCCATTAGGCTTCGAGCCAGCATGGGAGTAACTGCTTCCCGCCAAACTTCCGCACAAGGCTGAACGAGGGAATGTCAGGGCCAATTTCACGAATTTCATTCGTGCTTTGACCCAGTAAGATATGAGAGGGTTAGTCGCCGATGCTTTGGTTGGAACCGAAACGAAACCTGTATAATTCTTCAGAACGCATGAGCGATATGGCATGAGGTTTTATTTGTTTACGATTTTTCATCTCATTTATATCATTCATATGTAAAAATAAATCTTATCTTACTCAAAATAACGAGATATTTATGTCAAATTCTACGATTGAGCGAGATAACTACCTAAAAATCAACAAAATTAAGAGAGGACAGAT
>WQYZ01000344.1 GCA_009780985.1 Oscillospiraceae bacterium | reverse complement strand
TGAAATCAATCCGGAACAGTTGGAAAGATCAAAAGATTTAGCTAAGAAAATAAGTATGATTCTTGACGACAAAAAGGCGAGGAGCATAAAAATAATCGAGACAAACAAGCAGACAATAATTGCCGATTATTTTGTTATCGCAACCGGGACATCGTCCACGCATATCAGAGCTCTTGCGGGGGAAGTGGAGTTCCAGCTAAATGAAAAATATAATATCGAACCGTCGAGAGTAAACGGTCGCGAGGGTTCAGATTGGGTAGTTCTTGACTATGATTCGGTGCTTGTGCATATATTCAACAGTGAGGCGCGGGATTATTACAAACTCGAAAAGCTGTGGGGAGACGGAGAGAGCGTAAACGTCGAAGAATTGCTGAAATTGGATATGAAATAAATTTTTGATGATGGCGAAAATAATCGCAGGGGCGCGCATTACGCGCCCCTATAAACAAAATCACATACATTTAATAAATTTTTCATAAACCCTTGACAAAATAAAACATATTTGCTATAATAAAGACAATATCAAAAAGCGATGAAGGGAACAAGATTTATAATTACAGTTACAGAGATTTACCGGAACGAATTTAGTCGTTATTGGTGTGAGGTAAAACAATTATAAATGTATAACTCAGCCCGGAGTTTTTTTATTAAAATTAAGACGGCGCAAATAAGCGAACATCTTTTGTTTTATGTGCCCAAAATTAGGGTGGTACCGCGGACCGCAATATAATTATATTTGCTCTTTCGCCCCTTTATATTTGTTATATGGGGAAGAACAGGGCTTTTTTGTTATTAAATCAGATTCGAAGAATATATAAAAAGGAGTAATTGCAATATGACGTACAATTTTAAAGAGACAGAGCAGAAATGGCAGAAAAAATGGGACGACGCTCATGCGTTTAACGTCACGGAAGATAAATCGAAACAAAAATATTACGTTTTGATTGAGTTCCCGTATCCATCGGGACACGGACTGCATGTAGGGCATCCGCGCCCGTATGTCGCGATGGATATTATAGCGAGAAAAAAACGGATGGAAGGTTATAATGTTTTATTCCCCATGGGTTTTGATTCGTTTGGACTGCCCACCGAAAACTATGCGATAAAAAATAAAATCCACCCGAGCATAGCGACAAAAAATAATATAAACACTTATAAAAATCAGTTAGCGTCGTGGGGCTTGTCATTGGACTGGTCAAGGGAAGTCAATACCGCCGACCCGAATTATTACAAATGGACGCAATGGATATTTTTGCAGATGTTTAAACACGGTTTGGCGTATAAAAAAGATATGCCGGTAAATTGGTGCACGTCGTGCAAATGTGTTTTAGCGCACGAAGAAGTCGTGGACGGAGTGTGCGAGAGGTGCGGAAGCGAAGTCGTCCGGCGCGATAAAAGCCAGTGGATGCTGAAAATCACGGCGTACGCGCAGAAATTATTGGACGGGCTTGAAAATCTTGATTTTATCGAACGGGTAAAAATTCAGACCGCGAACTGGATAGGGCGATCGGTCGGCGCGGAACTTGATTTTAGAATTACGGTTGTAGGGGACACAAATTCAACTTTGTTGAATTTAAGCAATCGTCCCGACGACGAATCGCGGGCGGATTGCCATCCGCCCCTACGCGTGTTCACGACGCGCCCCGACACGCTTTTCGGCGCGACTTATATGGTAATAGCTCCCGAACATCCGATAATAAACGAGTTAAAAGATAAAATCGCAAATTATTCGGAGATTCAGAAATACAGGGAGGACGCGGCAAAAAAATCCGATTTTGAACGGTCTGAACTCTCAAACGCGGCGGAAAAAGAAAAAACCGGCGTCGAAATAAAAGGTCTGAAAGCTGTAAATCCTGTAAACAACAAGGAAATCCCGATATTTGTTTCGGATTATGTTTTAATCTCTTACGGCACGGGCGCGATTATGGCGGTTCCCGGGCATGACGAGAGAGACTATGCGTTTGCGAAAAAATTCGGTTTGCCGATAGTCGAGGTAGTGAAAGGCGGCGACATAGAAAAAGAAGCGTTTACGGACACAGAAGCTGGAATCATGGTAAATTCCGGATTTTTGGACGGTCTGGAAGTCGGGGACGCTAAAAAGAAAATCACGGAATTTCTGGAAGAGAAAAAAATCGGCGTTGAAACAGTCAGATATAAACTGCGCGACTGGGTGTTTGCGCGCCAGAGATACTGGGGCGAACCCGTCCCTATAGTGATATGTCCGGACTGCGGATTTGTTCCGCTGCCGGAATCCGAACTGCCGTTATTGCTGCCGAATGTAGAATCGTACGAACTTACGGACACAGGAGAATCGCCGCTGTCGCGAATAACAGACTGGGTAAACTGCAAATGCCCGAAATGCGGCAAAGCCGCGAAACGCGAAACGGACACGATGCCGGGCTGGGCGGGGTCGTCATGGTATTTTATGCGTTACTGCGACCCGAATAATAACGAGTGTTTAGCATCAAAAGAAAAGCTCGACTATTGGATGCCGGTGGACTGGTACAACGGCGGTATGGAACATACTACTTTGCACTTGCTGTATTCAAGATTCTGGGCGTTGTTTCTTCACGACATAGGCGTTTTAAGCTGTCCCGAACCGTATCTGAAGCGCACGTCGCACGGCATGATATTAGCCGAGGACGGTCAAAAAGTATCGAAATCGAAAGGAAATTCCGTAAATCCCGACGATATGATTGACGGGTACGGCGCGGATTCTTTCAGGTTGTGCGAAATGTTTATCGGCGATTTTGAGAAATCGACGCCATGGGCTACAAGCGGAATGAAAGGCTGCAAACGTTTTCTGGAGAAAGTCTACGGGTTGATAGACATAGCAAAAGGCGGCGGAGTTACTCCAGCACTCGAAGTAAAATTTCATCAGACGATAAAAAAAGTCACAAACGATATAGATGCGCTCAAAATGAACACGGCGATAGCGAGTATGATGACTTTATTGAACGAAATATACGATGCAGGTTCACTGACAATCGATGAGCTGAAAGTATTTTTGACTCTGCTTTGTCCGTTTGCGCCGCATATCAGCGAGGAGCTGTGGTTTCTGGCTGGCGGCAAGGGTATGCTGTCAACAGGTAACTGGGTAAGTTACGATGAAGAAAAGACGAGAGAAAACGTCGTCGAAATCGCGGTGCAGGTCAACGGCAAACTGCGCGGCAAAATCACGATAGACATGGATTTGCCTAACGATAAGGCTCTTGAATCGGCGAAGTCAAACGAGAGGATAAAAGAAATTTTGAATGACTGCAATATTGTGAAAGAGATAGTTGTGCCGAACAAGATTATCAATTTTGTCGTGAGATAAAAAAATCCGGGAAT
>WQYZ01000343.1 GCA_009780985.1 Oscillospiraceae bacterium | reverse complement strand
GAAACTGACCCAGAAATATTTTTAAGCAAGGATATAAAAATAATCGTAGGCGGGACAAAGACGTGGGAAATGCTACCGTACAAAGGCATATTCTGGCGTATCGGCGATAATTGGGGCATAAATTTCATAATGAGTTTTGCGCCGCCGTCTGAATTTGCGGAAATACGCGGACTTATGGGCGGTTTCAAGACATATTTCGCGGAGTATGCGCCGTATCCGTTTGCGGGCAATGTCAATCTTGATGGGGATAGTTGACATGTTTTTATAAACAAGAAAGTGTAACAAATATAAGAACTTTTTTGTAACACCCATAAGTGATGTGCCATATGGTGCACCCTATATCATTCATAGTCGGGATGATATTTTTTGATGTAACGTTTCATGAATTTAGAAAGCTCTTTAGCCTGCGAAGTTTCGGCGTTTTCACAAGCTTCGGCAAATAATTCTGCCGTTTCCCTGTCGAGCTTGTAGGATTTGCTAATAAAACCTTTCTTGGTTTGATACCGCGTCGTTGCGCGGGTGGCTGAAGTACCCAAAGAAAACCCCTCCTTTAATATATAATAGTTACCCCTCCCACAAAATATATGGTGTACCCTATAATTTAGACTGATTACTGAGCGCATCTTTCAGCCGTCTTGAGTCCCTGTTGGTGAAGTCAAGCAAATGAGAATGATGAATAACCCGGTCAAGTAATGCGGCAGTAATTTTAGTGTCTGCGAAAATGTTGTTCCAATTAGCAAATTCGAGGTTCGTGGTGATGATAACCGATTTACGCTCGTAACACTCGGAAATAACCTGAAATAGCAATTTCGAGCCGTCGGAGTCGATGGGAACATATCCCCATTCGTCACAGATGAGCAAATCAAGTTTGTCGAACTGTTTCATAAAAAGTGACAGTTCACTTTTGTTTTTGGCTTCAATGAGCGCATTAACAAGAGTAGCAGTCCGCCAAAAATGAGTCCTGAACCCTGCGTCGCAAGCTGCTATGCCGGTTGCGATGGCGAGGTGCGTCTTGCCTGCCCCGACGTTGCCGTATAGTATGAGATTTTCCCGTTTCGGGATAAAACTGCAATCAATGATGTCATCTGCCGTTAAACTTGCCGGAAACTTGATATCCTCAAAAGTATAATTTTCAAATGTCTTGATAATATCGAATTTGGCTGCTTTCATATAATTGTTTCGGCGTTTTCTCTCGCGTTCCTCTATTTCAGAAGTGAACAGTTTCAGAAGAAAATCAACGTGCGTGTCCGCTTTGATTTTTTTCGCTTTAGCCGCCAATCCACCTCCGAAATGCAGTTTCTTACACGCTTCGACAAGGGTGATTTCCACTATGTTTCACCTCCCATCAACGCGCTATACAGGTCGAGTTTCGGTAAATACGGTGCCTGCTCCGGCGTTAGGCGTGTTGTCACCGTTGGAAGCGGCGTAGTATCTTCTGTCAATGCTCGGTACGCTACTTTGAACTCCTCTGTGTCCCTGATTGCTGTCAGTTCTAATACTGCCGCCGCATCTCCGATTTTCCCGTCTTTGATAATAGGCACAAGTGTCAGTAACATTTTTTTCAGTTCTGCATATGTACAATTCTTCAAATGTTTCTGCACCGCTTCTGGGAGCGTCGGAAAATATGGGGAACTGACTGAACGAAGTTCAGTATAAATGCTCTTGGTTTCCGGCTCAATTCCCCTATGTAATTCTCAAAATCTATACTTGGCTGTGCTTGCTTTCCGTATTTTCTCTCATGGGTAGCTATATGCTCATACCTGACGTTCAATACTCGCAACTCATATGCCCCAACTTCAAGCCACATTTCGCATCTGGAATACTAATGAACATGTTGAAAAATCGACAAATTAAAAATTTGTCAGATTTTTCTATCATGTTCATTATGGCGAGGTCGAATACTTGTTGTTCTCGTACTGGATAAAACTATATTTGTCAGTCTTTACCTTTTCTATCGTGAATACCCTGAATGCCTCTCTCGGCAATGGTATCAACGTCTCTTGCTCTGCCGCAAACAGTGTGCTTATCTTCTCTTCCTTTATATAATGGTCTCTCTCTAAGTCAAGCATACATTCATTCAGCAGTTGTTCGTTGAATCTCTCCAAATCTGCTATCTCCGGCGGTGGCAACAGATAATTCCTGCGCAGATACCCTACTTTGTTCTCCACGTTACCTTTTTCGTTCGGGCTGTCCGGGTTACAGAACTCCGCTTTAAACCGATGATGCATCGTAAATCTCATAAACATATCTGTCAATTTTCGTTTGCCGTGTTCTTCTACATGGACTACCGCGCTACTCATATTATCGAATAATATTCGTAACGGCACTCCTCCGATGTAATCGAATATCCTTATCAATCCTTCACATAAACACTCTTTAGTTTCATATCGGCATACCTGAGCAAATCCCGCATTACTCCACGGAAATGACATTACTAACTCATGCCACGTTTCCTCTCCGCCTCGACTGTTCTTTACCAGTATATCCCCGAAATCCACCTGAGCTTCGCTCATTGTATGCACTCCGAACATCGCCGTGCTGTATATTTGCTTGCTTATCTCTTTTTTCCGCTTGCTCACATAATTTATTACGCTCTGCTTTCCTACCGTCAGCTTTGTTGAATACTCCGCGTCTTTCGCCAAATCATTATACATTTTACTCGCTGTCCGTCGATATTTTCGTCCACGCTTTAAATCTTCCGCTATCCATTCATCTATTACTGACTTCAGCGGCTCAAGTCTTGACGGCGTTTCTTTCCGCACCTTATACCCCTCGTTCCAGTCTTCTTTCTCTACGTACTTTTTTATCGTTTGTATGTGATGTCCCGTCTTTTTCGATATCCCTCGCAGACTCATTCCTTCGTATTGATCTAAATTTCCTATATATATTTGTCGCTTCAATTCTAACACCTTTCTGTGTCCTCCTGTATCTTTTTTTACAGTTTAACACACATTTATTTCTCTTTTCCTTTTTTAGGTGTTACACTTTTTCGCTTATATTTGTTATATTTTAATTATACAATAAACACGTCAGCCGCATATTTGTATCGGATTGTTCTATTTTTCGCAGAGTGCGATTCAACAACCGGATATCGCGTTTCAATAATATAACGAGAGCGGCGCAGACAATCAACGCCAGTGACAGAATTGTTACCGTGATTATCATTTACGCCGCCCCTTTCAAGATTAATACACAGGCGGACAGAGTCGTCCGCCCCTACATTATTTTATTTCGCTTCTCCTGAACAGCAATATTCCGCCGATTGTGCTTGCGAGTATATAAACGCCGCCGATACATAATGTTCTGATAATATCTGTTGACGTTACCGCGCTCCAGTTGCTG
>WQYZ01000342.1 GCA_009780985.1 Oscillospiraceae bacterium | reverse complement strand
TGATGTACCTGAAACAGTTGATTATATTTTTTCTGGGGTGCATGACTTTGCGCGCGAAATCCGGATTTGCTGTACATAACGCCTGTATATGATCGGCAACGCAGATTTTCATATTGCGCCGAGTAATCCGCTCCACATCGCAGCCGAGTTTTTTTACCGAAGCATCGGTTGCTGAACCGTCGCTCATAGCCCGTATATCTTCCAACGCTTTTTCATCAGACGCCTTTTTGTCCGCCTGTTTTGTTTCCCATTCTGCTTTGCGTTTCGCTTCAGCCGCTTCATGCTCTTTTTTCTTCTGATCGGAAGTCTCATCTTTCAGCGCGGGTCCGGAACCATCCCCGCCGTCTTTTTCGGATGAATGTTCCGGCGATTCAAGCATTGACGGAGCCATGATGACGTAATCCAAACCTATATCGTCCACCGTTACCGTTCTGCTGTAAAGTTCCGAAAATCTCGACTCTATCTTTTCACGGTCTTCAGCGTTATCCGGAACATACAGTTCGCAGACAATATCAATTGTTTCATTGTCGGATTCCTTATCGTCACCGTCGCGGAGCTCGAGTATACGCCCGTGAAGTCCGGCGTAATCCGATGCTTCATTGCAGCGTATTTCCATTCCGACGCAATATTCCATTCCGTCTATTTCCATGCTCTGTTCCTGTTTATTCATTAACATAATAAGTTCCTCTTTCTTTCTGAATTATATTTTTGTTGTTTTTGTTATATCATCAGTTCTTTATGTATGGCAATCGACAGTAACGATTATGTCGTCACCGGGGATATTGCCAATGTACTCTTTCACCATTTCGACCCATTCATTTTCGCTCTCCGCTCCGGCAGTCGAATAGAATTCGCCGTCCTGTATATAGGAATATGCGAAGTCCGCATATAAATCAACTGTGATACAGCGGCGGTTCAGCCATTCTTCATATGTTTCACCCCGTTCATATACAGTTTCATTATATAATGTTACGCCGCCGTCCGGTATCATTCCCGTTTTGTGCCATTCCTCATACATATTAAAAGCACGGACAGTATTTTCTTCTTTGAGCGATTTCATCAGTCCCCATTCGATATCTGATTTTTTTGCGCCTGCGACCCATTTGTATCCGTCCGGCATATCAGGCTCATAACCGCAGACAGTCCAGCTTTTTTCGCCTGTTATTACCTGCGCGGTTGTGTCCCTCACGAGGAATTTGTACGGCCAGCGTCCGCCGACCTGATACCAGTCACATACTCCGTTGGGATTACAGTAATAACCGTACCCGCTTTCGTCTTCGCTGTACTCGCAGCAGCAGTGGTCCTCGGCATACCGCTCGAATGTCTTATATGCTTTCCTCAACGGGTAATTCGACAGCAGTCTCAGCTTTTTGGCTTTTTTTGTCCGTTTAGGGCGTCTCAGCCTGCCGGCTAACTTTTGGTATATCACCCCATCAGCCACCATATAGTAATTGTAGAACAGTGAATTATGGCATGTGATAATTTTTCCGTCCGGCAGTCTGACGCAGTCACACAAATCAGTTTTATATGATTTCGTTATTTCAGCAGTGACGTTCTCAAACTCTATATAATCGGGGTCTTCGGCATCCTGACAAAACGGAGCCATGATGTCATCGATTGCGGCTGTAATCCGGCACTCGAACGGAGACGGGTTACGCAGTACATCGTTCAGCATATCCTCAGCAGTGTAATCGTCAGGATTTTCGGCAAGTTTCTTTTTCAGTTCGATTCCTGCCGCAATTTGTCCGATGTTGTATGCCTGGCGTTCTGTATCGGTTTCGTCTGCCGCTATATTGACTAATGTTATAAAATGACTCATATATTTGCTCTCCTCTAATTTTTATGTTTTTGTTTGTTGACAAAAAAGAAGAATTGCGTGCGGATAATACGCCCGATATAGACGTTAATCCTTTGCAATTCTTCTCTCTTGACCGCGTTATACGGATTTTAAGTGTATAACCGCATAGTCGGCTCTGTTATTTTACATACTTTTTAATTATATTAGTATTCTCATTCAGATATTTATTTGGATTATTTCTTTAAATTCTGAATTTGCTCTATGGGAATCTCAAGTTTACGCGATATAGTTTCGACGTCAAGAAGATCTAAAAGGCTTTTGGCAGCTTCCAGTTTTCCTTCGAGTTTGCCTTTCATCTCAGCACTGTAAAGCCGCGTATTGTGGTCTGCTATCTCCCTGAACCGCTTTTCATATGCCTCCTGCGCCTCTTCGTCCTGACTTAATCTTTTCAATTCTCCGTATGCCTTGTCTATCGTTGCATTATTTTTTGCCAGCATTTCAAAATCCGCCTCGCTTTCCGATTTCAAAAATTTCGCCCAATAATATTTTGCCGTATTATCGCTGTTTTCGGGTACTTTCGATAGCTCTAACGTGATTATCTTTGTGACGTCCGTAAATGTTATACCCGTCTTTTTTTCGTTCCACCCGAACTCGTGATAATAATCTGCACTGTTTGCTATCATCTCAAAATCAGCTATCGCTATACTTATAACCGGTTGTAACAGGTAATAATTCTGTCTTACTTTTATCTGAGTGACAAGCATCTTTGAATTATAGTATATAATTCGCTTATTGAGGTCCGAATCCGGAGCAACCTGTATTTCTATGTGTATTGTTTGCCCGCTTTTTGTCATGACTTTCACGTCAACGATTCCGAGTTTATCGTCCGGCTGTTCGCGTTTCAAATGCGGGTCTACAAAAGTTATTTCCAGATACTCGTCATCAGGTATATTTACAACTGCCTTGAGAAAATCTATCAGAATATCTTTATTCCGGTCGTCGCCGAACAGCATTTTAAAGACTATATCACTTTTAGGCGGGAGTATCTTCGGTATTATAACTTCGTCTGCATAATTATTTGAATCAAAATTTTCTATATTATTATTCATTGTTTATAGCCCTTCTCTGTTTACTTAATATATTTTATTATATCATAAATATCCGATTTGTTCAATACATAAATTAAAAATTATAATATCCAGTAATCATTGTTTCGGTTCCGCAGAAGCCGCTGTTTGCTCGTCAAGCGAATTTTTGCCCGCTATCATGATTGCCGCTCCGTACTGTGACTCCCAAATGCGTATATAACCCGACACTCGGTTCATCACCTTGAAATAGTCCAAATCGTTCAGATTTATATACACTTTGTTTTCGCTCACAAAACTCTGACCCTTACAGTATGTGCCGCCCGTCTTATTTTTCTCAGCTATACCTTTTCCGTTTTCGATTTCGATATACCACGGATAGTTGCGGGGTTTGCCGTCAGAACCGGTAGTTGAGCGTATTATTTTCAGCTTTGTCATTTTGGAATAACCTTTTTCGTCCGGCTGCCCGAATATC
>WQYZ01000341.1 GCA_009780985.1 Oscillospiraceae bacterium | reverse complement strand
TTATTGCCTTCAAATACATTATTTTCAGAAAAATCAACAGGGAATGTATCGGATATAATGTAAACCTCACCTTTAGGCACTGTAATTATTTCTTCATCAACTTGATTTTTAACGAAAATGCCGTTAAAAGAACAAATTTGAAATAACCAATAAGGTGCATGCGGTTTATAATCAACATTTTTTGTTTTTTCGTTTATGTAGTTATAAAAATCTTCTACAGCGTCTTTTACAGTAAGCCTGAAGTCCTGTTCCTGTATCTTATAATCACTTGGATGCAAATATATTAAAAAAGATGTTGGATACAGAATGCTTCGATGAGTAGTTTTTTTCTCAAATTCGTTTTTAAAATACTTAACTATTTCGTTAAGAAATTCTTCACGATTAGAGAATCCATGATCGTCGTTTTCCTTTTTTATTGAAATCTTGGGTTCAAAACCTTTCGTGATTTTCCAAATGACTTTTTTAATGCTGTATAACGAATTGTTTGCCATTTTCAAATAAATTTTAATAATATTTTAACACAAAGTTACGAATAAATTTTCTATATGTCAAATTATATTAATTTTATTATTTTTACACATTAAAATTTACATGCCAACTATGAAAAATTCCGCTTCTAATTGCAAAATATATATATTTCATGTACTTTTGCAGGTCTAAATCCAAACATGACTGAAAATAAAATTCATAAAGTTTTACTGTTTGTAGCTATTGTTGTAGCAGGGGCGTTGTTGCTTTCGTTTCTACCCTGTTTTGAATGGAGCGGGCTGGACGTTAGAAAAGTAGATGTGCTTTCCGATATTCGCTTAAATAAAAATAATGCTGCGGACGATACGGTTGCCGCTCGAATAAAGCCTGAATATGCCGATACCTGTAAAGCCGGTATGGTGTGCATCGACGATTATTCGGCAAAACATGATGCGCTCAACCGTTTTTATGAAGCGTTGTCGTCAAACCGTCAGGTACGTATTGCCTGTTTCGGAGATTCATTTATTGAAGGCGATATACTGACCTGTTCGTTGCGCAAAATGTTTCAGGAAAAACAGGGAGGACATGGCGTCGGTTTTGTTCCAATCAATTGTCTCACTGCAGGATTCAGAACAACGGTTGCAACTTCAGCCAATAATTGGGAGGAGCATTGTCTGACCGACAGTGTTTTCGACCGTAAGAAACAGGGGATTTCAGGCTATTATTTTATTCCTCAAGCCGGATCGACAGCGTCTTATTTTTGCCGCACCGCTTCCGAAAATGAAACGGATACCTGTTCCGAAGCGGCGTTTTATTTTATTACCGATGGTAATTTGAAATTTACGACCACTGTCAACAAGCAAACGAAAGAACAGCATAATGCCGCAGGAAGTCCTGATATTCAGAAAGTTTCCGTTCACGGGCGTATTGGTCATATACGGATTACTGTTGATAATCCGGGCAAAAATACGCGGTTTTTTGGAATAACGATGGATGATGAAAACACGGGAGTAATCGTTGATAATTATTCGCTTCGCGGTACATCAGGCGAAACGCTGGGTTCTATTCCGGAGAAAACATTGCAGGATTTCGATCAATTGCGAAGGTATGATTTAGTCGTTTTGCAATACGGATTAAATGTTGCAACGAAGACGGGAAATAAATACGATTACTATAAAAAAGCGATGGTGAAGGTGATAAACTATCTTCGGAAGAATCTGTCGAATACCGATTTTCTGCTTGTAAGCGTTGGCGACCGGGCTGCGAAAATCGACGGCGAAATGCAAACGATGCCCGGCGTAAAAAATCTGTTGGTTACACAGCAGGAAATTGCATCCGAGTGCGGCGTCGCTTTTTGGAATTTGATGGACGCTATGGAGCTTGACGGCGGAATAGTTGAATACGTAAAGTCAAAGCCGCCCCAAGCGAATCTGGATTACACGCATATTAACTTGCGCGGCGGCGAGCTGGTGGCGAAACATTTGTTTGAAACCATTGAATATGAAAAAGAAAGATATATTGAGAAGAAGAAATACAGCGAATCGAAATGATATGAAAATAAAAATAACATTCTTTTTTTTACTGACCGGTTTTTTATGGACTTGCCCTGAATCGTTATTTTCGCAGCAGGATTTTGAAAATACCGGAAATACTGCGTCTCGTCCTGTTTCTTTTGAGACAGTTATGCCGTTGTCGTTTAAAGGCGTTAAACCCAATGTGATACAAGACGAAACGCACAGTTTATCTTCGTTTTATGAAAAACTTTCAATGCTTCAAAATCCGGTTGATACGGGAACGACAGTCGTTCGCGTTGTGCATATAGGCGATTCGCATGTCCGCAGCCATGAGTTTACGCCTGCCTTCAGTTCACGGCTGACCGAAGTATTTGGTAATGCAGCGGTCGGGACGAATGAAGGCTACAGATCCGAAGGGATTTTGGAAGAAAACGGTTCATCGGGAGTTATTTGTCATTGCATCGGAATTAATGGCGCCATCAGTCAAAATTTTTTGGATGAGAATTATATGACGCAGATTCAACAGCTTCATCCCGATTTAATCATTATCTCGCTTGGAACAAACGAAAGTTTTAGCCTGTATGATCCGGCGGCTCACTATGATATGATGGAAAGTCTTTTTTCTATGATAAGAAGCTACTGCCCTGATGCTTCCATTTTATATACTACCCCTCCTGGAGCATACAAAACGATATATCGCCGTTATATCAGGCATAAACGTGTTTATCGTAGAGTAATCAGGGTAGAAGAAAACAGGAATGTAGAAAAAGCGGCGGCGACAATCGTGCAGTTTGCAGCGAATCACAGTGTTGCCTGTTGGGATTTGTTTAACATTGCAGGCGGCGAAAAATATGCCTGTAAAAACTGGCTTTCAGGCAATTATTTTCAACGCGACAGGGTGCATTTTGTCAGTAATGGATATGCGCTTCAAGGGAATTTGTTGTATGAGGCGATAATGAATGGGTATAATGAAAAAAAATGATTTAACCATAATTGACATTCATTGCATGTTCTAACATAAATCAATATGGCGGAACGCTATATCTTTAGCGAATAAGATTTTTCAAAATTCGGAAGAACCGCTTTTTGGTCGTGCCGATAATATTATAAAACTTTCACCATTCGATACAGACACGCTTAAAGAAATAATTCGCGATTATAATCATGGTTATAAGAATGATGATTTGTTGGCATTATATACTTTTACGGGAGGAATCCCAAAATATATAGAAATTTTTTGCGATGGCTGTGCGTTGAAGATTGAGAAAATGATTAAATTATTGGCGCGTAAAAATTAACCATTTAAAGATAAAGGTAAAAACCTTTTAATAAAGAAATTGGGAAAAAATTACGGTACTTATTTTTCTATTTTAAGCGCAATTTCCGGCGGTATCAATA
>WQYZ01000340.1 GCA_009780985.1 Oscillospiraceae bacterium | reverse complement strand
ACTATATAAAATTTGTTACGGCTCATCGGAATCGTCTATTTTCCGTATCGCCAAAGACGTTTACGACAGAGGCGTATGGCAGCCGGTTTTGGAATATTTTCTTCCCGTGCAGATGTGTCATATGCGGGTAAACGAAAAGTATCGGGTATGGCATGATTTATGCCATGACGACGACGCGCGTATGGCTCCGGTGAATTATACCCACATTGACGGTTATGAACAGGGTCCTTCCACTCTGACAAAATACAATCCGGGCGACGTTGTTCCGGGGCTAAACGTCGGCGGCTGGCACGACGCGGGCGATTACGACCTGCGAGTGGAGTCGCAGTCCGGCGAAGTCTATATCCTGACTATGGCGTATGAAGCGTTTAACGTCAATTACGATGCGACAACAATCGACCAGAATACAAAAATAACCGAAATTCACCAGCCGGACGGCAAAAACGATATTCTTCAACAAATCGAACACGGCGTTTTATCCGTAGTCGGCGGATATCAGGCGTTGGGACGGCTTTATAGAGGCATAATAGAAAGCGACCTGCGGCAGTATGTACACCTCGGCGACAGCGCGGCGATAACTGACGGCATCAAAGGCAATGCCGACGACCGCTGGGTGTTTACAGAAAACAATCCCCCGCGCGAATTATCGACAGCCGCTCATCTTGCCGCCGCTTCCCGCGCATTGAAAGGCTTCAACAACACGTTAAGCGAGCAGGCTTTACATGTCGCTCGCGAATTATATAATATTACGGATTCAAGCGGCAACCGCGTAAAATCCGCAAAAATACACGCCGCCGCAGAATTGTTCCTGACTACCGGCGAAAAGGAATATAAAGACTTTTTACTGTCCGAAACCGAATTTATTGTCAAATCAATAGACAGAGTGGGCTGGTTTATAGGACGGGCTGAAAAAACGATAAACGACGCGGATTTCACAAAAGCGGTTCGCGACGCTTTGCCGGCTTTAAAAGAACAATTTGCGAGTCAAAGCGCGGAAACGCCTTACGGGATACCGTACCGTCCGCATATTTGGGGCGCAGGCTGGGATATTCAGAGATTGGGGTACCAATATTATTTCTTGCATAAGGCATATCCCGATATATTCGGACCCGAAATGATTTTCGACGCGCTCAACTTTATTTTAGGATGTCATCCGGGGTCGAATAATATGTCGTTTGCGTCTGGAGTCGGCGTAAAATCGGCGACTGTCGGCTACGGGCTGAACCGCGCCGATTGGTCGTATATTCCCGGCGGGGTGATTTCCGGCACCGCGCTGATACGCCCGGATTTCCCGGAACTTTTAGTGTTCCCGTATCTGTGGCAGCAAACGGAATATGTGCTTGGAGGCGGCTCTTCGCACTATATGTTTTTGGTGTTGGCAGCACAACAGATATTGAACGGGTAGGGTAATACATTGCACCCAAAACATCTGTATGGGGCGGCAAAATGCCGCCCCATACAGACAAACCGTGTTCGCATCAATACACCGCAAGTTTATTTATCCCGTCCGACAGTGCGTTCGCAAACTCGTCTATTTCGCATGTATTGTTGTATTTAGAAAAACTTACTCTGACTGTAAAATCAGCGGAATTTTTGTCTAAGCCATAGTTTAACAAAACGCGTTTCGCCTCGTGCGAGTTCTGACGTTTTGCGGAACACGCCGACCCGGACGATATATAAATTCCGCGCGACGACATATAATTCAACATGACTTCGCTCCGCACGTTCGGCAGCCGCAGACTCAGTATATATTTGGAATACTCCTCTGCCCCGTTCTTTTGATTAAACATAACATTCGGACATTTCTCTTTTATTTTACTGACCGCGTAATCATAAAGACCGTTGATATATTCGCTGTTTTTGTGAAAATCCCGGACGTTTTCCTCGACTGCTTTTCCGAACGCAAAAATTCCGGGAGTGTTAAGGGTTGACGAGCGCAGGTTATTTTCCTGACCGCCGCCGTAAATCTGCGGGATTATTCGCGCACCCTTGCGTAAAAATAACGCGCCCGCGCCTTTTAACCCGTGAATTTTATGCGCCGATATGCTCATCATATCGATTTTGAGTTTATTCAAATCAATCGGGATTTTACCGAACGCCTGAACCGCGTCGCAGTGAATGTACGGTTTGTTAGAAAAGTTGGCAGATTCAACAACTCTCACAATTTCTGGGATATCATATATACAGCCAGTCTCGTTGTTCACAAGCATAACCGAGATTAAAATAACCCTTTCGTCAAGGTTATTTTTAAACTCGGTTATATCTATTTTCCCGCCTTTTGTGGATAAATAAACTACTTCAAAACCCCGTTTTTCAAGTTCGCGCATAGGCATATAAACAGACGGGTGTTCGGAATCCGTCGTGATTATTTTATTGCCCTTACGTTTCAACGTTTCGACTGCGCCGAAAATCGCGAGATTGTTCGCTTCCGTTCCCGACGATGTGAAAATAATCTCGCCGCTTTTTGCGCTGACGGACGACGCAATAATCTCCCGTGCATGTCCGACGCGTTTTTCAGCATCAAGCCCGAATGCGTGCATAGAATCCGGGTTTGCATATGACGAAGTCATTACGTCCGACAGAAACGCAATCACTTCGTCGGACGGTCTTGTAGTCGCGGCTGAGTCGAGATATATCCCCATATTTTATGTTTCCTTTTGCAGATAAAATTTATCCTGACGTTATAGTATGCTTATTTTCAGTCTATTTTTATATTTTCAGTAATCCTTAATCCGACATTTTCTTCGACTGCGGCTATGAGTTTATCCTCTTTGGATAAGAGCGAGCCACCGGCAGTTCTTGATTTCATTTTTTCACTTAATTCAATAGTATCGTTTACCTTTATATTCGCAGTATTGTTTTCGTCAACTATTTCAATGATTTTAAATTTCCAGTCAAATAAATCATGTTTCCATTGTTTCATAAATCCATCGGTTGGTGTATTAACAGTTATCCTAATTTGTTTGTATTGTCCCGGAATATTCTTTTTTTGAATATATTCCTGAGGGTCGCACACGTCGAAAATGAACTTATTTTTTGGTTCGCTTGTTAAATAACCTACAGCCTTAACTTTCGATTCTTCAACTGTCAATTCCATTGGAGTTCCGGTGGTGAGATTACCTTTTGCTTTGAGTTTGCCCTCCATAAATAAATCTAAAACCATAGGCTCAATACTTAATTTTTCTTCCGCATTTTCAATAATACGTGATTCCATATAATTTCCTCCTTTTACTGATAACTTAAATTCAAATACAAGAGGATAAAAAGATTGAATCTTAACATCGGGTTTTTTAGCGTCGGACGGCGTTATGCCATGAAAATTTCTAAATGCGAAACTGAACGCGTCTGCCGAATTATAGCCGTATTTTACGGCAATATCTATGATTTTTTCGTCTGT
>WQYZ01000339.1 GCA_009780985.1 Oscillospiraceae bacterium | reverse complement strand
GCATCCCCAGAGTATCGTAATATCACCGGCTCCTTTTCGAAAATTGTTTTGAGCCTGCTTTATCATTTGGGTAATCACCTGCAAGCTTTCCTGTTCCGTCATTTTTGTTTCCATAATTTTTATTGTTTATTAATAAATTTGTTTTATAAATATGCTGCAAATATAAAGTAGTTTATTTTATAAACCAAATATAATAACAAATATTTTTAATTAAAAAATATTAATTAACATAAAAAAAAGGCGGAACCCTCATTATACCAACGAAACGTTCCGCCATCATCAGACTTATGAAATTTATACGCACTGCAAAGATCCGAAAAAAATTCCTAATATATCTGTCAATATGCAAAAATGTTTATTATATTTTGATAAATTAACTAAGAAAAATTTTCATAATTCGATAAATTTAACTTTTCTTATAACCATAGTTAAGAAATATGATTGCACCCGACCTTTTTTACGAAATACGCCAAAGTCAGATTTGTTATACTCATATATGAGAATTTTATTTCTTCCGGTTTTATATTGGTTTTTTTGAGTTTATTTTATTTCAAAAGTTGACTGAACCGCTTCGTCTTCTGAACTGCCTCCTGCGAAAATAGAATAAACGCCGCGGGGAATCTGTAAATTGCCTGCCGACTCATCCCATTTGGCAAATTGGGCAACAGGAATTGAAACTTTGATTTCCTCGCCGGCGCCTTTGGCAATCGTTTTCCTTTCAAAATAACGTAATTCTTTCAAAGGCAAAACTGTTCCGGTTTGCGGATATTTGATATACACTTGCGCTACTTCATCGCCGTCACGAGTTCCCGTATTTTTTACTTTCAGACTGCATTCGATGGTTTCATCCGGCGTATATTCATTCTTAGGCTGTACGCCCCAACTGTAAGCAAACTGGGTATAACTTAAACCGTAGCCGAAAGGATACAGGGCTTTACCGGTAAAATATTTGTAAGTCCGGTTCGTCATGTGGTAATCATCGAAAGCAGGTAAATCAGAATCGCTCGCATAGAAAGTTACCGGCAGACGTCCGGATGGATTGTAATTTCCAAAAATAACATCGGCAATGGCTTTTCCTGCAAATTCTCCATCATACCATGAATTAACGATGGCGTTGACGTTTTGCGCTTCCCATGGAACGGCTATGGCGCTACCGGTCATCATCACAAAAATAACCGGTTTCCCGGTAGATTTCAACGCTTTCAGCAAATCGGTCTGAACTTGAGGCAATAGAATCGACGTGCGGTCTCCGCCTAAGAATCCGGGCGCTTTTATCCGCATTTCTTCCCCTTCAATACGTGGCGATATCCCTCCGACATAAATGATTAAGTCCACATCTTTAATCTTTTTCAAAGTAGCGGCGAACGAAGAAGGAGTCTCGCTATAATAACCGGTAACCGTATCAGCGTAGATTTGCACCTGCTTGCCCAATTCGTCTCTCAATCCGTCGAGCGGGGTAATGATGCGGGATGGAAAACCGTTGTAGTTGCCTAATTGCACTTCCGGATTATTGATATTCGGACCAAGTACGGCAATCTTCTTTAAGTTTTCTTTTTTAACCGGCAGCGTCCCGTCGTTTTTAAGCAGCACGATGGCTTGACGCGACATTTTCAAAGACAGGTCTTTATGCGTTTTAGCTTCCAATGTTGTCGAGTCGATTCGTGAAAAAGGCGCTTTATCAGCCGGATCGAACATTCCCAGCCGAAAGCGGATTTCAAACAGTCTTCTCAGAGAAACATCAATTTGATTTTCAGGAATAAGTCCATCTTGGACAGCTTGTTTCAAGCCTAAATATGCTTCCCTGCCGCAATCAACGTCCGTACCGTGGAAGACGGCATCGGCGGAAGCGCTTGGAGCATCGGGATGCGTTTTGTGCGATTGATAGAAATTTTCAATCGCTCCGCAGTCGGAAGTGACATATCCTTGAAATCCCCAGTCTTTTCGCAAAATATCTATCATTAACTTATCGCTTCCGCAACAGGGTTGTCCTTCAAACGCATTGTAGGCGCACATCACTCCGGCTACTTTACTCGTAACCAATTGTTTAAATGCCGGAAGATAAGTATCCCACAAATCGTAGTTGCTGACCGAAACATCGAATTTATGCCGGAGAGGTTCCGGTCCGCTGTGGACGGCATAATGCTTGGCGCATCCGGCTGCTTTCAGATAAGTTTTGTCGGAGCCTTGCAATCCTTCAACAAAATTCTTTCCCATCATAGAGGTTAAAAAAGGATCTTCCCCGTATGTTTCCTGACCGCGTCCCCAGCGAGGATCGCGAAAAATATTAATATTGGGCGTCCAGTAAGTCAAACCGTGATAAATCCGGTAATCGCCTTTCGCTTGCGAGAGGTTGTAAATGGCGCGTCCTTCGTCTGACGTATAATCTCCCATTTGCCGGATAGCGTTCACATCCCAGCCGGCAGCCATAGCGATGGCTTGAGGATACACAGTCACTTTGTATTCTGTGCGGGCTACTCCGTGTAAACATTCGTTCCACCAGTCGTAGGGAGGGATTTTTAACCGCTCGATAGCCGGCGTACTGTTTAACATCTGAGCGATTTTTTCATCCAGCGTAAGACGTGAAACCAAATCGGCAGCCCGCTGTTCGACCGACAACGCCGGATTCTGAAAGGGATATTCATAAGCAGGTTTTTGACATTCTGCATACTGAAAGCAAAAAATGGAAATAACTATCCATAAGAAATGTTTATTCATATTATTTGTGTTTTTGGATTATTTTTTCTTTTCACGACAAAGATAATGGTTTTCTGAGAAAAATAAAAAATAACAGAAGCAGTTGTTAATTTTTTTTGTATTTTTGTCTGTCAATAATATAAATTATCTATAAATTATGAAATTAAGAAATGTGATATTATTTGTCTTTTTGCTAAAGACTTTAATTTTATTTGCTTCGCCGGAAAATATTGATAACGGTATGTATAATGTAAAAGATTTTGGCGCTCAAGGCGATGGGAAGCATATTGATTCTCAAGCGATTAATCAAGCGATTGAAGCTGCGGCTTCACAAGGTGGCGGCACTGTGTATTTTCCTGCCGGAAATTATTTGTCGTACTCTATCCGGCTGAAAAGTCATATTTGTCTGATGTTAAATGCAGGCGCTGTCATTACTGCCGCTTCTCCCTCTGCAACAGAAGGCTACGATGACGCAGAACCGAATGCTTACGACCGCTTTCAGGATTTTGGACACAGTCATTGGAAAAACAGTCTGTTATGGGCGATTGGAGAAGAGGATATTACTGTTTGCGGACAGGGAAGCATTTACGGAACGGGATTAAGCCGAAACGAAGACAGTGCTAATAAAGGAGTTGGCAACAAAGTCATTAGTTTGAAAGAATGTAAAAATATTCATTTGAAAGATATCCGGATGTTGCATTGCGGACATTTT
>WQYZ01000338.1 GCA_009780985.1 Oscillospiraceae bacterium | reverse complement strand
AGACCCACGTCATATACGGCAGATTGATGTAGCGGAAGCACTGGAGATGTCGCTCAGTTTCTACAGCGAGATAGAAAAAGGCTATCGCCGTCCGTTGAATGCGATAGAAATGGAAATATTTGCGGAGATGTTTAACATGACGAAAGAAGAGAAAACAACTATGTATGACCTTGCCAGCCATGAAACCAACGAAATACCGGTTGACTTGGAGTATATCATGGACGACGAAAGCGGGAAATGGGCGCGGGTCGCGCTGCGGAAAGCGAAAGAAGTAAATGCGGACGAAAAGATGTGGAAAAAGTTCATATGGGAGCTTGAGAAGAAGCAGGATGGGCAAGGCGGTGAAGCGAATGATAGCGATGAAAATAACGAGGGTTGACCGAGAGAACGACAACACGCCAATTCTGTCGAATAAGGAAATCGACGAGTTCGCGTGTGCCGTGCTTGAAGATTATGACCCGGATTTGCTGCGCGAACCCGGAAAAATAGACTACGAACACTTCATAGAAACATATCTTGGTATGGAAATAATATACAAAGACATATACTACAAAGAGGACACGCCGCCGATATACGGTATAACAGTTTTCCGTGACGGCACAGTCAAGGTATTCGATAAGGAGAACCATCGTGTAGCGAATCCTATCATTCGGGCGAATACTGTTATCATGGATAATTATGTAACGGGCAATGACGGAATGGCGATGTTCACAGGGTTACACGAGAGCGGGCATTTTTTTCTACATCAGGGAGTGTATTCAATCTTTCGTGCAGGACAGGTGTGTTGCCGCAGAAAAAACACGGGAAATGCCCAAAGTTGGACGGCGGAGGAGTGGCGCGAACATCAGGCAAACTATTTTGCGAGCGCAATCGCGATGCCCGATACGACGTTCATTCCGTTTGTGACGCAAGAACTCAGGGAATACGGCATATTCAAACAAAATATTGTGTTAGGGAGCAGCGACGATTTGGACATAGTCGCCAAAGACCTGTTGCCGGAACGTATTTCCGAATTGTACGGCGTTTCCAAACAAGCCGCATCAGTCAAACTGAAAAAAAGAGGTTTTGTTGTCGGCAATACGACCGCAAAATCATATTAATATGGATTGATGTTATAATACATTTATATGACCAAAAGGAAAATATCATAATGAACATAGCGAATAATATCTTGAAACACAGCCTGAAAAACGTGTATTTTTTAGTGGGAACAGCGTGTAGCGGTAAAACTACTATGGCAAACGCATTATCGAAGAAATATGGATTTATCCATTTTAGCCGCAATAAGTACGAAAATGAAAAAAGCTACAAAGTATGGCAGTCTATCATTAATGAAAAATATCAGCCTAATTCCACAAAAAGAGAAGACATGGACTGGGAAAAATATTACAGCAGGTCTGCGGAAGAGTTTTTAGCCGATGAAAACGATAAAAACGCTTCTGATGAATATCTGGATTTTGCCATTATTGAGCTAATCAAACTATCGCAAAATAATAAGGTGACAGCGGATATTAGAATATTAGATTTTAATTTAGTAACGGATATTTCCGATTATAACAGAATTGCCTGTTTATTAGCCCCCGGCGAATTAATAGTACGTGATAACTACGCACGCGATGACCACAGAGATAGAGTGGAGCGTATTCAATCGTTGAAAGACCCAGAGAAAAAGTTTGAAACGCAATACGAACTAATGAGAATACGCGCAAAAGAAATGGCTGAACAAGCGCACAAGCATAACTTATTTACTATAATGCGAACCGAAGAAAGCACAGTTAAAGATACTTTGCGATTATTAGAAAAACATTTCGATTTATAAAATGTGAAATATTGAAATACAAGCGTTAATATATTGCTGTCTAAAAAATATATTAACGCAAGATTTTACCCATAATCGCACAAAAAAGAGTAGCACTCTTATTAACGGAGTAAGGTATATGAATAAAGTAATATTACACAGCGACCTCAATAATTTCTACGCTTCTGTGGAGTGCCTGTACAATCCTAAAATCCGCAGATTTCCCGTAGCTATATGCGGCGATATAGAGTTACGGCACGGGATTGTACTGGCAAAGAATCAGATAGCCAAAGTCTGTGGAGTTAAAACGGGTATGACCATAGGAGACGCAAAACTGAAATGCCCGGAATTGATTACCGTCGAACCGCACATGGCACTATATAATAAGTTTTCACGTTGGGCGCGTGAGATATACGAGGAGTACGCAGACAATATTGAAAGTTTCGGGCAGGACGAGGAATGGCTGGATGTGACAAATCTCGCGCGTGACGAATACGACGGCGAATTGATAGCAGACGAAATACGGGCAAAGATAAAAGAAACGCTTGGAATAACCTGTTCTATCGGAGTCAGTTTCAACCGAATATTTTCAAAACTTGCTTCGGATTTACGCAAACCTGACGCGACAACAGTCATATCGAGAGATAACTATAAAGACATTGCATGGACATTGTCCGCAGATAATCTTATCGGGGTAAACAGAGGCACGATGAAAATATTTAGCGTAATGGGTATTCAGACAATCGGCGACATAGCGAAAACACCTGTTTATTTGTTGGAGGGAATGCTGGGCAAAGTGGGCGGGTATCTGCATAAAGCCGCGAATGGTGAGGGTTATACTCACGTCAGGCACAAGGACTATGTTGAACCTCCCAAATCCATTGGTAATATCGAAACCACTCCTCGCGATATGAAAACCATTGATGATGTCAGGCGCGTTATATATACGCTGTCTGAAAACGTGACGGCACGGTTACGGGAACAGCACTACAAATGCAAAACGGTAAAAGTATATATCCGTGAGAGCGACCTGAAATCGTGTGACCGTCAGGGCAAGCTCGAAACGCCGTCATATATCACGAACAATATAGCCGACAGAGCTATGGAAATCTTCAATTCGCAGTATAAATTTAATAAACCGTTGCGGTCAATCGGGGTTCGAGCTTGTGGTCTTGTATCTGACGATATAGCTATCCAAAGCAGTTTTTTCGACGATACGGAGCAGGATGAAAAAAGGGAGAAAGTCGCAAAAATGGTAGATACATTGCGAAGTATGTATGGGTATCATATCATACAGCGCGGCGTTGTGCTTGAAAATAGAAAGCTGACAAACATACCGAACGATTATAACCGTTCGGCATATCGTATAGGCAGCAGTTTTTGTCAGGCGTGAGGTTAGGTTTTATGGGTAAAATGTATGTCCCTGTGAGGTTATATGTCGATGAAACAGGGAAAGTCACGCCGGAGGAGATAAAAGCCGGTTACGACGACGATTGGGTTAGGGTTGAGAGAGTGACGGATTCACGCCGCCGGGCAAGCCTTACAGCCGGTGCTGTGGGCATACGTTACAGATGTATCGTCAATATAAACGAGACACAGCGGAATATCTATTT
>WQYZ01000337.1 GCA_009780985.1 Oscillospiraceae bacterium | reverse complement strand
TATTTTCGTCTGTTTTATTGCAGTATAATTTATTAGACCGTTCCAACGAAGAAGCTATAGCGTATCTTGCAGAAAAAGGAGTCGGAGTAGTCGTTATGGGTCCGGTAGCCGGAGGACGACTTGCCGCTCCGTCAGGTCTTGCCGACAGGCTTCTCGGCGACAAAAATTCCGAAACGGCTGAACTCGCTATCAGATTTGTGCTTGGAAACAAAAACGTATCGTGCGCTCTTTCCGGCATGGGTTCGATGAAAATGCTCGAACAGAATCTCAAAGTTGCAAATATGGAAGTCCCCATGACTGAAGCGGATTTTGAAAAGGCTAAAAAGTTAATGGTGGATTTGAAAAAATTTTCGGATTTATACTGCACAGGCTGCGATTACTGCCAGCCGTGCCCGCAGGGAATAAACATCTCTCACATATTCAACGCTTACACCCATTATAACGTCTACGGAATGAATCACCTTGCCAAAGATATGTACAGACAGGTACAAGAGGGGCACAAAGACTGGCATGGAAATCTTATTTCTGCGCCTGTATCGTCATGTGCGGAGTGCGGACAATGCGAACCGAAGTGTCCGCAGAATATCAAGATTATAGAAAAACTTAAAGAAGTAGATAAGGCTTTATCGGCGTTGTAATATTTAAAAGTATAAAAATTAAATTTACAGGGGAAGGGTTCTGGATTTTGCATATGAAAAATTCTAAAGATATAAAAGACATAATAAAATATATTTGTTTATTTATTGGCGTATTTTTGATTTTATTGGCAACAGCCTGCTCAAATAAACCTGCCGCGAATACAAATAACAATACCGAAAATCAGTCTCAAAACGTGAATGACGCTTCCGAAACGGAAACAGAAACCACAGCAAGATTACAGCCCGATTTGCCGGTAAAAGATTTCGGAGGATACAAATTTAACATCATAACGAGCGATTACAAAGCAGACCCCAATATGCCCCGCGAAATAGGCGCGGAGGAAGAAAACGGCGACCCTATCAACGACGCGGTATATGCAAGAAACAAGAAAATCGAGGATGAATATAACGTTCAGATAAACGAGATACTTTACGCCAGGGACGACATGAATACGCCGGTTAAGAAAGCTGTTCTGGCTGCCGACGGATCGTATGATTTGGTATGCAGCAATATTTATCAGGCAGGGATTCTTTCTCAGACAGGAAATTTGCTTGATTTGAATCAGGTGAATTACCTTGAGCTGACAAAACCCTGGTACGATCAGAATGCATCCGCCGATTTGTCTATCGGGCACAAACTGTTTTACGCAGTCGGCGACCTTCAGATATCCAACAAAGACGGCACATGGGCGGTTTTGTTTAATAAGCATCTTTTTCAGAATCTCGGGCTTGACGACCCTTACACGCTTGTTAAGGGCGGAACATGGACTATGGATAAATTCTTCGAGTTTGCGGCTGCGGCTAACAAAGACCTTAACGGCGACGGAGTGATTAACGAAGAAGATCAGGTGGGAATCGAGGGAGAATCTTTCGATATTTATGCTCTTATGAACGGCGCGGGCACGCGGCTTGTGCCGAAAGATCAGGACGATTTGCCGTATTATGCCGGATATACGTCGAAAGACGTGGATATATTCAACAAAGGCGCGGCATATTTAGGAGATAAAACAAAGACAATACTCGCTGATAACTATTCGTCCAAATACACAGACGTGTGGGACGACTTTATCAATCCTTTATTTACCACCGACAGAATTATGTTTTTCTTCACCAGCTTATCCCGTGTTACCTATCTCAGGAGTTCTGACGTCGATTTCGGCATACTGCCGGTTCCGAAATATGATGAGCAGCAGCAAAATTATGTAAGTACAATCTCGGTCTGGCTTGCGAGCGGCATTTGTATGCCGTCGACTTTAGGCGGCGACGCATTGGACCGCAGCGCGATAATCGCCGATGCGTTGAGCGCGGAATCATTATATACGCTTACTCCGGCATATTACGACATCCAGCTTAAAACCAAACTTACGAGGGACAATGAATCGTCGGAAATGCTCGATATAATCTTCGCAAACAGAACATACAGCCTTCTGCAGATTTACGATTGGGGCGGAATGCTTTCCACAATAAACGGCTTGCTTACAAAAACCAGCCCTGATTTTGTGTCGTCTATGGACAAAATAGAAAACAAAGTCAATTCGGATATTGCTAAAACAATAAAAGCATACGGAGATTAAGATTAAATTGTATTATTGTAAAGGAGTTATCAATGAAAAAACTATGTTCGCTTATTTTGGCAATCTGCATGGTAGTATTTATTTTTACGTCATGCAACAGCGGCAATAATAACGAAAACACGGAAAACGTAAATAATAATACTGTTGAAGAATCTGTTGCTGTTGACAATACGACATCCGCCGTTGTTAAAGATGATGTCCCTGAAATGGATTTAGGCGGGTACAATTTTAGAATTTTGTCAAGCGGCGAGCCTCATATCTGGCACGGCATACTAAATGTTGAACAAGAGACGGGCGACGTTGTAGACGACAGCATTTACCGCAGGGACAGGGCTATAGAAGACAGGTTTAATATTACTATTTCCGAGGCTTATGACTACACCAAGATAGTAAAATCCGTAAAATCCGGCTCAAACGATTATGACTTTGTCACCGGCTGGTGCGACCCTATGTTTGGATATGTTGTTTCAGGATATGGTTATAAATTCTCTGATTACGGTCAGTATATTGATTTGAGTAAACCTTACTGGGACCCAGGCATAACCAAATCATTGACTTTCGGAGACACAATTTTATTCCCGGAAGGAGCTATAGACTTAACGACATACGATTTAATACATGTGTTATTGTTTAATAAACAGATAATTAAAAATTTTGCATTAGACGACCCTTACAGTCTTGTCAGAAGCGGAAACTGGACTTTTGATAAATTTGATGAAATCGCGAAATCGGTCACTAAAGATGTGGACGGAAACGGCATTATGGATGCAAACGATATGTATGGATTGGTTTCAATGGTAAAATATGTCCTGCCGGACTTTTGGGTATCCGCAGGGGTTCAATCAATTTCAAGGACAAGCGGCAATTTGCCTCAATTTACTTTAACAAGCGATGTGCAATTCGCGTCTGTTATAGACAAAATATTCGCTGTAACTTATGACAATAATTCGTGGTACCGCGATACTACGGATCTAAATAACTACAATGATGTTCACAATACAATATTTATGGATAACCGCGCTTTATTCTTTGACAGCACATTCAAAATGATTGAAGACGTGCGGGGTATGAACACTGATTTCGGCATTATACCGTATCCGAAATTTACAGCGGAGCAAGATAATTATTATACGCGCACGGAAGGATGTTTTCCGTTTATTGTGCCGATAACTGTACCCGAACCCGAAAAAATAGGCGCGGTA
>WQYZ01000336.1 GCA_009780985.1 Oscillospiraceae bacterium | reverse complement strand
CGAAATATCAAACCGTCGCGGCAAATCGTGATTGATGCAAATAAATTTAAAATATATAAAATTTATAATAATTATAAATAAGGACGGATTAAAATTATGGGGAAAAATACCAAATATTCTGAACATTCTAATAATTTTAATAATTCTGCCGCTTCTGTAAAATCAGACGACGGTAAATCCCAAAAATCTGAAATGGAAGATCTTCTCAAGGATATAGAAAGTACGCTTGAAACTTCGATTTTAAATAATTCAGATAATATGAGCGACGGAGAAAATAAAAATAAAAATAAAAATTACAGTGCCGAAACCAATAATCAAGAAGGTGACAATAACAATAACAATGATAATGGTAATGACGAGGAGTATTTCCCGGATATTGCAAATACATCCAAAATTTCGGATTATTCGGACTATTCAAAATATGAACCGACCGGCAGGTATAAAATAGACAGACCTGACAAAACGGATAAAAGTGATAAATCTGATAAAACAAATTCCGGGAATGCCAAGAGACCCGAAAAATCAAATAAGGCTGATAAACCCGGCGCAAATGCTGTAAAGACCAAAACCTCCGCATCTGAACCGACGGGGGTAAACAGAAACAGGGATTTTGCGGAACTGTTTGACATGATAAAAAACAATTCCGCTTACAACAAATTCACTCAGCCGGAAGAATCCGCGGAATTTGACGAAACAGGCGAAGGCGATATTTCAGGCACAAAAGTAATGAAAAAAGTAAACAGGGACAGCGAAAGAGAATATCGGGCAAATAAAATCAATAATGAAATTAACAGCGTCGATTCCGAAATACAGTCCGAATTAGCATACGAAGCGGAAGAAGCAAAAGAAGCAAAAAATAAAGGAAAGCAGAATAACGATATGGATTTGCTTCAGGTTCTCAATACGGGACTGAACAAAGATTATTCGGATTATGACGACGGAGAAGAAGATGATAATTCTGATTTTACGGACGATTCCGAAGATGCGGACGACTATGAAGATTCAGGATATGATTCCCGAAAACACAATAAGTATAAAACAGCTAAATATGCCGACGCCAAGCCAAAAAAAATTTCAAACGCTTTCGTAAAAGTCTCAAGCAGGGAATATACATCTTATGATCAGAAAGACGGCATATTAGCCGGATACCAAAAAATATATTCGTCCGAATTTGCCAAACTCATCGCCGGAATAATTTTATTTTTCATATTGCTTTATATGGAAACTGCCCCGTATATCAAGCTGCCTCTGCCGAATTATTTAAATATAAATTTCTATACGGCGGTGTATGTGTTAATTGACCTTCAAATTCTGCTGATAATGGGCTATATAAACGGAAAGTCGCTTATCTTCGGAGTAAAATCTATATTGACTACCGAACTTAATATTTATTCTGTTTCGGTCGTTTTCTTTGTTTTATCTTTTATACATACGATTTTTACATATTTTTTAAGATACAACAATTCCGACTTGTTTTTATATAACTCTATAACCGCGTACAGTATGCTGCTGATGAGCCTGTATAATATCCTTGATATAAATTTCGAAAGAAACGGGTTTAAAGCGGTTGCGTATAAAAGACCGAAATATGCCCTTTGTCTTAATGATTCAGCTCCGATGGAATCTGAAATGTTCAGGGATATAATCCCTCACGACACAACAGTAGGCAGCGTTTCAAAAACTATGGCTGTGTCAAACTTCTTTTCCCGCACATATAAATATAAAAACTACGGTGGAACCGTAAAATATTTTATTTATATTGCATTAGGCATATCAATACTGTTATTCGTGCTTTTCATGGGATTAAAGAGGGAATTATATCACGCTTTGTCGTCGGCGATG
Organism: Oscillospiraceae bacterium; assembly: GCA_009780985.1. Taxonomy (GTDB): domain Bacteria; phylum Bacillota; class Clostridia; order Oscillospirales; family WRJC01; genus WRJC01. The sequence goes on along the minus strand of WQYZ01000336.1, from coordinate 1,573 downwards.
ATTCTGGCTCTCGGGTCAGTGCCGCTTTGTTCATTTTTTGTAAGCGCATATCCTTCGTATAAGGCGCAGCGGAAATCACATTCAGGCGGAGCGTCTTTTATAGGCGTAAAAAGCATCGAAGAATGTTCGGATATTCCGATAATTTCTCTGTATGACAGGGATATATTTCCCCCGGAAATGATAAAAATCTCCGGCTTCAAAGTTTACGGAAACAACAGTCTGGAAAGCGTCCTGCAGTATCTGAGCGCGGTTTTCGGAACGCTTAATATGCCCCCTGCAGAAACATTCAGGGCGTCTGTTAATTTTGACCCGGATTTCGGCAGCGACGTAAAATTTGTAAGTATAGACGACAACGGCATATGCTATATTTCGAACGGCAGAAAATTATTCGTCGGCAACCCCGATTATATCTCAAATATGGGACTGACCATCCAGTACGACCCGAATTTAGACGACGCGTATCTGAAAAGTTTAGGCAGTATTATGCTTTTGGCGTCGGAAACTGAGATATTGGCGAAAATATATATAAAATACGAATTGACTGCGGATTTTCACGATATAATAAAAAACGTCAGGAAAATGAACGCCTGCCTCTGTATCCGCACATTTGACCCCAATATAGACAATAATCTGCTCTCCAAACTCGGCAATACAAAAAAAATTCCGGTCAGGATATTAAAACTCAAAAATTATACGGATATATATAAAGTATCGGAAACTATAGATTCGGGGCTTGCCTCAAAAGATTCGCTGAAATCTTTCATAAACGCCCTGCTTATCGCCGGAAAAACGAAAACGGCAATCAAAAGCAATGTTCTTATTCAGATTGTTGCATTTGTCATAAGTATGGTTTTGACAATCCTTGCGACTGTATTCGGTCAGGGAATAAACGCCGGACAATTATTCCTGCTCCAGACATTCTGGATGCTGCCCATAATCTTCCTGTCCGGACTTGCTCCGTAAATAACGTAAATAATAAAAGAAGTAGGGGTACAAAACTTTTGTTCCCCTACAATATTTATGCGAATAAATCTTCTAAATTAATAATATTTGTCGCCCACGAGACATCGGCGTTAATATCGTGAGTCGTCATAAGTACAGTCCCCTCAAATTCGTCGAGGGCATGCATTAAAACTTCCTTGGAATATACGTCAAGATGATTCGTAGGCTCGTCTAATATTATCAGATTTACAGGCTTACGCATAGCAAGGCACAGACGCAGTTTTGTCATCTCGCCGCCGGAAAGCGTTCTGACCTGCGCAAAAAAATGACGCTCGGTCAATCCGCATAAACGCAGGCTTTTCTGCAACTCGCCCGAGGGAATTTCCGGGTAATATTCTTTCGCGAACTCTATGACGGTTATTTCCCGCTGTCTGCCTTTTTTTACGCCTAAAGATACGCGGTCTGTCCTGTCGAAACTCGAAAAGTTATTTTCGTAATCTTCTTCCTGTTTCAGAAATACGCTCTCTATATATTCCCCGTATTCAAAACGACCCGAAACCTGCGGAATATCTTCGTAGATTGTTTTTAACAGCGTAGTTTTGCCGATACCGTTGAAACCTTTGAATATAAT
>WQYZ01000335.1 GCA_009780985.1 Oscillospiraceae bacterium | reverse complement strand
GGCAATTTCGACCCAGACCAGCCTATGCTGCGCGAGGAAATGGCGTATGTTCTCGCGAAAGTCGCGGAATACTGCAAAGTCTCAGTCCCCGACACGGTTGTTGATTTGAAAACAAGATTTACAGATTCGGCAACGATTGACAGCAAATACGCAAGCTATGTAACGACGACGATTAAGTTGGGCTTGATGCAAGGCATGTCGGCGACGACGTTCGAGGGACATGGCACTGTAACGAGAGCGCAAGCCGCAACGGTTCTTGTCAATATGTGCAAAACGTTCGGATTTATAGATAAATAGATATTACGTCAAATTAAAACAACGGCAGAATTGTATCTGTGTTGTTTTAATAGATTCCGTGATTATTTATAAATATAAAATCGGTAATGAAGTTCCTTCTTTTATAAAAATATATTCTCAAAATATTTTGCAAGTGTGATTTCTAGATATATTAGAAAGTGCCATTAATACTGAATAAAAATTATAAAGGTCAGGAAATACCGAGCTTTAGAGAGTGATTATATAACCCAAATCAACGTCAGATAATTATAAATAATCACTGGGAATCTGTATTCTAAATTCAAAATATATTAAATAATAAAAGTTAATTTTTGCCGACATAAAATTGTAGTTACAATTTTATGTCGGCTATTTTTAATATTAAAATATATTTTTTAAATAATAAGAAAAAACGGAGGAAGAGAAAATGTCAGAAGAAACAAAATTTTACATCACGGAAAGAAAGATAAACGAGTATGCGCTCAGCCTGAGAAACGACGAAAGAGCCGATAATACCGTAGAAAAATATATACGCGACGTCAGAGCGTTCGCGGATTTCTGCCAGACTTCGCGCAAGCAGAAGCCCGGCGCGAACGGCATAGCCGTCACGAAAGAGATAGCAATCGAATGGAAAATCAAGCTCAAAGACACCCACACCATGACCAGCATCAACTCCATGCTCGCCGCTCTCAACGGCTTCTGCGCATACTTCACGCTCGATATGAAGATAAAACCGTACAAAATACAGAAGCAAACGTTCCTGCCCGAAAAAAAGGATTTGACGCAGGAAGAGTACGAACGACTCCTGCGGGCGGCGCGGTTGACTAAAAACGAGCGGTTGTTCTATGTCATTCAGACGCTATGCGCTCTCGGACTGCGCGTCAGCGAATTACAGTTCGTCACGGCGGAAGCAGTGAAACAGGGGCAGGTTACGGTCACGAACAAGGGCAAGACGAGGACCGTTTTCGTGCCGAACGATTTGCGTGCGGCACTGACAGAGTACGCGAAAAGACTGCATATCCGCACGGGTTCTCTGTTCGTGACGCGAAACGGCGCGCCGCTCCACCGCTCCAATATATGGGCGCAGATGAAAAAACTCTGCGCCGTCGCGAATGTTGACCCGTCAAAGGTATTTCCGCACAATCTGCGCGGGCTGTACTCGCGGGTGTTTTACGGCAAAGAAAAAGACCTCGCGAAACTTGCTGACACGCTCGGTCACAGCAGCATCAACACGACGCGGATCTACATTATGGAAAGCAGTGCGAAATACCGGCGGATCATCGAAAACCTCGGCTTGGCGGCTCTCAAATATACATAATTTCTCTTATGTATTTGCATTATTATATATAACGTTCATTTTATATCCAAAATTTTCTATGATATAATATTATTTTTTTATTATACTCCAAAAAAATAGAAATGTCAATAGAAATGATGAAAAAATATATTAAAAAATTATGAATTTTAAGATATTTTTAAGCAAAGCAAAGCCGACAGGCGAATGAACAATCGTTCTTCGCTTTCGGCTTTTTTTGACATGCCTTTTTTTGTTTTTTCGTCGTTTAGTTTCCAAAATATTTTATAAACAACTGAAAATTTTACAATTTGTCGTTTACATCAAATACATAAGAGAAATTATGTAATAAAAAGAAATTTTATATAGAGTTCTAATATAAAAGTGTGTGCGTAATGAAAAATTTAACTGGGCAGAGGTTTGGGAAACTTTTAGCAGTAAGAGCAACGGATCAGCGAAAAGGCGGGAGCATCGTTTGGGAATGTAAATGCGACTGCGGCAAAACTGCTTATATCCGCGCAAATACACTTAATAGCGGCGGAGCTCGCAGCTGCGGCTGCGAGAGAGATAAAAACCATATTAAAACAATAGATTTGACGGGGCAGCGGTTTGGTAGACTCTTGGTGGTTAAAGTAGTGGGTAAAAATAAAAACCAGAAAGATACTCTGTGGGAATGTAAGTGCGATTGCGGAAACACCCATTATGTTACTACAGGAAATCTAAATTCGGGAACTATAAACAGTTGCGGCTGCCTTAAAGAAGAAGCTCTTAAAATCTTTAATGAAACCATTGACGGTACTGCAGTTAAAAATTTAAAAAGAAGGGTAAGCAGGAAAAATACGACTGGGGTAAAAGGTGTGTACATAATGCGGTGGCGCAATGTCGCAATGATAGCAGAAAAATATGCGGCGCGCATAACGTTCAAGGGGAAACAATATCATTTAGGTACTTACGAATACAAAGACGAAGCAGTAAAAGCGCGCAGAGAGGCGGAACAGATGTTGTTTGAGCCGTTTTTGGAATGGTATGATAAAAATAAAAAAAGCAAAAAGATATCGCAGTAATATTTTTTGGACTCAATTAAATTCATATATAAACCATTACAGATAGCAATTACAGGAATTTAAAATTACAGACGAAGTTGTATTTTACATCGTAAAAAAACTGTTAATACGGTTTCATTGATGAAAATAATATACGAAAAATCAAAGGAAGTTCAAATTGCCCTTTTAACAGAAAGAAAATCAATCATTAATTTTATGGAGGCGATTAACGGAAATGATTTTAACGCGAAAAAGGATTTCGCATAAGAACGTAGTATTATTTGATTCTGCAGGAGGCGATGTAAAAAAATGAAAGCGTTCAAAACCGTGAATTCCAAGTTGCTGTCTTTTTTGCTTGTTATGGTTCTACTTATGGGATGTTTCGGAAGCTATGTAAGTTACGTCAGAGCGGACGACGAGAAAATTCCGGACACAACTGAACCGACTATCGGAAGCACAGAAAATACCGAACCGTCCGAAACAACAACCGCAGCAGACACGCAGGACAGCAGTACCACGGTAACAACGACGACGGAAGATACCGACGCAACAACCACAGCAGACCCGGACACAACAGCAACGACTACGCAAGAGACCACCGGTGAAGATATCACAGATGAGACAACAACGGAAGATCCCGGCGCGACCACGACAGAATCCGTCAGCGAACCCGCAGCCGAGCCTTATATAGGCACAACCGCAGAAGAAACAGCCCCATTATACGTGCCGGCGTTTGACGGTAACGGTCGAATGGTAGATTATAACGGACATCAGGTTTTCATGCTTGACGGAGCATATTACGAACTCGTTGACGGCG
>WQYZ01000334.1 GCA_009780985.1 Oscillospiraceae bacterium | reverse complement strand
TATTTTACCCTTGATACGGTCGCTGTTATGTGTTACGCTACTGAAGCGAAATCACAAGATATGGTTTCAATACAGGGGGAATGGTGTTTGCTCAAATTGGTCCTTTTTGCTTTGCCGGTAACAATTTTGTCAGATGTTTCATGGTTTTTGCTCCTTTGTTTTTTCCTCTATTTTACCATACCGTATTCCTTTTGTCAAACTGCTATAATACAATTGATAAAATCATAAACAGTTGAAAAACACTGTAATCTCAGTCCCTACGCCGAGCTTGCTTTTCAATGACAGCTTCCAGTCATACAAGGCGCAGATATGCTTGACAATCGAAAGCCCCAAACCCGTGCCGCCGTTTCGTTGAGAGCGGCTTTTTTCTACACGATAAAATCGCTCGAATATCCTTGTTTGTTCTTCCGGCGATATGCCGATTCCGTTGTCGGAAACGGTAAGACTTCCACTGTTATTATGACTTTTAATAGTTATTGTAACACTTCCCCCTTGATTGTTGTACCGCACGGCGTTTTCGACAAGATTTTTAACAAGTTCGTAAACATGACCCGGATCAGCTTGTACTGTACAGTCTCCGGAAGTTTTAAAAATTATGGATTTTTCATTGATTGCAGTCGATTCGGTTTCACGTACTTCGTCTACTACTTTTGCCAACGATACAGATACTGAATTAATATTTTTTGTATTTGTTGAATTCTCAAGTTCGGACAGTTTAAGCATATCCCCGATAAGCGACAGCATACGGTCTGTTTCGCGGGTAATACTGTCAATATATTTATTTATGCTTTCATCTTTGTTGTTGAGCGCGGTCAATTCGGTAAAGCCCTTGATGGCAGTCAGCGGGGTTTTCAGTTCGTGTGAAGCGTTAGCGAAAAATTCCTCGCGCCGTTTTGCGTTTTCACGGTTTTCCGTGACATTCGACAGCACAATCGTTGTCAATACAGTATCAGGAAGCCGTTTTACTGTGATAAGATATATGTTGCCGTTCAAAGTAAGTTCAAATAAGGCACTTTTGGCGGAGCTTACGCAGTCTTCCACTGCCTCGGAGAGTGTTTTATCGTAACACAGATAGTTCAGATTCTTAGAGATTATATCCGGTGTGACACCAAATATATCAAGCGCAGCGGTATTTATAAGAACGACACTTTTATTTTCATCAAGTACAAACAGCCCGTCTCCGATATTGTTGATAATGTAATCCAGTTTGTTTTTTTCGTTGTGTAAATCGTTAAAATTTTTTTGTAGAACAAGTGCGACATCGCCAATCTCGCGGGTGATTTTATCTATTTCCTCATAGCCTTTACCGATATGATTCAAATCCGATTTATATTCGCCGTTTGAATTGTCCGACAATAGCCGCAAATTTTGTTCTACTGAATTAAACTTTGCTATAATCCGGTTTACTGTTCCGCGTATAAATAGGAAACATAATAAAGCTAAAATAAGCAGTAAAAATATAAGGAGTGGTAGCGAGCGGAACAGATATGAATCGATTTTCGCCACAGGAATGGCGGCGCGTATAAATATATAATTGTTCCCGCCGCCGTCGGCGGCGATATTCACTTTCAGAGCGTAGTAAATCAGGTCAACTCCGAGAGTAGCGGAATGACGCACATACGCGGCGGGAGAGCCGTTTGCGGCAGCCTGTATTTCGGGTCGGTTCAGGTGATTTTCGAGCGTGCTGAGATCAGGCACGCCGCTGTCTGCCAAGACCGTGCCGTCAAGCGCAACAACCGTTATTCGGGTATTATCCCCGGCTTTTACAAAAGACGCCAAATTTGTGTCGGGAGTATATAAATCGGAGTATATTTTCGCCGTCTCCATAACCGTATCTTTGGCAAGGCTCAGATTGTTTGTATAGGTTACATAAATCGAAGCGGTAAAGAAGCTTAAAAGCCCGGCGAATATTATTAATGTTGTGTATAAAAACAGCCGCTTTTTCATTTCAGCATATATCCCACCCCTCTAACGGTTTGAATAATTACGTTGCTTTCGGCTTCAGAAAGTTTTCTTCTCAGTTCTTTAACGTGAATGTCAAGCGTGCGGGTTTCACCAATGAAACTGTTTCCCCATATCGCGCCGAATATAGTTTCGCGCTCCTGCACTTTTTCGGCGTTTTCGCAGAGCAGACACAGCAAATTATATTCTTTGAGCGTAGTTTGTATTTGCCTGCCGTTTGCAGTTATACAATGTTTGGAAAAGTCAATGACAATATCTTTATATATTATATTTTTGACTTCGGCTGCCGTTTTGTTACTTTTATTATTTTTTCGCAGATTGGCTTTTATACGCGCCACAAGTTCCATAATGCCGAACGGTTTTGCCATGTAATCGTCGGCTCCCATATCAAGACCCCTGACTTTCGATATTTCCTCGCCTTTTGCCGATACCATAATAACCGGTATATGCGAGGTTAATTTATTCGTTTTTAAGCGCGATAAAATTGCAAATCCGTCGTCTCCGGGCAGCATAATATCAAGAAGAATAAGATCCGGAATAACAGAAGGCTCTTGAATGCCTCTTGAAAGCGCGTCAAAGAATGAATTCCCATCGTCAAAACAATGGCAGTCGAAATCATTTTCCAACGAATATGTGTATAGTTCCTGTATAGCGGCGTCATCCTCGACCGCAAAAATTATCTGTTTCATAATATTATTACTCATCATTCTCACTATTCGGGCGATTTCCCGTTATACCGTACTCAACCCATTCGCCTATGTTTACGGCGTGGTCTCCTATTCGCTCTAAGTATTTCGTTATCATCATGAACAGTATTGCCTGCTCCGCGTTATCAGGATTCTTCTTGATAAGCGCAACAAGGTCAGACATTACAGTATTAAAAAGCGCGTCGACTTTATCGTCGGTTCTGTCAAGCGAACGTGCAAGTTCAATATCGCGGTTGATATACGCCTGAACGCCGTCTCTAACCATCTGAATGACAATTACCGCCATCTGCGGTATATGCTCTACTTTCTTTATATATTCCTCGTCGCCGAACTGCGTTGTAATTTCAGCTATGTCGCTCGCCTGGTCGCCTATGCGTTCAAGGTCTGTAATCATTTTAAGCGCGGCGGCTACCTCGCGGAAATCGCTTGCCACCGGGTGTTCCATCAAGAGGATTTTCAGACATAGTTGCTCAATATCGCGTTCCATGCCGTCTATCAGTTTATCTTCCTCAAAGACTTCTTTCGCGAGTTCAAAATTCCTGTCTGTAAGTGCTTTTACGCATTTTTCAATCGCTACTTCGATGTGTCTGCACATCAGCACAAGGCTGTCAAATACATTTTTTAATTCTTTTTCGTAATTTACTCTTATTGACATACTCATTCCTCTTTCATAAAATATTATACGGATTTTATATGAATTTTTCAATCGTTAATATAAATATAATATAGTATTAACCGAACCTACCTGTGATATAGTCCTCAGT
>WQYZ01000333.1 GCA_009780985.1 Oscillospiraceae bacterium | reverse complement strand
AATATCGCGTGACAAAAAGGACAGAAAGGACAAAAGTCGATTAAACTAAGATTTCATCATTAAAAACTAACTTTTCGATTATTGTGACAAAAAAGGACAAAAGGGACAAAACTAAAATTCAATATACTTTTGTCACGTTTTTATGAGTTTTGTCACATTCTGTCCCTTTTTCATAAGACCTAATATTATACGGTAAAATGCGGGTTTCACTTATTTTTGTCCCTTTTGTCCTTTTTGTCACGCATTTTCTGTTTCTACTCGTTATATATTGCCGGATTTACTTCCCACTGTGCGGATGACGGTCTGCCTGTCCCGGAATATATGACTTTTGCTTCCCGCAAATAACCATATTCACATAATCGCTTTATAGGAATCAAAACTTCATCCGCAGAATTAAATTTTCTGCAGGCTCTGTTCACGTCGCGGACTGTTATTCTGTCTGGTTTAGACTTTTTCAACTGCCTTAAAATATATTTGCACTGCTCTGTTACTTCGTCTGATCCCATGATTTGATATGCAACTTTCGCGTGTTCGAGAAAATATTCGCCGATGATTATCGCCCTTGTTATAAAATTCTCCGGCAGAACTAAATCGCACTCCTGTATATTTTCAAAATTTACATGGTCCGGCAAGAATTCCGTAAGATATAACAGCCCCGCAATCCTTAACACGCTTCCCACGAATTTCCCCGCAAAATCTTTGATATCTGCAAGTTCGTCAATTATCATCGGCTCTACTTTTTCATAAAAAGTTTTCAGGGCTTCGTATGCTCTCTCGCTTAATTTGATAGTTTTCGGCTCGGAAACCTTAATTTTCAACAGATTTCCTACCAGTTTGAAATACATATCCGCGGTGATTTCGGGTATTGGACTACTTACGAATTTGCGGGTTCCCACCGTCGATTTCGGCAGAGAGTACAGAAATCGTCCGCACAGACCGCGACCATGAAATATTGCATTCGACATCAGATTTTCTATCACATTCGGCTGAGTGAATATTAACGCCGTCAGCGCAGGGTTATTTACATACTCACTCTGCCGTCCCTGCCTGTCTACCCTGATACTGTCGCCGGAGTGTGCTTTCAGAAATATGTCTATGTCCGGAGTGTTGTTTGAATATTTCCCCGCCAGTATATCGAAGATGCCGCCTTCTGACGATAATATTGCCGTTTTACCGCCGTTGTCGCTTAGGACTGTTGCCAGTTTCTGCGGGGTTATGTCGTCGTAAAATAATCTGCATGGTTTTACGTCCTTAAATTCGCTGATTTCATCGGACAATTCCCGCATTTGAGCGGCGTCTGAATCTTTATCTTTAGAAAACTGTGCTTCCAAGATTTTTCTTCGGTTTTCCAGGACGGATTTCTCCATCTTGTTCTGCTCGATAAGCGGCGCAAGTCTGCGGTTTTCCTGAAGCTCATATTGTACGAGAGGCACTGTTATATGTTTCAACACCGCACTTTTACGTTCAGCCGGGGTGGCGACAATAACAGTATATAAATTTAATCCTTCGACCCAGTCTTTTTTACCCTCGATGATAAATTTACCCTGTAAGCACAATGATAATATGGCGAGTGAAGCCACAGCTGCCATATCGGGCGAGGTTTGCGTTGTCTCCGCGACTGCGCGAACATAAGCCGAAACGGTGACTGGCAGGTCGTTCACCGGAAAATCCGGCAGATTTATAATGTCAAACGGGATTGGCGGTTCCCAGACTGGTATATCGTTCTGATGTTTCAATCTGTCGAATATATCTTCATCGTCTGCATTATATGTATCATTCGTCGAAAAGCCTGATTCTTTCAGCATATCGGCTTTTTGTCTACGGGTCAAGCTGGTATTTTCCGTCAATGTACTCCACCCACTCCCCGTAATGACTGTAAAATTTTACTTGTTTACTAAAATCGTTCATCGTAACTTCAATCATCATATCAAGCAACATTTCGACATACCATATGTCTTCAATATCCGACAGATACTTCTCAAAGTATTGAACTCCGTTCACAAAATACTGTTCTCCCCAGAACTTCAAATAACGATAATATGTAGAAACTATTCTGAACGCTCTTTTCATCCACTGCTCAAAATCAAATATCAGTCTTTTATCGGCTTGAATCTCTTTTATTGATATGCCTGAAGATTGATTTGATTTACTCAGGAGATCCAAATTAAAATCAGCATTTAATTTTACTGCGGCTTCTATCGTGGTAAGATTAAAATATAACATTACAAAAGTAATTATATCACCATGCTCTCCACAGCCATAACAATAAAAATTATTGTCGTACACTTTAAATGACTCTGTTTTCTCACCGTGAAACGGACAAAGTGCATAATCTTTCGGATTAATCTGAACACCGTAAAAATCTAAAACGTCTTTGATGTTAAGTAAATTTTTGATTTGTATAAATAAATCCGGATTAAAGCTGTTGATTTTTCTATTTTTATGTGATATAATATTATTGTCAGAATGTTCGCAAACGCTTTGACCCGCATACGATTTTTCGTATGCCCCGTCTCTTTCTGTTCCAGCGGAAAGAGACTTTTCTTTTAGCTGTAAATTCTGCATTTTATCATAGTCCTTTCTTTTCAATGAAATATTTTTTCTTTGATCGGTCTGATTCCCGTGCTGGTAGATACTATTTTTACAGACTGGCTTGTAGGATTGTTAAGATACTCAAACAAGACATCGAGATTAACAAGGTTTTTACATCCTGCTTTCACGCTTGGTATTTCGCCTCGTCTTATCATGTTTCGCAGTGCCGTTTCAGTAAACGCCGTCTGCGGGTCAGCCTCCCGGATTGCTTTTATCGCCTCTGTGATTGTTCTCATGCGTGCCGTCATATTTTTTACACCCCCTTGATTATTGATTTTTTTGCCTGATATAGTGGGTCCTTTACTATCCCCGCTATGATCCGTCGTATCTCGTCTTTTTCCTCCGAGGTCAGCTCATAACGGAACTTGCGCGATAACGTCATATCGCTGATGCCGATTTTGTCGGCTATCTGCCACATTTTCACACCTGATTGCTTGATTTCTTTCCTGAACTTTTCGTTCGCCATAATTTTTTACCTCTTTTCGTAAATTTTGTTGTTTTTGCTGTTGACAAATCAGTTGTTGTGTGATACAATTATATTATAACATGATTATATAACGTTAGTCAAGCATTTTATAAAATATTTGACATCATAAAATTTTATATAATATTTGTAATTATCAAATGATAACAGAAAGGTGCAAAGGTATGATAAGTTATAACTATGACAATATAAAAAGATATACCCCGTTTGAATTATACAAATACGAAAAAGACGATTTTGAAAAAACTATAAAAGACATAACAGGCACAATAAAGTATAATCTGCATGACAGAACGGAATCTATGTGTGCGGCAACTACCGACCCTAAAAAAACATTATTCACGATTAAGCTGCCTCTCGGCTCAAGTTT
>WQYZ01000332.1 GCA_009780985.1 Oscillospiraceae bacterium | reverse complement strand
TTCCGCAGGGAAATTATCTTGTAACAGAAGTGTATGCCCCTGACCCATATATAATTGACGATACGCCAAAAACAGTCTACGCAGAATGGGGCAAAATCAAGACTGTGGAATTTTTCAACAGCAGAACTGGCGCGTTAGTAATTACTAAATATAATTCAGTCACAAAAGAGCCGCTTGCCGATGCCGTTTTCAAAATCACAGATATCCAAGGCGCGGTCGTCGGCGCGTCCGACGGATTATACCGCACCGATGAAACTGGTACAATCCACATTTATGGCTTAGTTCCCGGTGGGTATAAAGTGACTGAGGTTCAAGCACCGCAGGGATTCATACTTGATAATACTGTGCAGACAATACAAATATTGGACGAGAAAATGTATTATCTCGAATTTTTTGACGCTCCCTACGGCAGTTTAATCATACGCAAAGTCGAGGCGGATACATTAATTCCGTTGGCAAATGCAGAGTTTTCAGTCACAAAAGCGGACGGCACTTTCATCGGCAATTACCGCTCGGACGCAAACGGAACTGTGGAAATTGACAGTTTGGCTCCGGGATTCTATACGGTAACCGAGACAAAACCGCCCGAAAATTATTCGCTCGGCGATAATGTAAAAACAATCGAAGTCAAATCGGCAACAATCACACAAGTGGAGTTCCAGAACAGACCATTCGGTAGCCTCGTCATCAAAAAGGTCGATAAAATCACGGGAAATCCGTTGACTGGCGCACAGTTCACAGTATATCATCAGGGCGGCGCACTTGTTGGCGAGTATGAAACAGGCGCAGACGGCACAGTAAATATTCCGGCAGTCGAACCGGGGTATTATATAATTACAGAGACTCGCGCTCCAACAGGATATGCGCTTGATTCAACTGGTAAAACCATCGAAGTCAAGGCTGTTGTGCCGACCGTCGCGACATTCACAAACGCTCCGTTGAGCGGTGTCGAAATCGTCAAGACAGATTCCATAAATCATGCACCGTTGAGCGGAGCCATTTTTGAAGTGAATCGTGCCAACGGAGAGCATATAGGAACGTACAAGACCGATAAATCCGGCAAAATTCTCGTATCTGATTTAATTGACGGGGTCTATGTAGTGTCAGAAGCAATCGCACCCGACGGCTATATGCGCGACGAAATTCCGAAAAATGTTACGGTAGTCTCAGGTAAACTTGCGACGGTTGAGTTTGAGAACAAGCCGCTGAGTGGAATACAAATCGTGAAAACAGACGAATTTTCGCGCATTCCACTGGCAAATGCAACATTCGAGGTAGCCAAAGCAGACGGCGAAAAAGTCGGGCAGTTCAAAACAGACAGCGCGGGTAAAATAATCGTTTCGGATTTGGCAGAGGGCGTTTATGTAATCTCTGAAACTATAGCTCCGTATGGTTATGTTCGCGATGAATCATCCCGTACAGTTACCGTAAAATCAGGTAAATTGGAGACTGTTGAATTTACAAACAGACCATATTCTGGAATCGAGATTACGAAATACGACTACTTTTCAAAAATTGCATTAAGCGGAGCTGTGTTCACAGTTGAACGCGCTGACGGCTTGAACGTCGGCGAGTACACCACAGATGAGACAGGAAAAGTCCTCGTTACAAACTTAATTGACGGCGTTTATATTGTGACAGAAACTACCGCTCCACAGGGTTACTTTATCAGTGAACAGCCCAAGACAGTTACGGTAAAATCGGGTGTTCTGACTTTTGTAAAATTCGCAGACAACCCGTTGAGCGGTATCGAAATCCTCAAAGTGGATAAATATACACACCTTGCATTGAGCGATGCCACTTTTGAGATTACCCGCGCAAATGGCGAAAAAGTGGCTACAGTAAAAACTGACGCTTCCGGCAAGGCTATCGTCTCCGATTTAGGGGACGGCGTTTATATAATCTCCGAGACAATCGCTCCCTCTGGCTACGAAATCGACAGCGTTCCTCAAACCATTGAAGTAAAATCCGGCAAATTGACCGAAGTACAATTCGAAGATAAGCCGCTTTCAACTCTGAAAATTCTCAAATTAAACAGCATAACCCGCGAACCTATTGCCGGAGTCGAGTTTACAATATCACGCATGAATGGCGAAAAAATTATGAATGAGTTTGGTAGCTTGACTTTTAAAACAGACATTTCAGGCTCGATTTATATACCGCTTTTGCCTGAGGGATATTATACAGTGACAGAAATAAAAACGGCAGACGGATATTTCCTCGATAAAGAGCCGAAAACTGTGTTAGTTGAAGCAGACAAAGACACCGTTTTGGAAGTTCTCAATACGCCAATGAGCAGTCTGTTAATAGTCAAAACAGATACACAGACAGGTCAACCGCTCGCGGGAGTGGTCTATGATATAAAACAGGCTGACGGCACATTCGTCGCTGGAAATATAATGGACGTCAATCAACCCGGAACGCAAAATAATTCCCCCAGTAAATCTACAAGCGAAAACGGCGATATTTCAGGGTCCTACACGACGGACTCAAATGGTAGAATCCAAATCAACGGACTTGCCGCAGGCGAATACATGGTTGTAGAGCGTAAAGCCTTAAACGGTTATGAGCTTGATACAAATGTGTACAATGTCACGGTATTACCGGGGAAACAGGCAACATTACAGCTTACAAATAAGCCCAAGTCTGGAATACGCCTCACCAAGATAGACAGTATCAGCAAAAAACCAATTTATAACGTCGAATTTATGCTGTTTGACAAAAACAACAAAGTGGTAGGAGTTTATTATACAGATAATATGGGCGTTATCGACTTTCCGAACGATATTCCAGAAGGGCGTTATACGATCCGCGAATCGCGTCCGGCTCCCGGATATTCGCCCGACGATATGCCGCGAACCGTCGAATTTATCGCGGGTCAGGTAACTGAAATAGTCTGGGAGAACACGCCACAGTTAGGTCAAATTCAAATACTTAAAAAGAGTGGCGATGACAACGAGCAAAACGGACTTCCCGCAGGTACGCCGCTTCAAGGCGCAACGTTTGAAATATATAACTATAAAACAGGCGTATTTGTCGATAGAATTGTTTCCGGCGCAGACGGTCGCGCAATTTCTACTCCACTTCCACTCGGTCGCTATGTTGTACGCGAAGTGCAATCGCCGAAATATTATATACTTTCCGATAAAATGCTCGATATAGAGATAGACTATCCAAACCAAATCATAAAACAGGAGTTCCTGAATTACTCGGCAAATACTGGCGTTTCTGTGCGTAAAACGGGCAATGTCGAAGCTATGCCGGGTGACGAAATACGCTACGACATCAAGGAACTCCGCAACACATCAAGCGTACCCCTGACCGATTTTTATTTCCGTGACATAATTCCGACAAACGCGGCGAGACTGACAAAAATAGTCACGGGGACGTTCAATCAAAGTCTGAAATATAAAGTCATGGTTACGACAAACAAAGGCGATACCCGCGTCATCGCG
>WQYZ01000331.1 GCA_009780985.1 Oscillospiraceae bacterium | reverse complement strand
TATAAACCGCAAGGTGGTATTCGCCTTTGCGCATGGACTTGCCTCGCTCGTGAACTCGTCCTGTTACATTACCATTTTCGTCTAATATATCCCAAAGTTCAGCCAAGTTTGTTCCTCCGTTCGTATAACGTTTATTATCCAATATAATGATTATACCATATGAATTAACAGAAGACAATATTATTCGTTGAAAAAGTCATATATTTTTTCACGGATTTTTTATAAAAAATAAAATGGAAATGAAAGGATTTTGAAGGATTTTGTATGTCATTACTCAAAGATAACTAAACTTGCGCAATATTAGAACAATACTTGAATTATCGTATTGATTGGGGGAGTACCTATGTCAGTAGGAGATAGAATTAAAAAGATTAGAAATATGCGCGGTATGACGCAGAAAGAGTTAGGACTTGCGGCAGGCTTCGATGAAAAAAGCGCGGATATTCGCATAGCACAGTACGAATCTGGCACGAGAACGCCGAAAGAAAAAATTATTACAAAAATCGCCGATGTTCTAAAAGTCAATTCAAAAACACTCGAACGCCCTGATATTGACAGCGCGGAGGGTATAATCCATACGCTGTTTATGCTTGAAGATATTTATGGCATACAGATAGCCAACGTTAATGGGAAATTATGTTTGTTGCTCGACAAGTCCAAAAGCAGTATATATCCAACGCTTTTTGATATGTTCAATACATGGCAGAAAGAGGCAGAGAAATTCAGAAATGGCGAAATTACCGAAGAAGAGTACAGCGCATGGAGATACAGTTACCATATTTAAAATTTATTTAT
This sequence comes from Oscillospiraceae bacterium, assembly GCA_009780985.1. Classification (GTDB taxonomy): domain Bacteria; phylum Bacillota; class Clostridia; order Oscillospirales; family WRJC01; genus WRJC01. The sequence goes on along the minus strand of WQYZ01000331.1, from coordinate 2,694 downwards.
ATTGAATTGGGAGGAATTGAATTTGAGCCAAAAAGTAGTTATAAGTGAAAAACCATCCGTAGCAAAGAGTATAGCGGACGTACTCGGTGCGAAAAGCCGCAAAGACGGCAGTTATGAGGGTAATGGGTATGTAGTATCATGGTGTGTCGGACATTTACTGGGACTTGCCGAACCGCAAGCATACGACGAAAAATATGCGAAATGGCGGTATGAGGATTTGCCGATTATACCTGAAAAATGGCAGTACACCGCCAACAAAGACACGAAAAAGCAGTTGACAATCTTGTGCGATTTGATAAAACGTTCTGATGTTGAGTGTATCATCAACGCTTGCGATGCAGGACGCGAGGGCGAATTGATATTCCGGCTTGTATATGAATACGCCAAATGCAAAAAGCCTATAAAGCGTCTGTGGATTAGCAGTATGGAGGAATCGGCAATATCTGACGGCTTCCGTAACCTCAAAGATGGCGCGGAATATGATAATCTTTATCATTCCGCACTGTGCCGTCAACAGGCAGATTGGGCGGTAGGTATGAACTGTTCCCGTCTTTTCTCTATTCTGTATGATACTACGCTCCGTGTCGGGCGCGTCCAAACGCCGACGCTTGCCATGATTGTCGAGCGTGAGGATAAAATATCTACTTTTTTGAAAGAACCGTTCTATACGGTAGAAATCAGCAACGGCGAATTTACCGCAGAGCGTGAAAAAGTCAAAGACAAACAGACCGCCGACGATATTGCTACTTCTTGTGACGGCAAAACGGCAACTATAACGGAAGTTAAACGGCAGGAAAAATCGGAATCGCCGCCGAAGTTATATGACCTCACTACGTTACAGCGTGAAGCAAACAGGCTTTTCGGCTATACCGCCGCTCAAACGCTGAACTGCGTCCAAAATATGTATGAGTAAAAAATCGTAACGTATCCGCGAACCGACAGCCGTTTTCTGACTGAAGATATGAAAGACGGCATACCCGCGCTTGTCGGTGTGGCATACAGCATTTTACAATTTGACGGCGTTCCGATTATCAACGTTTCGCAAGTCATAAACAACGCAGGTGTAACAGACCATCATGCCATCATACCCACGCCATCAATGTCAAAAACGGATTTGTCTGCACTCCCGACCGCTGAGTATAACATCCTGCAAATGATATGTACCCGCCTTGTGTCGGCTGTTGCTGAAAAACACGTTTACGCAGAAACGGTTGTTATAGTTGACTGCAACGGTGAGACATTCACGGCGAAAGGTAAAACCGTCATAAAAGATGGGTGGAAAGCCATTGAGCAAGCATTTATAAAAAGCGTCGGCAAAAATAAAAAAGAAGCTGAGAACTCATTACCCGAATTATCACAGGGACAAAGTTTTACCGCAAAATCAAGCGTCCGCGAGGGATTCACGCAACCACCGAAACATTATACAGAAGATTTACTGCTATCCGCTATGGAAACGGCGGGAGCTGACGATATGCCCGACAACGCAGAGCGTAAAGGTCTGGGTACTCCCGCGACACGCGCGGCTATAATCGAAAACCTTGTAAAATCGGAATTTTTAACCCGCAAAGATAAATCCCTGCTCCCTACCGACAAAGGCGCGAACCTTGTAAAAATCCTGCCGCAACAAATAAAATCCCCTATGCTCACCGCAGAATGGGAAAACCACCTGAAACGCATAGAAAAAAACGAATTGTCGGCTGATGATTTTATGATTTCGATAAACAAATTTATCGGCGACCTTGTGAAAATGTATAACACTCCGTCAGACGAATACAAAGCGTTATTCCCGTCCAAAAGGCAGACAGGCGAAGTTATCGGTATATGTCCCCGTTGCGGCAATAACGTAACCGAACGGCAAAAAGGATTTTTTTGCGAAAATAAAGGTTGCAAATTGGGACTTTTCAAGGATAACAAGTTTTTTACTTCAAAAAAGAAAACTATAACAAAAGAAATCGCAAAAACGCTTCTCGCGGAGGGGCGTATTTTTATGTCCGGACTTATGTCCGAAAAAACGGGCAAACCATACAATGCAACGATTATTCTTGACTACACGGGTGAGGGTTACACAGGATTTAAAATGGAATTTGAACAAAAGAAGGGGTCAACCACATGAAAAAAGAAAAACAAAATTATCTTGCTTCCGCAGAAATGGATGAAGAAGGCAATTACAATATGATTGACGGTATCATAAACAATATTCTCATAAACAATATTCCCAAGCCGTCGCTGTTGGAGCAAATGAAAGAATACGAACGCCGTATTGCTGAAAATAAAAACAACGCTCTCAATATTGAAACTAAAAAACAGCAAATCTGCCATTTGGAAAAAGAAGAATTATAAATATAAACGGTGATAAAGCCGTTTGTCGCCAAACATACGGCTCTATCATCTTAAAATATGAGTGTGACAATAATTCTTATTTTTTTAAGGGTGATTCTATTTCGATTTTTCTTTTATCGGAAGTAATAAATCAATTTGTAACGGTATGATATTATCTGAGGTTTCTCCACGGTAATTTAATATTTCTTCGAGTACCCAATTTTGATTTGTTGCCGGCGGAGTTACTCGGCATTCCCAATCAAACTCTATCAAATCGTTTTTTTGACACCATTCTTTCAACAGATTCCAATTATCATACGTAACCGCGGGAACTGTACATGCGGCGTAAAGACCGCCGCGATACTGTTTCTTTAT
>WQYZ01000330.1 GCA_009780985.1 Oscillospiraceae bacterium | reverse complement strand
TATAGTAAACCTTGCGGACACGGCGGTTCAGTGCAAAAAGTTTTATTCGTTTCATGTTTAAAATTTTAACACATAAACGTCGTGTTTGCTATTGGTATTTTTTTACTGGTTATTTAGATTAATGGTGTAAAAATCATAATCCGCCAGGATTATGATTTTTGTATAGCACTCAATATGTACAAATATTCATAAGAGAGGTGTGTAGTAAAATGATAAACAAAAATGGTATTCACACATTCACAGCGTCATATAGAATATCGGCTGTAATGTACCGTAATCTGAAAAAGGCGTTATTCGAATACGCGGAGATAAATGGCTGCAAAATTATACCGGATAAGGGTATGCTGACGGAGGAAGAAATTGAGGTATTGTTGAACGAGGCGGAGAGAGCGAACAGAACATGGACAAAGAAAAAATCGTGGACGTTGTATTTGGGTCAGAACGGACTGAATATAGTGATACAGAAGATAGCCGGATATATTGCGGGGTACAGTAAAAGAGGAAACAGCAGGAATCCCATGAAATTCAGGAATTATTATATACAATACATAGTGAACCCGGCGCAGATAGTGTGCGGGGATTACTTCAACATATACACGGAAAACAACTATAATGACGTCTGCGCAAGGATAGATGAAATAACTGCTTCTGTTTGTGAATCATTGCCGCATATGGACGATACACATTTGCGCCGGGTGGATTTCAGTATAAAGCGAATCATTGCAGATGTATGATTGACCCGGACTGCTCGAAAGCAAACGAATATGTAAATTATATCGTGCAACATGGATATGACAAATGCGAATCAACTCTGACAAGGTACTGTTGCCAAAAGCTGGGCTGGAATGATTTCGGCGGCAGGCACATTTATTTCGGCGGCGATAAAGTCATTGGCACACCGGCATATGGTACAGACCCCGAACAAAATACCGCTATAGTTTTTGACGCAATACCACAATCGTTTGCGGTAGATACGGAAAATTATTCAGAAGAGGCAGCTGCGGCAGGACTATGGAAAACAGTAGAATTGAATCCCAATGTAGGTTGCATCATACTCGCATTCACAATAACCAGCATAATAAAACCGATATTCAAAAAAGCATTGGTGCCGCATAAATCATTCTTGTATGTACAGGGGCTTACCGGAACGCTCAAGAGCGTATTTATTTCGCTGATTTCAAAGTTATATGACAGAAATAAAGACTTGAAGCCGCCGACACGATTCAATTCAACAAAATACAGTATGGAGCAACTGCTTGACACGCACGCCAACAGTGTTGTTATTATCGACGATCTATACCCCTCAAAGAATCTAAGAAACAAAGCTGAGCATGAAGATATTTTTGAGGAGATATGCCGCATAGTCGGCGACGACATTGGCAAAACACGAATGATAGGCGGAAAACCAGTCGAATATAGACCATTGGCAAGCATCATAACCACAGGCGAGTATGATTTATATCTTAACGCCTCCTCTACCGCACGTTACCTGACTGTTACATTCGACGCGGACTTGGGCGAAACCAGTCTTTTTCAACTGCAAAAAGAGCCGCTCCTCATATCGACATTTTATTACTACCTGATACAATGGGTCGCCGACAACTACGAGAGCATAACGAATAACATATCAGAATTAGCAGAGAAATTCAGGACAAATCTCCCAAAATGTGATATGCACCGCAAATTAATCGATACATATTTCGTTCTCTGCACATCGTATAATTTATTTATTTTGTACTGCCGTGAAAAAGGACTTTTACCTGTTGATGCTACTAACAAAGAAATGGAATTCGAGGATATATTATTTCTGTTGTTGTGTAAACAGAACGAGTTAGTGAAAGACAGGGAGCAAAAAGAAACCAGTGAAAATAAGGGAAAAGCCGTCGATTATGTGGAAATCATCAGAGACTTATACTAAACGGGGGATTCAGACTTGCGAACAGCGAAAAGAAATTCGACGACGAACGTCACGACGGGCTTGTATATAAGAATCTATTGTGTCTGAGATCGGAGGCTCTTCAAAGAATTCTGAGCGGTATGGGAATCTATGCCAATATAAATAATATCACAAAACAGTTAGCTGAAAAAGGCGTATTGGTGTCGGACGACGACAAATATACCGGCAGAGTAGGTAACCTGAAGCTACGATTCATCAAAATTATTTTAAACAAACAGCAATGATATAAGCTGACTAAAATTTTAAGCGAAATATTTTAACAAATTTTTATTTACAGCGATTGCGTATTCGGTTGTACTCCGTTTTGCGCATTTCGCAGAAAGGATTTATATTTTTATGAAAGAAAACAGGACTGTACCATGTGTAATCTACCCAAAAAATATGCAGTTACCGGAACCTGACGGCACTGTTGATATTATAACTTCAGGAAAATATCCGTCTATATTAATCAAAAATGAATGCGAACCCATAAACGGAGGTATTTTCATAAGGGTATTGTTCAAACGAAATACCTACAGTATCACCGTGAACGACAACATCATATATTCGTATTCCTTTGACATTATACCTGCGGCAAAGGATATCAATATCTATATGGCAGACATTGGCGACATAAAACAACCGCCGAAATATTATATAGTTATCGGTAATAATGTCGCATTTTGCGATGTTAATATTGACCCGCCGCCCCAGGGTATGATGCCGAACTGATTTTATGTTTTTATAAAACCGATAACTTTTATACACTGCATACCATATTTAAGCAACCCAATTTCAAACCATTATGTATAGTAGAATACGGAAGCGATGAAGTCAATTCAACCGAAATGATAGGTAAAATGCGCGAACTCCTGCAATACGCGATAACCACTCAAATAAATTTCCTAAAAATGGGGGAGATACTACCAGTCATGAAAAATACGTTCATGCAGGCACAGGAACAGAAAAGTTCAGACTGCTACAACTATATTTTTCGAAAACCCCATAAAAATCGGCACGATAGGTAGTCTATTTACATTTTGTAACGCTGTAACATTTTATATCGTCTTTCACAATTTTATATAGAATACACCGCTAAATCAGAAGATATTGTAGAGCGCGGCATCATTGAATCGCCGAAATGTAACATATTGTGTATGTCGTTTTAAATTTACATATATCGCACTATTAACGAAACTCAGCCAGTCGCCGCGCCCTACAATATCACAGGGGAATTATAATCTGCGCAGTATCAAATCGCAGTCAAAAAATTACGGACAAATAATGCGATGTCTTATTTTAAAATCGCATATACAAATTATAAAAAACTTAACGGAGGAAAAAAATACAATGCAATTTACATATCATTTCAGCAGTGTGCGTTTACGCGAACAGATTAATTTATGCGCATATAAGATCGAAATTTTGAGTGCTGTCCAATCGTTCAAAAAGATGAAACTTATCGATGTCACCCAATGCGATTTTACAATATAGCGACATGAAAAGGAATAAAGTATGTGATATAGAGTAACAGGGAGAAAAAAATGAGAGCAGTAACAAATGAAATC
>WQYZ01000329.1 GCA_009780985.1 Oscillospiraceae bacterium | reverse complement strand
TTGGATATGTTCGGCGAACGGCTGAAAATGATATTTGCGCAGTATACCAAAGCAATCAACGGTATGACAGTTCTGCTGTCAATAGACGTCAGATACCCAGTCAATTGCATGATTGGGATAATGAAACGGATAGGCATACCGAAAAAGCTTGCGTTTGAAGCGGCGGATTTATTCAAAGCTCAGTACGGCGACGAACCAAGGACAGCTCACGATATTTATTTCGGCATATGCGAAACAGCGTTTATGCTGCAATATAACGGAGCTGATGGTTCAAAAATCGTGCAGGCTGAGGAAAACATCGCAAGAGTGTATTTGTCAAGTGAAAAATGACCCCTTATTAAAATTTAAATCTGACCCCTCTGCCATGTTTTAGTATAACTGTTATTATTGTAAAATCCAACTCGACATTTATGGTACTATAGTAAAGATTTGAGAGAATCAATGGTTTCTTCGAGTACGGAAACACACTGATCAGCGACATCAAAGACGCTGGAAGACTGCAAATTTTCAGGAATGCGGTCTCTGTAAGATTCCTCAGAGGTCAAGATACATACTAACTGCTGAATGACTTTATCAATGGCGGCACGACGCTGACGCTTGGTAGAAAGAGCGGGAGACGAACTGTTTTTAGAAGAAATACCGCTGTATTTAGCCATATACAGAGAGAGCACACTTGCCATTGACACGTCGGACGCCAGACAGGACGACTTGAAAGCGGTAGCAATCTTTGAATCGACAGACACCTTGACTTGTGTATAATCCGAATTACCGATGTTCATCACTTCCTAAATTAAAATTTAAATCTGACCCCTCTAACGAAAATTCATTTAAGCTTTTGCCTGTAAGTATGACCGACCATATTGACGACAAACGAATTATGAGTGATTCTGTCAACGATAGCCGTGGTCAGAACGGGGTCAGTAAAAATATCTTTCCATTTGTCGAAAGATACATTAGTCGTAATGCTGAATATGCCGAAAATTCGAGCAAACAAAGTTTGCCGGAATTTTCGAGCATATTCAGCCCATCGTGCTTTTCCTCTCGGTTCTCATGGACAGATGCGAAAAGAGTAACTCTCCGCCCTCGCGGTCAAAAGATATATAGCCGAGTTCGTCCAGAATCATCAGGTCAATCGTCTCAAAGTGCTTCTGAATGCTGAGAAGGTTTTTTTGCGCCTTGAGTTCCTTGAGCTTGTTGATAAGAGTGGGAACACTGTAAAACTTTACGGAAAATCCAGCACTTGCGGCTTCTATGCCGAGAGCTATGGCGATATGTGTTTTGCCGGTTCCGGGATTGCCATATTCAATGATGTTCTGACCTTTCGTGATAAAATCAAGAGTGCGTAACTCCGGCAGCCGGTTTCTCCCGTCCTCCGGCAGCCTGTCTAAGTTGAGTTCGTCGAGATGCTTTTTGTAAGGAAATCCGGCATTTTTGATGCGGGCGGCTTTGCTCCGCTCGCTCCGCTGAATCGTCTCCTTTCTGAGCAACTCACATAAAAACTCCGCATTTTTTGCAGATAATCCATTGTTTTTACCTAATTCGTCGTCGATATTGTTGTAGATATATAATAGTCGCAGACTTTTCGCATATTCTTTGATTTTTTCTATCTTCTCGGCACTCATGCTCCCACCTCCGCATATTTTTTCAGCTGGGCTTCGCACGCCTGCTCTATCTCGTTATTCTCATCATACTGATATTCATATGTTTTGTTGCCCAGCATCATCTTCAGACTGTCGTACTGTACCGTCGCCCCAGCCTCTGTCAGTATATTTATCGCCGATTCTACCTGAGAAACTGTGTATTCATCAAGCAAATCCAACGCCAGTATGAATTCTTTCGGCGAGCTTCTGAAATACTTTTCATATATTCCACGCAGTTCCTCACACGATTCCTTCAGGCACAGACTGCTCCTCAACGCTCCAGGCTTCCTTGATAATGTCCGGCGATAGTGCATTATGTCTAATATATATACGTGATTTTCATATGTCCGCTTGTGACGCCCGACTTCCTCGCCCTCACACTTTATCACTATCTCGTCTGTATATGCCAGTATTTCAACTTCCTTGCCCACGAGATAATCTTCTACTGAATAATGATTTTGCTTGTATGATATACACGAAAATTTATCTACTATTCCGTTAGTTCTCACTATGCTCGAATAATCTGGAACTTTTGGCAGCATAGCGCCTCGCTCCAACTCCAGTTTGTCGATTTTATCGGCGTTTAATCTACCTACCGTCTCTGTCAGCCGCATTTGCGCCTCTTCCTCGCTCTCGAATTCACTTACCCTTGAATATGCCTTGCGCCTGACATATTCGCAGCTTCTCTCCACGTGTCCTTTTTCGTTCGCTTTCCGTATATTGCAGAATCTGTACCAAAATCCGTAATACGTTGACAGTTGTTTCATCGCCACCGTCGATTCTTTCTCGCTCCTCCCTACGAATTTCGCTATCGCCACTTTCATATTGTCATATACCATGCACTGCGGTACCCCGCCGATATACGCGAAAAACCTTATGTGCGCATCGATAAATGCTTGGGTGTCCTCTGTCCGGTATAATATGCCGTACCTGATATTCGTCGCCGCCAACGTAAACACTGCCAACCGAAATGTAACGAGCTTCTTCGCTATCATCAGCTTCGCTTCGCACCAGTCGAATTCGCACACCTCCCCGTACTCATATGTCTGCTTGATATACGCCTCTTTGATTTTCTCTGCCGCCGCTTTTGCGTAGTTGTTCACGCTCGGATAGCTTATCTGTACTCCCTTTTCCCGCAGTAATTCGTATATATCTATACTTTTCATGCAGATTTTCTCTTGTCCTAACGTCCGCTTCCTCTCGTTTTCCTTCAGGCAGTTCTTTATTATCTCCGCTATCTCCGGCGTTATCACCCGGCTCTGCCCCGGCTCCCGCTTCTTGTACTTCGGCACTTCTGTCATCGCTAATATTATTTCGCTCTTGCTACCGCCTGATAGTATCTCGTCTTTTTGTGCGCCATATTCCCGTATGTATTTCCTCACAGTCGTCTTTGACACCTTGCTTTCCCGCGCGATTGTCTTGATCCCTTTCCCACAGATGTAATACCCCTGTAATACTTCAAATTTTTTATCCAATTCTATCATTCCTTTCGTTTCTCCTTGTAACTTTTATTTTTCTATGTTACAAGTTTATCACTCAGGGGGGGCAGTTTTCAATTATTACAGGGGGTCATTTTTATTATATCATTTACAAGTATATGCTGAACCGTCCAAAGTCGGAAAATTCGATACTATCGAAAGATACAGATGGAACAAAATTATAAATCCATAATAGAAAATAGAAAACAAAAATATTGACAGACGGAAAATTTTTTGATATACTGAATATACTAAATACGGAAAATTCAAATGTCTGCGTAAAAAATTAAGGAGGCGATTTTATAGCAATAAGAGAATATGATCCAGACGAGGAACAATTCGCGGAACTGGACGCTTTTTTGGACTGGATGGATAAAAAAGTAAATTT
>WQYZ01000328.1 GCA_009780985.1 Oscillospiraceae bacterium | reverse complement strand
TCCATACACCTATCCGGCAGTATGGTCATAAACAGCCCTTTGCCGTTGATTACGTCGATTGCGCGGGTATTATTTGCCTTGCCGTCTGTCATAATATAGTTTTTCACTGAAAACAACTGATTTCTGTTGCCGATATATTTTAGTTTGTCTGTGTATTGCTCAGGCATAATATCACTCTCCTGTAAAATTAATTTTGTAGGGACACGGTGCGCCGTGCCCGAAAATCCCTCCCAATCATTGTAGAATTTTATTATTCGGACACGGCGCGCCGTGTCCCTACGGGATAAAATTTTAGACAATTCTATTCTATTTCTCAATCGCCGCTTTTTTTGCCATGATTTTATGCAGTCTCTTCATGTCAAACTTCTTGCGCCTGTCGTAATAGACTATGCCATTCTGCTCCTGCTCGACGTCTGTGAGCTGCGTATAGCAGAATGCGAATATGCGCGGATTGTCTAACAACGCCGAGACTAACCCCTCGAAACGCGCGTAGAATTTTTCTATATCTTCCGGCGCCTGACCGTATCCCCAGCTTTGCTTGTTGTTCTGCGATTCGCCGCTGACTTCGCTCCACCATGTGCCGCCGAACTCGCTCACAAAATACGGATAATCCGCAACGATTTTTTTCCAGTCCCATTTGTTGTGATTCTGGAAAACGTCTTCGCGTTTTGACGGATTTATAAGAGCGTCGTAACGCGCTTTGAAAGCCGCCGAGTCCTGGTCGTAGTCGTGGCAGTCGAATATATCAGTCTCGACGTGAATATATCCGGACGTGTCTATGACCGGACGCGTCGGGTCGATTGCTTTTGTCGTTCTGTAAATATACGCTAAATCTTCTTTACGCTGTCCTTCCCAGGTTTCGTTGTGCGGACACCAACCGATTATCGACGGGTGGTTGAAATCCCGGTTGACTTCCTCTATCCATTCGCACATAAAATTCTGATAGCTTTCGGCGGAATAGTCCATGCCCCAGTTGCCGTGCTCTCCCCATGTGATATAACCGAGAGTGTCGGCGTAGTAGTGAAAAAGCGGCTCGAATATTTTCTGATGCAGTCTTGCGCCGTTAAATCCCGCTTCCATTGAAAGCATTATATCGTTTTTCAGGGCTTCTGCCGACGGCGCAGTCCATGTTCCGTCGGGATAAAATCCTTGATCCAAAACCAATCTCTGGAATACAGACTTGCCGTTGATTAACACTTTATACCCGTCTATCGCGATATTCCTCATGCCGAAATAACTGTAAACCACGTCTTTGTTTGCATTGTCTTCCTGCGTTCCGTAGGACAAAATCAAATCGTAAAGTTCGCCTTTACCGACGTCCCAGACATGAAAATTATCTTTTGATATATCAATCTGTACAGATGCGAACGTTGAATTTACTTTAGCCGATTTTGACGCGACAGGTTTATTTTTATAAAAGACTTCGCATAGAAATTCAGAGTTTTTCATGTAATCTGAAAAAGCGGCGTTTATCGTGACCGATAAATTTGCCGTGTCCGTATAAACTTTAAAATCTTTTATGTAGCTCGAAAACGGGATGTATTCAAGCCAGACTGTCTGCCAGATTCCCGTCGTTCTCGTGTAATTGCAGCCGCCCGAAAAATATCCGAAACTCTGTTTTCCCGACGGCTGTTTTCCGCCTCGCATATTATCTTCAACTTTTACGACGACCGTGTTTTCGCCAATGTGAACATATTTTGTTATGTCTAAGCAGAAACTTATCATACCGCCTCTGTGAAAACTCACATAATTGCCGTTTATCCACACTTTTGCGTGATAATCGACCGCGCCGAAATGCAGTAAAATCCTGCCGTTGTTCCAGTTGTTTTTGAGCGTGAAACTTCTTTTGTACCAGACGCACTCGCAGAAATCTTTTATATTTATTCCCGAAAGCGGGCTTTCATAAGTAAACGGTACGTTTATCTCCATAGAATCAGTGTCGAAGATTTGAGCGTCGTTTACGATATTTCTTTCTTCGCCCGAATTGCCATGGTCGAATTTAAACTGCCATTTGCCGTTGAGATTCTGCCAGTTTTTTCTCTCAAACTGCGGGTTCGGAAACTCCGGTCTCGGTATTGACATAGCTGTATTTTGCATAAAATTATTCCTCCGTATATTTTAAATTTTTCATAATTAATCTGTGTTTTGTTCGAAATGAAAACCGCCGTTTTCATAGACAAGCCAGCCTATATCGCTGCCGCCTTCTTCGCGCACTCCGCCGTATTCATCTTCTTCATATTTTACATAAAATACTTTGAATCTGTTATCCATTACATAATCTTCGTTTTCGTCTATCACAACGTAACCGTCGGCTGTATATTTAATATCTATGACAACACCTACGTCATAATCGCTGTAAAACGGGTCAGACTTATAGACTTCTTTTACGCCGGCATTGTCGGTTACATCTGAAACGCATAGATATGAACAGTGTCTTCCATCAACATCGCGCGAATATGAATAAACGAGATATACTTTGCCGTCTGCTTCGTAAACGTCGTTATACGTAATTCCCCATTTGCCGGAGCCTTGTCCTATTTCATATTCGTACGTTCCGTCTGTGAGTATTGTGCCATATGTCTTTTTGTTTTTATATAAACGAAAAGAAGTGTCGTTATATGCCTCTCCGGTAATATCGATAAATTTACTGGCGTTTTTGCCGTTCAGAAAGTCAAGCGCGCTTACATCCCATTTTGATTTATCGTCCGAAACTGTAAATTCTGTTTCGAGTTCATACAATTTTAGAGTATCGCCGCTTCCTGATAAAAAATACGTTTTAATCTGATATATGCCGGGAGTAAGTTTATCTGTAAAGGGTTCAATCCAGTAAACTTGTTTCCGCTGTTTTCCGGGTTTTAATGGATAACCTACATCGGTAAAACCATAATTACCGTTTAAATTAAATAGCGGAACAAATTCATTTCCCTGTTTTTTGAATAGCTGCCATGATTCCCCAAACAGAAACTCCTGATCTGTATTGTTTTCCCAGTAAACCATTATCCGCGTCGTATCGGGCGAATATGTATCAAATTCCGTCCGCATTGACACGCCGTCGTAAGTTGGCTCCATACTGTCATAATATCCGTTAATAGAATTGATTTTGTCGCTCAATTTTACCGGATTTTCGTCATAATCGAACCGCAATATCAACTCCGACGATAGAATCATCACCGAAAATATGACCAGTAAAACCAGCAGTAAAACTGATTTGCCCGCACTGACGAATAATCTTCTTCTTTTCGTGGTTTTTTCGTCGAGCGAATCACGGTTTATTTTCGTGACTGTCACATAAAACTGTCCCGTCTTAGACCACCTCTAAATAATCCCTGTCCGGCAGTTCGGGGAAATCAGCCGCGGGCAGCGTCTGATACCAGTACGCGACGCTCGCGATGTCGTCCTGCAACGGAAGGTATCTGCCCTCGCTTCTCCAACCGAGAGCCTGTATTGTGACTTTCAAATCCTCGTCGAATCGTATCGGGTCGGTGATATGCCACCTGTACATGCCGAATCT
>WQYZ01000327.1 GCA_009780985.1 Oscillospiraceae bacterium | reverse complement strand
ACTATATCGTGACCTTCATCGTTCCCACCGCCATCCCAGCCAAAATATTTTTTATACCAGTTCACCGTGTCTGGGATTGACGATACATACAGAATAGTTTCGACAGATTCTATATATCCGCCCGTGCCAAGATAAGCGGCAACATCGCGCATAATGCTGTGAGTATCTTCAAATTCATGTAATACGTCATAATCACAGCCAGCTAAAATCTTAATATATTCATCGTAAGATAATTTTCCGCCGCACTCAACCGTAAATTCTCTCCCTTTCTCGACTTTCGCTAATTCAGCTAAAACTTCACTTGAAAATTTTTCATTATTTTTTGCGCATTTCAATAATTCATTCAATCCATTACCAGACATACGTGAAATAACACGAATACCCAGCTCCAATACTTTTACCGTTGACATAATCTCTTGTTTCCTTTCTCGATTATAATTATTTAATGCCCCGGCTGAATTTTTGGGTTGTGATAAAAGATTTTCAAGTTTTTTTCGTGCGTCATATAAACGACTTTTGGCAAGTTTTTCATCAAATCCTGCAAGCATAGCAATTTCTTTTACGCTGAACCCTGCAAAATATTTTAAAATGATGAGATTCTTGTATTTTTCATCTAACATATTAATCGCAGAGTATAATTTGCCGTACTTTTTTGAACTGTCTGAATTTGATTTGCTTATTATATTTTCGATATTCACTTTATTTGAAATATTTTTTTCTTTATCTCTGTAAAAAAGTTTTATTTCATTGTTGCATATCGTAAATATCCATGCACCGAAAGAATCCGCGTTTTTCAGAGTCTTTAGGCTTATAAACGCTTTTGTAAAAGTGTTTTGAGTAATATCCGCAGAATCATGATTACTTTTTACTATTTTTACGCAATGATAAAAAACTTTCGCGTAATATGAATCAACCAGACTTGAAAAATTCTTTAAATCAGCCATAATTTTTGACCTCCCTGCAATATAGATACAAAAAAATCAAGAAAGTTGGATATTTGCAAAAATTATTTTTAGATTTATCTGCACATAATATAAATTCTCTAATATATTTAATTAAAAATTATATCAAATAAATATGAATATTTTTATTAAAATGCTCTAATTTTAAATATAATATGTATATGAGGACTGTCCTGCGGACAATCCTCTGCGTACCGCTAAATGGTAACTTCCTCACATTTGTTTTTTTCGGCAGCCCCGCCGAACATAGCTCTGCTTTTTTCAGCATTACGCTCAAGCGTAGCAAGTAAGGACGGTCTTTCTTTCGCACTCATCGGAGCGGATTTTGCGGCAACGTCTATATCGTCCATTTCGTCATCTACACAGTCCATCACCACAATTTCAGGCTTTTCGTCTATATTGAGCATTGAATCCAACTCCGCAAGCCGTGCGGATTTTTCCGTCAGTTCCTGCTCACGCTCAAACGGTTTGCCGAGTTCGGCTCTTGCGTTTTCCTGCTGTTGATACAGCGTTTCAAGCTGTGCTTCCGATGAAGCGAGCCTTTGGGGGATTCTATCAAAGGCGTTGTTGATACGGGTGATATTACCGCCGCTGTCGTCGCCCAACACGGCTGTATGGGTCATGCTCCCTTTCATATCGACATGAAATTCTTTGTTGAAACTTTCAAAGAATATAAGCATATCGAAACCCCTGTAACTGCCGATTTTCGTGGGTTCTGTGGTCTTTATACCCTTACACGCTTCAAGCAGAGCGGCTCCGGCTTCGCTCCTGTCGGTGTACGTTCTGTCGCCTATTGTCATGGGGGATATGCTTTCCTCCGTTTTGTGCGTGTTGTTTTCGAGCCACTCCATATCTGCCTTGAATCCTGATATATGCGATTTTACCGCCTCTATGCGTAATGGTAAGTGTTGGAGTATATCGTCCTGCAAGCGGTACTGCTGGCTCTGGTGGTCGGCTTTCAGCATCTTCAACCTTCCTACGTCGGAATCAAGCTGTGATTTTTCAATGATGAGCGGATTTCCCGTAGCCAACGCCTTTATTTCGGCGTAAGATAGTGAATCGTCGTCAATATCATCGCAGGAGCGCACAGGGGATTTTGACGTCATTATCTGGCTGATGAAATTTTGCTTTTTTTCCACCGTCTGGAAAAGGTAAGCATCGAACGTGTTTTCCGTGACATAACGGAATATATCGACTTCTGGATTTGTATTACCCTGACGGAGTATTCGCCCAAGCCGTTGCGCTAAATCGCCCGGTCGCCACGGACAGTCCAAATCATGCAGAGCTATAAGCTTATCTTGTATATTTGTGCCTGCCCCGCATTTGAACGTACTGCCGAGCAGAACGCGAACGCTGCCGCTTCGCACTTTGGCGAACAAATCTTTTTTCTGCGTTTCCGTGTCATAATCGTGTATGAAAGCTATTTCTTTCTCAGGTACTCCGTTATCCATGAGTTTGTTCTTTATATCGTCATACACATTGAATCTGCCGTCGCCGTTCGGCGTGGAAAAATCGCAAAAGAGTAATTGGGTTGAGCGTTTGTCGGCGGTTTCCTGCCATATCCGAAAAATATTTTGAACGCATAGGTTGACTTTACTGGTCGGGTCATCGGGCAGGAGCGGGTTCATCAGGCGTTGGTCAAGCCCGATTTTACGCCCGTCCGTCGTGATTTTAAGCATGTTATCCCGCGTCGGGTCAACCTTTTTATCGTGAACATCCTTTGCCCGTTCTGAAAGTTCCTGCACCATTTCCTTTTGTATTTCCGTAGGTTTGGCAACGATTGTATGAAAATGTGCTGTCGGACGCGGGAGGTCAAGTGTCTCTGCGGTTTTTATATCCGCAACGTCTTTAAAAATATTCATCAATTCAGGCAGATTGTTGAACTTGGCAAATCGAGTGCGGGCTCTGTATCCGCTACCTTCCGGGCTTAATTCGACTGATGTGGTAGTTTCCCCGAAGTTTGATGCCCATGCGTCAAAATGTGCGTGACCGTTTTTCTGCAATGTATCATACTGTAAATATCTTTGTACGGTGTACATCTCCGCCATACTGTTGGAAATCGGCGTTCCCGTAGCGAAAATGACACCTTTGCCGTCGGTTTCCTCGTCGAGATAGCGACATTTCATAAAAAGGTCAGAGGATTTCTGTGCCTCAGACGTAGATAACCCCGCGACATTCCGCATCTTAGTATAAATAAAAAGATTCTTAAAATTTTGACTTTCATCAACAAAAAGTCTGTCAATACCCAACTGCTCAAAAGTTACCACATCATCTTTCCGGCTTCCGTCCGTTAATTTTTCAAGCCGTGTTTCAAGGTTTTTCTTTGTTTTTTCCATCTGCTTGATAGTAAACCGTTCGCCTTTGTTACGTTTTAATTCATTTATTCCCTCTACTATTTCCCATAGTTGCTCACGTAATAATCGCTCCTGACGCTCTTTTGACAATGGGATTTGTCGGGTAGGTCGGAAGTCTTACGACCTCTTTCCCCCCTAAGAACCGTACTTGTACCTTTCAGCACATACGGCTCAAGCCATCTTTTTGTTCCGTAACAGTATAGTTAAATTTCTT
>WQYZ01000326.1 GCA_009780985.1 Oscillospiraceae bacterium | reverse complement strand
GGAATCATCAGAAGAAGTCCCTGGGACGCTGTGAATGTGGTTGTGAGCGCGCCGGCTTCCAACGAGCCGTGAACCGCGCCCGCGGCTCCCGCTTCGGACTGCATTTCGACGACTTTTACAGTCTGACCGAAAATATTTTTTTGACCGTCAGCCGCCCATTGGTCTGCGAGTTCAGCCATAACTGACGACGGGGTTATCGGATATATCGCCGCCACTTCAGTAAATGCGTATGACACATGTGAAGCGGCGGTATTTCCGTCCATAGTTTTCTTTTTTCTTGCCATTAAAATTTATCCTCCTGCTTTAATTATTGCTTATTTATTGTAATATATCTATATTTTAGCATATTTTATAAATAAATTCAAATATAAAATGTTAATATTAACAACATTATTTGCAAACTGAGTTTTATTCAGTATTATTACCTAATTTATATTATTTGAATATTTTTGTATTTTTATTAATCGCTAAATTATAATTCAAGAACAATATAATAAAATTTCGCCAAAAGCCCTCTTTTGAAATGGGGTTTTTGGCGAAATTCCTTTTGCGCTCCTGAAAATATTTTTATTTATTCCCCGCGCGCAACTAATCATTGCTTTACTATAAAGATTCTATGGATTATAATATAAATATATATTAAATTATCGAGGGGGAGATTTTACATGGACAAATTGAATATAATGTTCGCGTCAAAAGCAAATTTGGAAAAATGGCTTTATGACCGTTCAAACTGGGAACAGACAAGAACAGATTTAAACATGACGGAAGTCATAAATTATTTTGAAAAAGGTCTAAATTTTTTTTACGCAAAAGATTTTCCGAGCGAATATTTATATAAACCGTGTCTGACCCAGGAAGACGCGGAATACCGCTTAGACATCATGGGCGAGCTTTTGCATGACAAAATTCTATTTGAAAATCTGTACGATTACTGCGCAATTATGAAAAGATTAAGACGGCTGTATCTTGATTACAAAGACGATAAGCACGATATTCAGAAACAGTACAGATTTTTGCTGTTATTCGGGGAATATGCGGACGATATCAGCCGTTTGAAAGTAATATTGTCGAACGCAAAATCTCCGGGGCTTCGGACAGCATACGCTTTCTGCTCCGAAATAACAGACAGCGTGGAATTCAAAACAGTTTACAATACAGCCGCCTCGCTTCTCAGCAAAATAGCGCAGATATTAAAAAACGTCGGAATGGCTATAAATCCATATGAAAAAACCGTCACGGTCATAGACTGCGAAGAAGCCGGTGAAACCGAACTTTTGCTTAAAGATATTTTCGATACTTACGGATTAAAAATAAAAAGCCGTTTTTCGATAGTAGACCCGCTGCCGTTGTCGTATCTCGAGGAAAAAGTTTTAAAAATACTTATTGACAATAACGTAGATGCTTTTGAAAATTTGAAAACTTTCTATGGCAAATATACGGAATTTCTCGACGACATAAAAAATTTTATTGAGCTGCTGCCGCAATTCGTCTTTTACATATCGTATACGGAATTTGCCGGCACGATGAAAAGTAAAGGCATGTCCGTATGCAAACCGGAGTTTGACGACGTCGGGTTCAGCGCGTCCGAATGTGCGGGAGCTTCGCTTATAATAAAGTTTCTGGCGGAGAATCTGCCGCTTGAAGATATTGTCTGCAACGATATAAGACTGCCAAAAGGCGGGATATTTATTTTGTCGGGACCCAATCAGGGAGGCAAAACGATTTATCTGAAAGCGCTGGGGCTTTCTGCGTATTTGGCAAAATGCGGTTGTTATGTCTTCTGCAAAGAGTGCCGCCTGCCGTTTTACGACAATATCCTCACTCACTTTGTTCAGAGAGAAATTCTGGGGAAAAGCCGTTTAGTCGAGGAAATTGAGCGAATAGAGAAAATCTCAAATGAATTTAACAAAGACAGTCTTGTTCTCTTAAACGAGAGTTTTACAAGCACGAGAAGAAAAGACAGCGTTGAAATATCTATACATTATATCAAAAAATTTGACGAAATCGGTTGTTCCGTAGGGTTTGTCAGTCACTTTTACGAGATACCGGAAGTATATAAAAGCGGCGAGAACAATATTATTTCACTGAGAAGCGGAGTAGGCGAGAACGGCAGGAGAACATATATTATCTCTGAGCAGAAAGGCGACGGTTTGGCATATGCTCGAGACATAGCGCGCAAATACGGTATGACATACGAACAAATTATGGAAGATATGGGAAAAACATGAATATGTAGGGCGGGTCCGTGTGATCGCCCGCGACTTTGACCCATTTAACGGGCGACCACACGGACCCGCCCATACAATCAAAATTTTATACATTTTTCAAAACCAAAAGACAAAATAAGGAGCCATAACATGAAAAACATAGATTTGCTATTATGCGAAGACCGTGAAAACGGCGGACTTATGGATACCGGACATATAAACGATTTCTATATAGCCGATATGGGCATTGAACATATAAAACTTCTGGAGGGCTTTTTCAATTCCGAAACATACGATATTTTTATAAAAACTATAAGCAATCCGCTCAGAAATGCCGAAAAAATAATAGAGCGGCAGAATATACTAAAAGATTTTCTGGCATTTCCGGGAATTGCGCAAAAACTGAAATCGATATGCGACGACATTCAGAAAAATAAATGCCGCGCTTACGATGAAGACCCTAAACAAAACTTAAAAGAATATAGAGAAATTTTATACCGTTCAATGGACGTTTCGGAGGAACTCCTGAAACATCTTAAACACAGGGATTTTTGCAGCAATACGCTTAAAGATTTGCGGAATCAGTTGGATTGCCCTGAAAAAACAGAGCGGGTTAAATCCCGTGTAAATACGTTTGTCGAATGTTGCATAAGCGATAATGTTTCTTTGAGTGTCGAATACGGCTCTGCTTTCAAATTCAAGAGCGCGGATATATATTTCGACGGAAATATAAAAAGTGAAGATAATGAAAACAGGGAAACCGGAATATTCAAACTTTTTCATAATAAAATGCCGCGGCGCAGAGAACTTACCGACGGTTTTTATTATGACGAATTTCTCCAGCTAAACGTGGAAGTCTCAGGAGAAAAAGGAATATTATCTTTCGTGACCCCGTATGCGACTTCCGTAATCACAGATTTAAACAGACATATATTGTCGTTCTGCGCGGATTTGTCAAGACAGCTTTCGTTTTATATCGCCTGCGTGGAAATCGTGAAATTTATGGAAAACAAACAGATACCCTCTGTTTTCCCGGAAATATGCACCGACGATTCAAACGGAAAAGTTATTCAGGCAAAAAATCTGCTTGATTTCGGTCTGCTGCTGCCGAGAACTCGCGGGGATGACGGCGATAATCCGGTTACGGCAAACGATTTCAACGATTGCGGAAATGCGATATATCTGATTTCAGGGGCAAATCAAGGCGGCAAAACGACTTTTATAAAAAGTATCGGCATTGCGCAGTTATTCGCGCAGGCGGGATTAAAAGCGCCTGCGGAAGAATATAAATGCCCGGTGTTCAACAATTTTTTCAGCCATTTTTCAAAAGACGAGGACGAAGATTTAAATTTCGGCAAATTAG
>WQYZ01000325.1 GCA_009780985.1 Oscillospiraceae bacterium | reverse complement strand
GACGGCAGCGGCAAAACTAAGTCTTCAGGGCTTGTCGGCCCGATCGTATACCAGGATCAGCAGTATATATACCGCTACGGCTTTGACAAAAATGGCGACAACACGCTAATCCGCACCGATTTGAACAATCAGAATCCACAGACACTGATCGCGATGCAGCAAAACGCGTCAGATGAAAAGAATGGCATAGAAAATAACTTACAGGACGCTGCCGTGGTCGGTGATCATATATTTTATAAAATCGCGAAATTAGATTACAGCATGACGCAGGGAAATTTCGTCGTTGACATTTCCGTCGCCTATTGTATGATGAACACGGACGGCGCCGGGAACAAGATTCTGGGCACGGTAGTCTATAATAATTAGTGCCGCTTGTATCTGCTGCGTCTGATTCGCTGAAATCTATGGCTTGGGTTCCAGGTCCGGTATAAAAGTCTGTAATACTACTTTTCATGCGGGGATGATTGTATGGGCTTCAGAAAAACATCCGCATTATTTACTGCAATAACTTTAGTTCTCAGTTTAGGGTTAAGCGGTTGTCACAACGTCATAAAAAACGTCGACAAGCCGAATAACGAAAGCACTTCTGTGATTACATCTCCTTCAACTTCGCCGTCGTCTTTGTTGGCTTCTTCGTCTGCGACTGTATCAGTGCAGAATTCTGCACCGGATACAACGGTGGCGGTAAATTCAGCGCAATCCAACAGCGAACCAACGGTTGAAAACGATTTGAACGGGTGGATCGGGGAATATATCTTTGACGAATCCGCGCCTCCGGATCAGGTCTGGCATTATGACATCAACATCAGTAATGTAGATGGCAGCTATTACGCGGAAATTGATATTGACGGGTTCCAGACGGAAGTAAGGATAAAAGCTCTTGTTTCCGGAACGCGAAATTTAATTGATCTTATATTCAATGAAAATTTGCCTGATAACGACTTCCCGCGATTCAACGTCGGGGATAAACTTCTTAGCTTTAATAGAAATGACACGGATATTCTGACCTATTGGGGAGCTTTACAACCGAATATAATAGATAATCAAGCCACTGGCAAAGTCTATTTTATACAAACAAAGGCTGTGTCAACCATAGTTCCGAGTCCGGCGGTGTCTCCAAGCCCGGTTGCAACGCCTACGCCGGCACCGACTCTGGACTCGGCGGATACAAACCGAGCTGCGGGTGTTTCAGCCAATATTTTGGTGAAGCCGGCGTTCGCTTATGAAAACGTGCTTCCGTTTGCGGGGAACCGCGCCGTAGCCGAGACCGCCGACAATCAGTATTACATTGTGAACCAAACGGGCAAACAGCTTTTGCGTCTGCCTTACGAAAGTGTTAACAGTAACCTGGGCAGCGATTTGATCTCGGTTGGACAGGGCGGAAAGTACGGCTTGATAAACAGGCAGGGTAAACTGATTATCCCCGCCGCGTATGGCTGCATATCAGTTAACAATGGCTTGGTCTCGGTGGAGCAAAATGAGAAATGGGGCCTCATCGACACGACAGGGAAGATCATCATGCCGTGCGATTACACATATGAACAATTTACAAATCTCCTTACGGCAAAAAATGGTTGGTTGGACATTGTGGATAATAAAGGAAACCTTATCACCCCGTATACATCCATCAACTACGTCGGCGATTACTGTATACTGGCAAAGAATAAGCTATATGGAATGGTGGACAAAAATGGAAAAACGGTTATCCCGTTTCAATACACAGTTCTTGATTATGACAGCGTATCCGGACTTGTCTCTGTCATTTTGGCAAATGGCGCCCAAGAGTGCGTCAATGTAAGTTCCGGAAAAGTGGTTGCGCCTGCCGGTGAAAACGGTTATGAACTCGTTAGCGATGGTGAGGGTGCGTCTTCCAAGACATACATACTTGTGAAAAAATGGAATGGCAGTCAAACCGTGTCCGGATTGCTGGACGAGACGGGGAAGCAGATCATACCGTGCGTCTATCTCTATTTATCGGATTTATCGATCGGCGGCGGGATGGCCGCCGTGGAAGATTTCAGCGGTAAAATCGGTTACTATGATCTGACGACGGGAAAATTGGTGATTCCCTGCAAGTATGATGCTATATTCACCGGAAATATGGGTGATGTGTTTTGTTCATGCTTTTCAGACGACGGTCTGGTAACTGTCAGCTTGAACGGAAAAGGCGGCGTGATTGATAAAAAAGGGGACGTGGTCATACCGTTTACTTATCATGGCAATTTGAGTGACCTGGGAGACGGCTATTTCCAGGCGACGGCATCCGACGGGCAAGGTTACATAATCAATACTGCCGGGAAAAAAATCACACCTGTGGACGCCGACGGCACCTACGGGTATTATTTTGGCGGAAGTAGCTTTTATAATACGGACGTTACCCAATTCCAGTTGAACAAGCATTTTGGTCTGCTATACAAATCAGGCGCGGTTATCTTGCCAGCTGTTTATGACGCCATAATAACGCCTGACACGAGCATGAGCCAGTATGGGTGGATCGTACAAGATGGCAAGTACGGTATCTTTGAAATAGTAAGCTAAAATACATAACGATAGAACAAGAGGGTTGTCGCCTTAGTAGGCTACCCCGGCTACTACGAGACTAAAGTCCCAACAGTAATATCGGACAATCGTGGTGTAACATGGTAAGACAGTATGCTTTCAGAGTCAGACAGTGTAATTCTGTCAAACGCAATAGATGGTTTGGCATGGCGGCCGCAACCTCGTTTTTGTAGATCAAAATAATGGATTCATTCTGGTTCCCGGATATTCAAACCTCTTTTTTACTGCGGACGGTGGGAACACATGGAAATGGAAGTAACTGACCGACTGCAGCGTCGTGTGTATTATAGTTTCTAGGCGTGTTGAAAGTCAGACCTTTACTGCGCAATGTATTTCAATAAGGGGGGTCAGGCAACAGAATATGTTTATATCAAAAAGGCTTGTATATAAAACGTGTATAGCAGTAATAGCTATCAATATACTATTCACGGCCTGCGGCAATGATAAAATGCCGTCGGAGATAACTTCAACCGCTATTACACTGACCCCGACTGCCGCGCCTTCACAGACTGCCGTGCAGGCCCCGACTGCAGAAACATCACAAACCGCCGCACAGACATCAACTGCTACACCAACGCTTAATACACCGGCGCAGAACTCCACAACATCAGACATACAGGTTTCCAGCCCGGTGATCGAAACTACTCCGACACCGGAGAAAGAGGCAGATCCAAACCGATACATCCTATACCAGAATTACACATTTGGTTTCACGATAGAATATCCTGATACGTTCAGAGAATCGGTGATACCGGATAATTCCGACAGCCGGATGTTTACGTCGGCGGACGGCAGGGCCGCTTTAACGGTATCCGGCGCAATTAATAATATAAATGCGGATGTGGATACTGAATACAGCACTTTATCTGAACAGATCGGCAGCATCGCTTATGGCCATAAAGGTACAGATTGGTTTGTGGCTACATGGTTTAACGGTGACGACATCTATTATGTAAAGGAATTTGTTGACAGTGGCGGAATAAGCAGAATGCTCATTACATATCCTCAAACGCAGGAAGCATT
>WQYZ01000324.1 GCA_009780985.1 Oscillospiraceae bacterium | reverse complement strand
TAAAGTTAAAGAAAAGCGGATTTATAGCGACTGGAACCAGCATATAACTATGTAAAAGAGATTAAGATAACAGCTATCTTAATTTTTCTTCGCCATTAGTATCACAAATAAGTGATTTATCACATTATTATGTTAAAAAATGATATATAATTTCAACGGGGTAAAGCGTATGAACAAAGTAATATTACACAGCGACCTCAATAATTTCTACGCTTCTGTGGAGTGCTTGTACAATCCGAAAATCCGTAGGTTTCCTGTCGCCGTATGCGGCGATATAGAATTACGGCACGGAATTGTACTTGCGAAAAACCAAATAGCCAAAGTTTGCGGAGTTAAGACAGGTATGACTGTCGGAGACGCAAAACTGAAATGCCCGGAATTGATTACCGTCGAACCGCATATGGCATTATATAATAAGTTTTCGCGTTGGGCGCGTGAGATATACGAGGAGTACGCAGACAATATTGAAAGTTTCGGTCAAGACGAGGAATGGCTTGATGTAACAAATCTTGCGCGTAACGGATATGACGGCGAGCTGATAGCCGACGAAATACGGACAAAGATAAAAGAAACGCTTGGTATAACCTGCTCTATCGGGGTATCTTTCAATCGAATATTTTCTAAGCTTGCTTCGGACTTGCGCAAGCCTGATGCTACAACCGTTATATCGAGAGATAACTATAAAGATATTGTATGGAAACTGTCCGCAGATAATCTTATCGGGGTGAGCAGAGGCACGATGAAAATATTCAGCGTAATGGGCATTCAGACAATCGGCGATATAGCAAAAACGCCAGTTTATTTGCTGGAGGGAATGTTGGGCAAAGTGGGCGGGTATCTGCATAAAGCCGCGAACGGCGAAGGTTATACTCACGTCAGGCACAAAGACTACATTGAGCCGCCAAAATCTATTGGAAACATTGAGACCACCCCCCGCGACATGAAAACTGTTGACGATGTGCGGCGCGTAATATATACGCTGTCTGAAAACGTGACGGCAAGGTTACGTGAACAGCACTACAAATGCAAGACTGTAAAAGTATATATTCGTGAAAATGACCTGAAATCGTGTGACAGGCAGGGCAAACTCGAAACGCCGTCATATATCACGAACAATATAGCCGACAGAGCTATGGAGATATTCAATTCGCAGTATAAATTTAACAAGCCGCTCCGGTCAATCGGAGTTCGGGCGTGTGGTCTCGTATCTGATGATATTGCTATACAAAACAGTTTTTTCGATGATACAGAGCGGGACGAAAAGCGGGAAAAAGTCGCAAAAATGGTAGATACGCTACGAAGTATGTACGGGTATAATGTTATTCAACGTGGCGTTGTGCTTGAAGATAGAAAGCTGACAAACATACCGAACGACTATAACCGTTCGTCATACCGTATCGGCAGCAGTTTTTGTCAGGCGTGAGGTGAGGGTCTATGGGTAAATTGTATGTCCCTGTGAGGTTATATGTCGATGAAACTGGGAAAGTCACGCCGCAGGAGATAAAAGCCGGTTACGATGATGAATGGGTGAAAGTCGAGAAAGTGACGGATTCACACCGCCGGGCTTCTTTGGTTGCTGGTGCTGTCGGTATAAGATATACTTGCGTTGTCAATATAAATGAAACGCAACGAAATATATATTTATTCGACGAGGAAGGCAAGTGGTTCATTGAAATAGATGACGATTACTAAAAGAGTCTGATTTATGTTAAGTGTAAATGGGTTCGACAAATTTTTTATAGAATAATTGGGGCTCTGCCCCAAACCCCGGAGTTTTTACGCTTCGGGCTTACCGATGAAACAATGGCTATAAGAGAACATTATCTTGTGTAAATCAGCAATAAAATTTAGTCTGTGAACCGATAATGGGACTATACTGGAAAAATATGATTTTTAGTGTAAATACAGCACCATATTTCGACAAATCCACTATTTTTTGTTCACACCCTTACTAAAACCCAAAACAGAAACAGAACGATTACTCGTCCTGTTCTGTGTGGAATATTTAAATAATCTTGATACTTACGTTTTTAAGCTATTTTTTGCCTTAATGTAACAGATTTTTATTTTTTGTTATTCGCTTTATTTTTTTACGTATTTCTCAAGTTCCGCGACAACGGATTTTAACTGTTCATATTCTTTTGTAAAATCATATTTTACTGCTGGCTTTTTCTCATCTTCTAAAATTGTCGAAAGAACAAATTCCCTTGTGTTGTTTAGTGTAGGTAGTTTATTTGCCCATTCAACCGCTTTTTCTGTATCGTTTAAAAAATATTTATATGCGCAGGCTGTGCCATGTATTGCACCGTAGTGTACTGTTGCATAATTATAACCGTATTTCTGTTCAAGAATCGGCATTGAACTGTAACGATTACCGTCATACGCATAAACTGATATGACTTGTTCAAATATTTTTATAGCCTCTTCCGCATATCTTTTTATTCCGTCTTTATTTCCGGCTTCTTTTAATTCCCATGCCTTGCCCCACAAAGCACCTGCAAGACGATATAAAAGTGCGTAATGGTTTGGGAATTCCTGCAATCCTTGTCTTAATATCTTTATTTGTGAATCTACGCTGTCATTAGCCATTGCGTCACTTTGTTCATTGAGAATCTCAATAATCCGTTCTTCTTTTTTCGCTATATCAACGCCTAATAAGTCATCAGTCGTTACTTCAAAAAAATCTGCGAGTGCTGGAAGCATTTCTATATCGGGGCAATTTGTTCCCGTTTCCCAGCGGCTCACAGTCTGCGGGGACACATTGAATATATCCGCGACTTGTTCTTGCGTTAAATCGCGCGCTTTGCGAAATTGCTTTAATTTTTCGTTTAAATATATTGCCATTTTGATACCTCTCTAATTTTATGAATGTTTATTTAGAAACGTTTCTGATAACATTATAAATTTTATTTTTACGAAAGTCAACTACATATTACGTGGATTTTTTACACGCAATACGTAAGTTATATTGATTTAATTTATCATGCGCAAAATATAAACTATAATATAAATGAAAGCGAGAATTATGAGCAACATATATAAGCCCTGCTCATATTGTAGGCAGGAAATATTACAAAAACCTATACTGGAGAAACATCAAAAAAGATATTCTATACTATGCCCGTATTGCCTGTCTCACCGCAGTCAATGGGCGAAAACAATAGAAGAAACAATAATTTCGTGGAATACATACATACGCGAAGAAACGTAAAAATAAGGAGTGCCTATATGCTAAGAAGACATGATATATATGCGACATGCCCGTGGTGCGGCAGGGGAAAGACGATGGCGGACACGAGAGCAGATATACGGATTTCGTGCCATTGCTCGAACTGCGGGAAATATTACAAAGTCGATTTCAACACGATGCGGGTCGATAAGATAAATCCGAGAGTGCGCAAAAAGCTAAGGATAGGGAAATAGCAAAAACAAACAAAAACAGAATATATGAGTAGTTTTACTGACTGAGCCAACCGGGGTACATACCGCCGTTAGACCAGATATGCTGTACGAGGCTGCGCAAGCTCACGCCCTTCTACAGACTTCGCGATATGGGAACCACCAACAAAGACCGGAGTAACGCTGGAAACAGTGTTG
>WQYZ01000323.1 GCA_009780985.1 Oscillospiraceae bacterium | reverse complement strand
GGCTCCCAAGAATTTACGCGAAGTCAAAAATACTTTGCCGCAACCGATAAATCCGGGAGTCTGCTGTCCGCCTCCGACGCTTCCCGCAAGTGTTGAGAACGTCATGCCGATAGGAGTTTCTCCCAAATATTCACGGTTTACCGCCATAACTCCGTTGCACTCTGGTAAATAAGCGCAGATAACCTCGAAACAGCCGCAGCTTGTCATCGGATGATCCATAATAGAATACGCCGCGAAATAATCTATGGTTTTGTGACTGTTCGTGTATACATAATCGTTTATGCCCGACCATATGCCTCTGACCGGGTCGATAATCTCGCCTTTTTTGAGCGGCTGATTTGCGCCGGTTTCGTCGATTTCATACGCCGCTTTGCCGTCAAGCCAGTTATATGCTCCGCAAAGCCCCAGACGTTCGGGAGTGATTACGCACACATGATTGGGCGCGAACGACTGGCATAGCAGACAGGAATAGAACGTATCGACGGATTCGTCCGTCATGGCTTCAAGTCTGCGGTTGCGTTCGTCGTAGACTTTTCTCGCAATCGCAATTCGCTTATCAACTTCCGCTTCGTCTGTAATTAACGTAACTTTTACTTTATCGACTATAGCGGGATAATCCGCTAAGAATTTAGCGTGCAGGATTTCGCCGTAATGACGCAGGCGCAAACCTTTGGCAAATCCCGCTTTCGATATACGCGTCCAGATTATATCCCGTTGTCCCATGTGCCAGATTCCCTCGCCGCCGTTGACTAAGTGATGCACCTGACGTTCGAGTATCGGCTCAAAATCCGGCTGCATTTTGCGTCCCGCGACTTCGACCCATATGCCGAGAGGCAAACGTCCGCCGGGCTGGACAGTATCTATATCCGGTCCGATTATATCTATTTCGCCGTCGTTTATCGCATCGACATCGACGCTTGTGACAAATTCGAACGCCGTCGTTTTATTTCCGCCGAATTCGACCTGCGTATCTTCTTTTCTGATACGTTCGCCTTCGAATGCCGGACCGTATGCCGTAGGAATCGGCACATCGACGACTTTGATTTTACACCCTCTGACTTCGAGAGCCTTTTCGACTATATTGTCATACGGCACATTTGACACGACATGCTCGTATGTGCAGACTCCGGTCGGCAGTATCTGAGGTATATCCGTGTCTGCGATAACGGGAAATCCGTAATTTATCGCGCCCGCCGCAGCCGCATATTTATCCGGCGTGACTTCGCCGAGAGCGATGACAAACGCGAATATCCTGTTTTTGTTGTATTTTAAATTGCCCTCGAAGTCGCCGGGTTTTACGCCGCCAAACGACAAAGCCGCCCTGTTCGCAAAACCGAGAGCGTAAATTAATGCCGACACATCTTTGCCGAACGGAACAAGTCTTGTCTCCCAGCCGAGCTGTATTCCCTCTTCGGCGAGCTGTTCCGCGAATTGCTTCGGCTTGCCGTCAATAATTGAACAGCCGCCCATAAATACATACAGGTTTTTCTGCTGCAATTCTTTCGCTATTTTTACGGCGGTCTGATTATCGGGAGCCGCGCCTGTTATTGCGGCGAAACCGGGCGCAGTGCCGTCAACAAATTCTATGCCCCTCTCGCGCATTATAACGTCGTTTGCCGCACCGAGCCATATTCCTTCAACGGGATTCGGTCCGATTACATATTTGCAAGCCTCTATCACCTCGCACGCAAACAACGCCGCAACTCCAGCGTCAAGAGTGTTGCCTAAGTACGGCAGCCATACGTTTTCAGCCGGACGGGACGGCAGAAGTTCTTTCGCTTCTTTTAAAATTTCTTTTAAATCCGCTAAAGTCTGCATTTTTTTGCCTGTGAAACTGTATATAACCGGAAGATAATAATTTGTGTCGGGGAAAGCGACGGAACAATCCGCACCTTTTTGCGAAATTGCGTCGCCGAGCATTTTTTCAGCTTTCAACACCCATTCGACCGCGCCGTCAATCGCGCTTGAACAAATCAATTTTGACATATTATAACGCCCTCCTGTCTTTCATATCTAAGAGTTTGCGCTCCGATTTTTTATTTATTCCGAGAACTTCTCTCTTTTTCATAAGCATTTCGACTATAGCGTCGGCGGCTTGATATGGGTCCTCAATTAGATGGAAGCACGCGCCGAAATCCTCTTTTGCGCCGTTATGTAAATATTCGCTGACTTTTTCCGACCCCGACACATAGAACGGATTGCCGAGCACAACATCTATTCCCGAAGCCACGAAATAACAGCCGATTGCTATGGCTTTTTCGCTCATCCACTCCGGAGCTATGCCGACAGCCGGAACCATAGACAAATCGTCGCCGAGACCGCCTTCAAATACGACTTCCGTCGCCGCTTCCAGAATCCTGCTGTTGTCAACGCAGCTGCCCATATGCAATACCGGAGGTATGCCTACGGCTTCGCAGACTTCGCGCAGTCCGACGCCCGCCATTTCAAGCGCGACTTCCGGTTTCGACATTCCGGCTTTCGCTGAAGCTATCGCCGCACAGCCCGTCTGTAAAAATAACACGTTGCGCCGTATTAATTCTCTTGTCAGTATATTTGTGTAGCTGTCGGCTTTCATTTTTGCGTTATTACAGCCGACAAGCCCAACCACTCCGAGTATTCTGTTCTGTATAATCGCGTCGTTTAACGGTCTGAAAGACGCCCTGTATTTACCTCCGAGCATATGTTTTATCGCCGAGACGCTGAATCCCGCGACTAACGGCTCTTTTTCCGACGGGATATTTATCTTTTCTGCTTTTCTGTTTTTATAATTGTCAATCGCGCGTTTTACCAAATCTTTCGCGGATTTAATTGGGTCGTGTTCGTTCATTTTTACATGGTCCGCACCGATTGTCTTTGCTATATCGGCTGTAGAAATAATTTCCGTGTGATAATTTTTCGCAACGTCGGGAAGCCCCGGCATACAGCACTGAACGTCTATAACCATCATTTCGACCGCGCCGGTTATAATCGCAAGTTCCTGCTGCAGAACGTTTCCCGCGACGGGCACTCCGTGACGCATTAATATTTCGTTAGCAGTACAGCATATGCCCGCAAGCGTGATTCCGTCCGCCCCCGCCGCTTTCGCGTATTCTTTGACTTCCGGGTCACCGACCGCGACCGTAAGAATTTCAGATAATGCTGGTTCGTGTCCGTGTATTAATATATTGACCGTATCTCTTTTCATAACTCCGAGATTTGCCGTGCTGTTCACCGGCGTAGGAGAACCGAACAGTATATCAGAAACAATCGAAGCAACTCTCGCGCCGCCCCAACCGTCGGCAAGAGCGGTTCTGAATGCGTGCATTAACAGATTTTTATAGTCGTGGTCAACGCCCATAGTAGTCCTGTGCATAGCTTCAACCACTGTTCTGTCAATTCCGTGAGGTTTAACGCCTTTTGCGTTCCACACTCCCTGACGTTTCTGCGGAGCGAGGTCGAGGGTTTTCAAAAATCCCTCCTGCTCCGAAAACTCGTTTAAAAACAGATTCGCCAGATCAAGAGCGACGGCGTTTTTGTCCCTGTCCTCGTATTCCACGCCGTATAATTTAGCGGCGTATCTCAACGCTTTTTCGTCTTTGATTTCATATCCGGGAGCTTC
>WQYZ01000322.1 GCA_009780985.1 Oscillospiraceae bacterium | reverse complement strand
GATTTTGAGGTGACAAGCGCGCAGTTTATAAAGCTTGTATTTGAAGATAAACCGCTTGCGTCGCTGCAAATAAAGAAAACTGACGAACTGACAGGCGCGCCGCTCGCTGGCGCGCAGTTCAAAATCATTAAACAAAGCGGAGAATTTGTGGGCGAGTACACTACAGATAGTGCCGGATTCATCAATATTCCGCAGTTAAACCCCGGCTGGTACACCATTTCCGAAATGCGTCAGCCGTCAGGGTATATTTTAGATGAGACGCCGAAAACCGTGGAAATCAAGACAGGCACGCCCACTATAGTGACGTTCACGAATAAACCACTTGCGGGACTGAGGATTGTAAAGCTCGACAGTGTGACGCGTAATCCGATTGAGGGCGTTGAGTTCCAGATTAATAAAATAAACGGTGAAAAAATTGAAAATGACTTCAGAGGATATAACTTTAAAACTGACAAAACCGGTCAAATCTATATTCCTAACCTCGAAAACGGTTATTATATGGTCACTGAAACACGCACAACTGACGGGTATATACTTGACGGCGAACCGAAAACGGTCCTCATTGAATCCGGCAAAACGACTGTGCTGGAAGTGCTGAACACGCCTATGTCAGGTCTGCTCATAGTCAAGACCGACGCGAACACGGAAAAACCTCTTGCTGGAGTCGTGTTTGATGTAAAACACGCTGACGGCTCGTTTGTTACGGGTAACATCTTAGACGGAAACCAGCCAAACACGAAAAACAATAGCCCCAACAAGACAGCTTCGCCGAACGGAGATATTACAGGTTCGTTTACCACTGACGTCAACGGCAGAATATTATTGAATGGACTTGCCGCAGGGCAATATACCGTAACCGAACGTAAAACTATCAACGGGTATGAACTTGACAGAGAAGTATATAATGTAACCGTGCTGCCGGGTAAACTGGCAACGCTCCAGCTGACGAACAAACCGAAAGCCGGATTGAAACTCATAAAAACGGACAGCGTCACAAATGAACCTATCTACGGCGTAGAATTCATGTTATTTGACGCTAGCGGCAAGGTTATCGGCGTTTACCGTACAGACAACAACGGCGTGATTGATTTCCCGACGGATATTCCCGAGGGTCGTTATACCATAAAAGAAACTAAAGCCGCACCCGGTTATTATATCGACGATATACCTAAAACAGTCGATTTCACATCAGGCAAAGTGACCGAAATAAACTGGACGAATACTCCGTATATGGGGCAGTTCCAGATAACAAAAAAATCGGCTGACGATAACACTATCAACGGATTCCCGAAAGGCACATTACTACAGGGTGCTGTATTTGAGATATATGACCGCGCAAACAACCTTGTAGATACCGTTACAAGCGATAAAAACGGACTTGCCGTATCGAAAACTTTACCTTTGGGGCGTTACACGATACGTGAAGTCAAAGCTCCGACGTATTATATGGCTTTGCAGGAAACAATCGACACAGAAATAGAATTCGCCGGACAAATCGTTCGTTTAGAAGTATATAACAAAAGCATATACGCAAACGTTTCCATCACTAAAAACGGATATGCCGAGGTTATTCCGGGTCAGCAAATAAGGTATGACTTCAAGGATATTGCCAATAATTCCAATGTGCCGCTTGACAGCTTCTATTGGAGAGACACTCTCCCGACTGACGCTGTGCGACTCAATAAAATCATCACCGGCACATGGTCGCATAAACTAAGCTACAAAATTGTGTATAAGACGAATAAAAACAGTGATAACCGTACTTTAGCTGACAATATATCATCGGATAAATCGCGGGTTATCGACGCGTCGCCTGCGGCTCTCGGTCTTGCGGCGAATGAGTATGTAACTGAATTTACAGTCGTATTCGGGCGTGTTCCGGCAGAATTCAAGCAGCAGGATGCGCCGTATATCATATGCGATGTGCTGAAAGGACTGGCACATGAGTACAGGTTCTCTAATAAGTGCGATGCTGGCGGTCTCTGGGGCGAAAAGTGGCTGCAATCGGCAGACAGATGGGTCACTGTGGTATATAATAAAACTACCCCAAAAACTCTGCCGCGTACCGGTTATTGACAAAATATGAACAATATCTTAGATTTTTAATCAGCTATATTTCTTAAATCAGATAAAGCCTCCATTAATGATTATGTGAAGGGCGGTTCAATCCCGGTCAATTCGGGAAACAAACCGCCTTTTATATTTTCATCCATTAACATTTTATTCATCATACCAGAAAGGGTGGTTACGTGGGCATTTTAGACAGCATAGTAAAGTGGCTAGCCGAACAAATCATGTACGGACTTGATTTGCTGACAACATCGGTCTTGGGCGCGCTTGGGTGCGATATGACGCTGTTCATGCGGTATTTTCCCGCCGCCGAAACGATGTACGGCATATTTGTGGCCGTTTCCATTGGGATTATCATGCTGAACTGGATTTGGCAGCTGTTCAAAAATTTCGGACTCGGCGCGGGCGTCGAAGCGGAAGACCCGATTAAACTGAGCATCCGTTCGATACTTTTTATCATACTCGCATATTTTTCAGATCAAATCGTGGCGTTAATCCTCAAAATCGGCGGCACGCCGTACAACTGGATTATGACGTCAGACCTGCCGCCGTTGAATTTCGCAAGTTTCAGCTCAGTTGTCACCGTTATCATGGGAGTCGTCGCCAACGGCGCCGTAGCCATAATCGTATTGATACTTGTCCTGATACTCGCATGGAACTATATCAAACTTCTGTTTGAAGCTGCCGAACGGTATGTTCTGCTCGGCGTACTCGTTTTTACAGCTCCCGTCGCGTTTTCGATGGGAGCATCGCAATCTACGTCAAATATATTCAAAAGCTGGTGCCGTATGCTCGGCGGACAGGTTTTTCTGCTCATCATGAACGCGTGGTGCCTGCGGCTGTTTACGTCAATGGTAGGCGCATTTATCGCCAATCCGTTGTCGCTTTGAGAGGAGGCAGATATTTATTAAGATAAAATATAAAATTATATTATTTATTACATTTATTATTATATTGACAATATTGTTATCCGCCGTTGTTTTCGCTGTTACGGAAAGTGAAGTTGAAGCTCAGGTAACCGCTCAGGGGCGGGAAACTGTGTCAGGCAATGTCTTTATATGGTTTCTGTGCGCCGTGGCGTTTCTGAAAATAAGCCAGAAAATCGACAGTTTCATGTCGAGTTTGGGGATAAACGTCGGTCACACAGGCGGTTCTCTTTTAGCCGAAGCTATGATAGCCGCGAGAGGCATATCAGCCGGGCGGAAATATTTCGGCGGCGGCGGATTTGGCGGGAGCAGTTCACGGGGGACATCCGGCTCAAGCGGCGCTAAAGGCGCGGACGGCAGTTCAGGCGGATTTATGAGCGGCGGACTTGCCGGTGTCGTCAGCCGTTCGTTCAACCGCGGCGCGATGAAAAACGCGACGGGTGAAAGCGGCGGCGGACTCGGCGGCAAAATGTTCGAGTCGTCTATGGAAAAAGGCGGCGATTTCGCCAATGGTATAATCGGTTCGGTCGCGCAGGGCAATATAACCTCAACCGGAATGATAACGGGCGAAAACGCGGTCAAAGCCATAAACTCATATTTGGGATATAATTCGCAGTC
>WQYZ01000321.1 GCA_009780985.1 Oscillospiraceae bacterium | reverse complement strand
TTCCGCTGGTTCTCCGTCGCACTTTTATCACTTCTGAATCTGCGCTGAGCATATCTGCCTATAAACTCAAATGTTTCGTCGAAGTTTGCGAAATTCGGCAGCGTTAAATCTTGTTCCTGTGAAATCTCTGCCGCGCACTCCATCTGCCTCGGCGTTGCTTTTCCCCAGCTCTGTTTTTCATACTCACCGTTTTCGTTCACAAAAAATTTACATTTATCAGAGCTGATATTATTCTCTTGTTCGCACTTCTGTTCGTTCACAAAAGATTTACTTTTGTCCTTTTGCCTTATTCCGAACAAATCAATGTCATATTCTTTCGCAATTTCATCAATCGCGTACTGTACGTCGTCAAAATCCGCAATTTCAACTTTATTTCCGCTCGCGGAATGGATAGAACCCGGCACTCTCAATATCCGAGCCGCGTCCATTGCCGCTCTATCCGCGCCGAAAATGCTCAATTTATCGCATAAATACTCTTGAACTTTCTTCCATTCGGGCAAATCTTTCCTGTCGTATTCGCCGCATAATTTCCAGAGCAGATATAAACCGCGCCCACTCTTTATTATAAACGTCGGACATGGAATAATTCTGTCATAATAATCCATTTTAAGCGCAAAAATCACTTGTTCCGGCGTTAAACCCAACTTATAACAGTCTATATCCGTATATAAAGCATTAAGACGCTTAATATTCTCGATTGTCCGTGATTTGCCGGTTCTGAAAGTATTCATCGACGTGTAACATTCCGGCAGATTATCATATGTATTCTTAGAAATCAATTCATTTTGCTTGAATAATTTCTGCGATTTTTTGCCGTTCGGCAAAAATCTAAAATTGGCGATAAATCCGTCTGTTTTATCGTACATATATTTTAAATAGTCTACGCTGTTATTATAGTCACATTTTACCTGATATTTTGTTTTTCCCCATATACCGAACAGATTTATCGCCCCCTTTCATTTTATCGTCTATTAAACAGTCCTCACGGTGAGGACATATGATTTTAAACATAATAAACAGGACGGCTGATAATAAACCATACATGAAAATAAAAAAAGTCCTGTTATCGCTACAAAAAACGATATACAAAACTTTAAATCTTTTTTATTAATTTGTATTTGTCCTTTTTATTAAAAACTTGTTGACAAAATCTTTTAAGTGTGATAAAATATATTTGACAAATAAAATTGTTAAAATTGCCTTATGGCATTGATTGATGAATTTATGTTTTGTTTTAGTTTTTTGTAAGCGATTAAATTATAACATGATTTGTAATATTTGTCAATCTATATTTTAAACAGATAGTAAAAAAACACCTTTGCAAAGGTGTTTTTTTATTTTATCCGTTGCAATTAAAAAGTCCTCACGGTGAGGAATTTTTTTCTATTATATAATTATATCACGTTTCAATGTTACATTCAATTACATTTCAAATATTTTTAAAGTGAAACATCACAAAGTATCCTATCACTCGTATCACCTGCGTCATTTCCCGCATTTTATCAGATATTTAAGGTTTTTTCGCGGTGATACGAGTGATACTTGATACATTTTCTATTTTTACCATCAGGAAAAGAGAATTGGTCTGCCGTCATTCGTATCACCTTTATAAATCCTCAAACAGCAGGCAAAATGGCACAAATGATGTCGGTGATACGAGTGACGGCAAGATTTGCGAGTGTTTACTTTTTTATGCGAAGTCTACGTCCAAGACTTCGTTTCCGCGTGTGCCGTCACGCCGTATGTCATACCTGCGCCGTAATTCGTGTATGAAATCCTTGATATTTAGCGGGCGATAGCCGTTGTCTTTTGACCATGCGGAATATTTTTTGTATATCGCTGATGTCTGTATACGTTTTCCGTCTGATTCTATAAGAGTTTCGCTCAAAAAATCGCCGGTGGTGTCGCTCTCGAATCTGTAATTTGCGATAGCCTGTTCAACTCTCTGCGGTACTGCAAGCCCACCGGCGTTCAACAGCCGGTAGCCCTCTATCAGCCAGTTCAAAATGCCGCTTATATTGTTTTCCTGTCTGAATAACTTTTTCAGCCCAACATCCTGTTCTTCCAGCTCGAAGTGACGGTCGAACGGTATCAGCTTCACTCTGCCGCTCGAAAAGATTGTATCGTCGGTTGTCTTCGGCAAATGGTTTGTGTTTATGAAGATTTTGAACTCCGGCGTGAACTCCACAGGGTTTTCATGGAGGAATCGCCCTGTGTAAGCGTCGCCGCCAGTGAGCTGCTTGATGATTGCAGCGTTTAATTCCAGCCCCTGCGCAGGTTCGGGTGTTCCGACAAACCTCGCGCCTTTCAGCCGTGCTATGTCCGGCGACGGCGCGGAGCCGTTGCCCGAACGCTTGCCGATCGTCTCAGGCTGTGCAGTCCTCGCATATTCATTTAATATATACGATATAGTTTCGCAAGCAGTACTCTTACCGTTCCGCGTGGTGCTTCCATATAAGATAAAGAAACATTCAAGGGAAGTATCTCCGGACAGGCAGTATCCGAACGCCTTTTGCAAAAACTGCGCCGTTTCATCGTCACCGCACATTATCTCGTCGATGAACTGCTCCCACCGTTCGCATATTGCCTCCGCTTCGTATGTTGCTGTCGCTATTTTTGTGATATAGTCACTTGGATTGGGCGGCTGAAATATCATAGTCGCAAGATTGTATGTGCCGTTTAAGCAGTTAAACAAATGCTTATCTTTGTCAAATGCCGACAAGCTTAACGGATAGACTGACTTGGCGTCATTCAATATAGTTTCTCGCTTCTTACGGGTGTTTATGTTTTTAATGTATTTTACACAGTCCTCGTCGAAAAAGCGATGTTTATACAGATAGCTCCGGTAAGCCTGCACGAACTCTTTGCACATTTCCATGATGTCAAAGCCGCCGTTATCTTTGCTCCAACGCCGCCCGTCATAGACATACCACGTCTTAGCCTCGATAACATAACAGAGCTGCTCCCTGTGTATATCCGCAAATAATTTTGCCGCGCCTATGTCGTCATATGGATAACCTGCCTCGATATTTTGCAGTTCTAATTCTGTAAATTTTGTTATATAATCCATTCTCTATAATCCCTCCCTAACGCGATATAGAATAATCTCGTTTTTTTTGTTGTATCCGTTCCGGTTCTATTCTTTCAGGCGGCTTTAACATGATGTCCGCTATCGTTGCCGTCAGTCGTATCGGAGCTCTGCGAAAAGCGTCTATGAATTTTTTGAACCCGGATTTTTCTTTTTCCGCTTCCGAAGCGTTGTATCTGTTTCGCCATATCCTGCAGTCGTTGAGAGCGGACTTCAGCTTATCTTTCAGCCGTGATATTACGCCGCGAGATACAATCGCTTCTTTGGCAAGATTTTTTGCAGTGTTCCAATCGTCAACTGACAGTTCTACTTTCTTTCCGAAAAGCGTCGGCTTCGCCATTGATTCAAGCTCTGCATAAGTTGTATTCGCTTCTTTGATATTGCTTATCGCTTCCTGATAGCTGACAATTTGTTTTTTGTTCTTTTCGATTTTACTGTCCAACACATCAATTTTATTTTCCTTATTTTCTATTTCCTTATCCAGAACAACCAACGAATTTTCCTTCGCCTCGACTGCTGCGGAAATCTCTGCGGCTCGCTCGGATTCCATTTTAGTCT
>WQYZ01000320.1 GCA_009780985.1 Oscillospiraceae bacterium | reverse complement strand
TCTGATTCAGAAGTTTTTCAGTCAAATCCTGCGGAAATTTACCGGCTGCCAATTCCTCAACATTTGAAATCTTACGACCGACTTCTCCGACAATATTATTCCACTTATCCTGCGGCATTTTCTGGATAGTTATTTTTACGTCGTACGGAGTTGTTCTCGAACCCATGACTACGGCTTTAACAAGCCCTTCTTCTATTTTCAGGTCGAGCACCATTCCGCCTTTTACATATGAACTTCCGCGCCCGATTCTGTTGGCATAATCGGCGTAGCTTTCAAGATTTTTGTTCCAGGAAACAGCCCAGAAACTTTTGGCGATTTTGTTCCCCGAAATCACTACTGGAGAAATATCTTTATCTTTTTTCCTCAGTTTTTCAAGAGCTTTTTGAGCTTTCTCTTTTTTTTCGGCTATCGTTTCATAATGATAGTCATAATATCCCCACGACATTTTATATCATTTCCCCCAATTATTTTTTATTTTAATCAGTTATATTTCCAATTTAAACATATTCATAAGTTCCGAATTTGACATCTCTGTAATCCAATTTTCTCCGTTTTCAGCGATAACGTCGTTTGAGAGCTTCTTTTTTTCTTCGAGTATAGAATCTATCTTTTCTTCGATTGTGCCGCTTGTCACAAATTTATAAACCATGACGTTTTTGCTCTGACCTATGCGGAAAGCCCTGTCTGTCGCCTGATTTTCGACTGCCGGATTCCACCACCTGTCAAAATGTATAACATGATTCGCCGCCGTGAGATTCAATCCGACGCCTCCGGCTTTCAGCGATAGAACCATAAACGGAATATATTCCGCGCCGTTAAATTTTTCAACCAATTCGCCGCGTTTTTTTGCCGGCGTTCCGCCGTGAATAATAAGTCCCGGCTCTCCGAAGATTTCTTCGAGATAATCTGCGAGAGGTTTTGTCATCTCCCTGAATTGGGTGAACACTAAAACCCGCTCTCTTTTTTCGCGTATCGTTTCGCAGATTTCAGAAAGTTTGTCGAATTTGCCGCTCAGTTTGGAATCAAATGCCGACTGTCCCAAATACTGCGCCGGGTGATTGCATATCTGCTTGAATTTCATAATACTCGCCAATATCAAACCTTTGCGGGATATTCCCGAGGCAACGTCCAAAGCAGATTCAATTTCTTTTACAAGACCGTCATATAAAACTATCTGTTTTTTCGTAAGAGTAGTATAAGATTTATTCTCTATTTTATCAGGCAAATCGGATATAACGCTTTTGTCTGTTTTGAGTCTTCGCAGGATAAACGGCGATATAGTTTCGCGCAGTCTGGCATATCCTCCCGCGTTGTCTTTCAGGCGTTTTGAGAACGCGTCAAATTCTTTTTTCGTCCCGAGCATACCTTTATTCAGAAAATCGAAAATCGACCACAAATCCGACAATCTGTTTTCAATCGGAGTTCCGGTCATCGCTATTTTCTTTTTCGCGTTAAGTTGTTTTACAGCTTTACTTTGTCCGGACGCCGGATTTTTAACAGCCTGCGCCTCGTCTAAAACCAACAAATCCCAGTCGATTTTCTGCAAATCCTCAAGCCGCGACAACATTCCGTAAGTCGTTATGAATAAATCGGCTTCGTTTTCATTTATGCCGAAAACATCAAAGTTTTTTATCCCCGAAACGCCCAAATCGACGGAATGGATTATTTTTATTCTTAAATCAGGCGCGAATTTTGCCGATTCTATTTTCCAGTTCTGCAAAAGCGAAGTCGGTATTACAAGCAGAGTTTTGATTTTTTTATCCCGCAGACAGCTTAACAACGCCAGAACCTGCACGGTTTTGCCCAAACCCATATCGTCCGCGAGCAGCGCGCCGAATCCCAAATCCGTGACAAAACTCAGCCAGTTTAAGCCTTTCTGCTGATAATTTCTGAGAGAGGCTGCAAAATCTTTCGGCGGCGCAATATCGTCGATTTTAGCCGGACTTCTGAGTTTGTCGATAACGCCGTTCAGCCATGCGCCGTTTGTGATTTCAACTTCGTCCGACTGGTCTTCCGGGAGAATATCTGAAATCCCAAGCTGCAGCCGCATAGCCTCGGCAAAACTCATATCCCCGGTTTTGTTTATTTTGTCGAATGCGGCAAGCGCAGCCTGAAGCCGGTCTTTATCGGCGTTCACCCACTTGCCTTTTATGAACGCAAGCCCATTGGAATCTGATAAAAGTTTTTCTGCTTCCTCGCGGGTGAGTTCGACGTCGCCCAGAAAGAAACTCGGCGAAAACGCCATTATCGCCTGAAGTCCGACTGCGGCGGGCTCTTTGCTTCCGACCGAAACGCTCAACTTCGCCTTTTTCTTCCACCAGTCGGGTATGCGGCACGATATGCCGCATTCTTCGTAAATCCCGGCTTCGCTTAAAAATATATAAGCCTCTTTTACGCCGAATTTCAGGGGCGAAAACAGTTCGCCAGTCTCCACAAGGTCTGAAATGAAATCGCTTTTTTCCGCCGCCTTGCTCACCGTAGACAATAAAACGAGCATTTTTTCCTGATTGTCTTTGTGTTCGACCAGAGCGTTTTTCAGAGGGACGTGATTTACACGGTCTCTGTCTCCGGTGCTGTAAGTTGCGAGAAACGCAAACGGATAATCGTCGCCTTTGTGCTCGACTAAGTGAAAAAACACGCGCCCCGCGGGATTCAGTTCCGAGCTTTTCGCTTTTATATAATCTGCGATTGCTTCGCTTCCGGGACATAAGGCAATATCCGCGTCAAACAATTCAGACAATTTTGCCCAAATTCCGCGAAACCATGTTATATTTACAAACTCGATTCCGATTGCAAACGGAACCTCATGAAGTAATTCAAGCAATATCCTGTCGTCGGGGGTTTTCGCCTTGCGCGAGATTTCCAAATTGCTGTCGTTAAGCGTTGTTTCGATAAACCGTTTTGCTATATTTGACAGGAATATAACTGATTCTGCCGCAGACTGCGAGACAGGCGAAAAACAAAACCCATATAATGTTTCATACGGCTTTTCAAAGAAATTATTATATAATTTTTCATCAAGCCGAACGTTTTTTTCGTCTGTAGGAGTTTTATCCGGCACAAATCCTGTTTCCGTATATATCGCTGTCAATTCGTAATTTTGCATATGCGTGTGTATATCCTCAATACATAAATTTATTTTTAATTTTTACAGCTGTAAATATCCAAAAAATTTTACACAAAATTTCATTAATCTCTTGACAAAACGATAAAAATGAGTTAAAATAAGCATAGAGAAATAATGAAATGCAATGCAAGCAACCGCAGGGAATGCCGCAAACACCCCTACGGTCTATATAAGGTGAGCGAACCACCCAATACAACGGAATGATTCCGCACTTGCACTATCATATTATACATCATTTGGAACGAATAGTCAATAGATATTTTTGAAGTGCTTATGTTTGATTTTACAGTCCGTGTATGGGTTCACCATGCACGGCGTTTGTTATTTCTCGGCGGGAACTATCTTTGGGTGGGTGGCGACGCGTGGCGACGCAGCCTCGTTCACCCGAGGATACCCCGCTGGGAAAACAGAATTTCAATACAAAAATGGAGGTAATTCCGATGAAAAAGGTAAAATGCAGCAAGTGCGAATACTACTATTATGATGCGGAGAATGACGACGAGTACTGTATAATTCAGATACCCTGGGAAATTATGTGCGCGTATTTCAACGGAGAGAGCGACTATCTGCCCAAGCTGATTCCGCGAACGAAGTGCAGGAGGTTCAGG
>WQYZ01000319.1 GCA_009780985.1 Oscillospiraceae bacterium | reverse complement strand
CTGTGTTCGCGGCAACCATGAAAAATATTTAATTGAGGGTATGCCGACGGAAATTCCTAACGACGAAAATATGAGTTTAAATGAAATGGAACATCATAAATGGGAGCATAACCTTTTAAGCGGCAAATCTAAAAAATTTATTGACCGTCTAAAATATGAAGAATTGCTCACGATAAACAAAACACGCATATATGTTTCTCATTATCCGATAGATAAAAACAACTGTTATATAAAATCTCCCCGAAATCCCAATCCTGACGATTTACATAAAATGTTTGAATACATTGACGCAGACATTATTTTATACGGTCATGAACATAAAAAATCCGTTTTTCGAGGCGATAAATATTATATAAACTGCGGCTCGCTCGGCTGTCCCGAGAAAGATAAAAATGTTGCCCGCGCCGGAATGCTATTTGTAGATGATGATATTACTTTTGAGGAAATAAGTATTGAATACGACGTAGCAAAAGTTCTTGGCGATATTGGCAAGTTTAATTACCCGGACAGTGAACTGATTAAAACAATATTTTATGGAGTTTAAGTATTTTCTAATTTTAACACAAATAAAAAATAAAAAGCCGCAGAGTTATGCGTATGTTTTTTAATAAGGATAATACAGTGAATAAACAAAAAAATAAAACGACAGTTAAAGTTTCGGAATCGACAGCCGTTTTAAAAAATATAATATACACGGCGGTATTTGCCGCAATTATCTGCATTACAACTATGACGGTCAGAATTCCGTCGATCGGGGGATATTATCACATAGGCGACGCGTTTATATATCTTGCGGCAACATGTCTGCCGTTCCCGTATGCTTTAGCTGCCGGAGCGGTAGGCGGTTCGCTTTCGGACTTGCTGTCGGGTTATGCGATATACGCTGTGCCGACATTTATTATAAAAGCGTGCATAGCCGGAGTTTTCACGAGTAAAAAGTCGAAAGTACTGTGCGGAAGAAATTTTATAGCGATAATAATCGCGTCTTTTATAACGGTCGGAGGCTATTATATTACATATTTAATCCTTTACGGGTTTGCGGGAGCTTTGACGGACGTATACGGGAATATAGGGCAAGCTGTGGCAAGCGCTGTGGTTTTTACCGCAATCGCCGCCGCTGTTGACAGAACTAAAATCAAAGACAGGATATTTAAATAATATAAACAAAACATTAATTTATAAACTTAATTTAATATTGAAAGGGTGTATTTTATGGAGTACAAATCAATGAGGCCAAAAGAATTAACTGATAATATATTTGAATTAATAGATGACGAATGGATGTTAATTACAGCAAAAAAAGACAAAACGGACGGAAAATACAATACAATGACGGCGTCATGGGGGGGCGTTGGAATTATGTGGGGTAAACCCGTCGCGTGGTGCGTTATCAGACCGGTCCGCTATACATATGAATTTATGGAAGAAGCGGATTATTTTACACTGTCGTTTTTCTCAAGAGATTATAGGAAGGCTTTGAATATTTTGGGAACAAAGAGCGGGAGAAATACCAAGAAAATCGAAGAATCAGGATTAACTGCATTTGATTTTTCGGAAGTAGATAAGACAGAAGAAGTTAAGAATAAAATTATATCGTTTAAAGAGGCAAATATAATAATAACATGTAAAAAAGTATATTATCAGGATATAAATCCCTCAAATTTTAAAGACGGGAATATGGATAAATCAAATTATCCCAATAAAGATTATCATCGTATGTACTTCGGCGAAATTACGGGATGTCATATAAAATAATATAAATCAGAATATGTCGGGAGGAGCAATATAAAATGAAAAAAAATTATAAAGTGGCAATTCTTGTCGAGCATGACTTGGCAAACAGTATTTTCGATATTCGTGATTTAGATTTTCTCGCATCTTTTGCGGAGTTTAATCCGGTTTCGGAACTTCCCGCAGCAATAACGCCGGAGTTTATGACGGATATGCTCGTTGGCGCGCAAGCCTGCATATCATGCTGGCGGACTCCGAAATTTTCAGACGAAATCATTGAAAATGCGGCAGAACTTAAATTAATTGCCCATGCCGCAGGCGCAGTGAAAAATCTTGTTACGCCGAATTTCTGGAAATCCGGCTGCCGTATTACAAGCAACGCTAAAATTATAGCTGAAGATGTCGCTCAAACGACACTGGCATTGATACTAACCTCGCTGAAACAGTTGTGGCGTTTTAATTTGCTCACCGCGTCCGGCAACTGGGGCGGAGGCGAAATGAGTCAGTTTACTACAAAACGCCTTGACGATCTTAATGTAGGCATTGTGGGAGCGTCAAACGTGGGAAAAGAAGTTAT
Source organism: Oscillospiraceae bacterium (assembly GCA_009780985.1). Lineage (GTDB taxonomy): Bacteria > Bacillota > Clostridia > Oscillospirales > WRJC01 > WRJC01. The sequence continues at coordinate 1,429 of WQYZ01000319.1, read as the reverse complement.
AAATATATTGAAGCCGTTTAAATGCAATATAAATATATACGACCCGTATCTTTCATCAATAGAAGCTGAAATTCTCGGCGTTACGCTTATGAATTTAGACGGACTTATACAGACAAGCGACGTATTGTCTCTGCACGCCCCGGCGAATGAGGATTGCAGACACATATTGAACGCGAAAAATATACCAATGATTAAAGACGGCGCATTGCTTGTCAATACGGCGCGCGGTATGCTGATAGATGAAAATGCGCTTGTAAAAGAACTTAAAACAGGGCGATTTACGGCATGTTTAGATGTGACCGATCCCGAACCGCCCGCAATAGACCACCCATTCCGTTCTATGGAAAACGTTGTATTAACTCCACATATTGCGGGCGGCTGTACAATGAACGGAAGACATATGCTCGGACGCAACTCAATCAAAGAAATATATAACTATTTAATCAAAGGCTTGATTGATTATGAAGTGCGGGAAGAAATGCTTGAGCATATGGCGTAATATTGAAACGGAAAGAGGTGTATTATATTATGTTCACCACTGAAAAAATGAACACAAGACAGCAGTTTTTGAATGTGATGGAATATAAACCGGTAAATGCTGTGCCTAACTATGAAGCGGGAGTATGGAGTCAAACAGCGGAACGCTGGAAATCTGAGGGGCTTGATACTTCACAGCTGACTTGGAACTGGTTTTGGGGAGAGAATTATTTTCATCTGACTCCGCGCGAGTATGTACGGTTGAATTTAGGTATGATACCGCAATTTGAATATACGGTTCTTGAAGAAGACGACGAATATGAAATCATACGGCACGGAAACGGAGTAGTGACAAGAGCTTTAAAAGAAGGGACTTCGGGGGGAATGCGCGCCTGTATGGATCAATATCTGAGTTTCCCCGTAACTGATACAGCCAGTTTTCGGGAACTGAAAAAGCGGTATGTCGCCTCGCTGCCCGAGCGTTACCCTGCGGATTGGCAAAGCAAGTTAGCTGCCGGCTGGAAAAACCGCGAGCATGTGCTTGTATTGGGCGAAAATTGCAGTACCTTAGGTTTTTATTGGCTTGCGCGGGAATGGATGGGCACAGAAGGGGTCAGTTACGCATGGTATGACGAACCTATGCTTATGCACGAAATGATGGAATTTATCGCCGATTATACAATCGAAATATCGAAACCGATATTAGCGGAAACCGATGTGGATTACGTCATGCTCAACGAAGATATGTCGATGAAAAACGGACCTCTGCTCAGTCCGGACACATACAAAGAGTTTATATATCCGCATATGAGGCGTTTAGTGGATTTTTTCAAGCAAAACGGCGTAAAATATATGTTTGTGGACAGCGACGGCAATCCTGATTTGCTGGTGCCGCTGTTATTAGACGCTGGGGTGGATGGTTTATGGCCGCTGGAGCGCGTCAGTGAAGCAG
>WQYZ01000318.1 GCA_009780985.1 Oscillospiraceae bacterium | reverse complement strand
TCTTACATTGTATTCTTCGATGTAATCGCTGTAATGTCGGCTGTTTTTCATACTGACATCGTAAAACCGGTTTTCAAATATTTCATTGGCGACAAATTGGTCCAGCGTATTTTGTCTCAGCATAACGGGGTATTCTAACCCTTCAATAGTGTAAATATCGACTTTATTATACGCTTTGTTGTATGATGTAAGTTCGTCGATTATCTTTTCTTCTATTTTTTCAATTTTCATATGTACCTCCCGAAAATTATATATTTTATTTTCTAATTCTTTGTTATAGGTTTGATTAAATCATAACTGTGCTCCTCATATGATGACGGAAATGTGAGGCAGTATTCGATTATATCTTTCTTTTTCATTCAACTTTTTCCAATCTTACTCATCGCTGATTTTCTGCTGCTTTAAATGTTGCAGATGTATTCCTATGTGACCCACGCCCAAAATGATAACCGATATTACCATCCATACCACTCTCCCGTATATCTACACTTACCCCATAAGTCTCAAACCGATGGTAGAATGGGACTTTTGCCAATCAGTAAAAACCGATTAATTTTGTAAGATTCAGTTATTACAGATTGATTTTCCCATTACCTATATTAGCTATCCGAATCATGATACTTTTCTTCTACTCTTTGATTAAACTCAACAGCCATGTTCTCGATTTATCGTCCATGTTCTCACTCAGCCTCGCCGCGGCAATTACCGGCAGCCATGCAAGCACATCTTCAGATTTCACGCTCGTTTCCTTGCAGAAAACGCGCAAATATATACCAGCCGAGCGTTTCATATGCTCCAGAAATATCAGGTATGTCCGGCAGGCATCGGCGAGAGGGCTGCCCGCAGTCGCGTCCACCCAGTCAATAATCCAATGCTTTGTCCCGTTATAGAGTACATTCAACGGGTGAAAATCACCGTGGCATAAATTATCGGAGTCGTCATTCAATCGGTTCAGCAAATCGAGTAATCTGTCTATGAGCGGTTTGCCTATATATTTTGAATTTTCTATTTTCCATGCGAGACAGTCGGCTTGTTTTGGCAGACCGTCCGCATGGACTTTATGTACCATGCACTGCAATTTGATTAAAGAATGAATCGCACTTTTCCGTTCGTCTTTATCCATTCCGGGGCGCATAAGCGGATGACCGTTTATGTATTCCATATCAAGAGCCGTAACATTTTCGCCAAGTCTGCGAACGCCAAAAACGGCGGGAACAGGCAGTCCCGCATCGAAAGCGAATCTTTGACGCATTGCTTCGTTTTCCACTTCACTGGGCGGAGCATTTTCATACAGTTTAATCGCCGTATTGCCGTCGCGGTATATTTTTGTCGTCGCACCCTGACCGACTACTTCGAGATTTAACATTATTTTACTCTTTCACTAATCACTTTACATATTTACCCTGAAATTATAACACCATTTTCAAATTTAATTATACAACATATCCCATCGAAGTTATATATTTTTCTGTAAATTTTCACTGCGTTTTGCCTGTTAATCCAATATTGTACACATCGCTGGGGTAAACAAAAAAGCCCAAAATGAACTTTTGAGCTTTTTATGTAAAATTCTGCTATTTAAAATATAAATTCAAACTGACCATTCTTCGATTCATGTAACGTGACGTTAATATCCATTTGGGGTGCTATTTTTACTGACCCCTTCTGCTTCGGCTTAGAAACTGCGCTGACAATACCACTATCCGTTGTTTCTGTCATGACTGCAATGTCTTTCTGCGCTTTGACATTGAACCGATGTACGAAATAGAACGGCGTATACCAAATATCGCATTCACTCCGCATTGGAACAGTCGGCGGATTTAGCAACGAATCGCCTATGATGACATACCCCGACATACCGAAAAGAGACAATTGAATATATGTCATGAGTGCGGTTACCGGGTCGATATCCTGCGCTATAAATAACACTGATTGCTGATAATTGATGCCGCATTCCTTGCAGTAATCCGCAAATGCAATAAGCAATGTTCCGGCGCCGCAGCAAGGATCATTCACGGTTATATACCCTTTTTGTTTTATTTCCGCAGATAATGAATCCGCGTTGTAACTCATTGCCGCCATTAATTTACTCACGTGGTAGGGTGTAAAAAACTGTCCGTTGGATTTGTTTGTCAGTTCCAGTGCAGTATATATTTCTCCGAGTATATCGGCGAAACTTTCTTCCTCGAAAGCTAATACCAACTCGCCAAACATCTCCGGAAACATATCCTGCGTTGCCTTGTCATATGAGTTGATTATCCTGAGATATTCGTCCTCCCGGCTCTGCCTGAAATCCATAGTCTGCGACAATGCCGCCGCGCTCATATAGATAAAATCGCGCCATATGGTATGTCTGCCGTATTTATATCTGGCTTTCTCAATCATTTTAGTAATAATTTTTCGATGCTCACGGGTTTGCTCCGCTATACCTGTTAATTTTGCTGGCATATTTCCTCCTGACTCAGAGCTGCCGAACCTACCTGAAAACATATTATTTTCAAAGTAGAGTCACGGCAGCTCATACATTATAATTTTATTATAAAAATAATTTAACTCACTTTGTCAGCTTTGTATTTGCCAAAATTCAATTCGTAAATTATCTCTGCTATCTTTTCATCATCGTTCCAATTTGCGCATAATACTCTCTTGTCCGGTCCACATCCTACATGGACGTTAATATGTCCGTCGAGGATTTGGAACAAAACATTGTTTTTTCTTGCGCAAGCAAGTGCTAAATTTCCTATTTGTTTCATAAGTAAAAACTCCTGTATCATTTTAATTAATCATTTTTGTATGTTATACTTTAACCTGCCGTAGCGTGTTGTTTATCTGCTGATAACGATATGCGTTTCTCGAATAAATCGACAAACGATTTTATATCGGCAGTCATTTTGCAGTTCATTTTGCCGCGGCATTGTATGATTTTGTTATGCTGCATTTCCAGCGTGTAAAACGGCGTCTTGATATCCGACTTCAGGCGAATGAACAGAATTACCGTTTCCCTGCCGCCGACCCGCTCGGCATATGTGCCGACGCAATGGTGCAAAACGTGACCTTCTTTCACAATATCGTTCAGATTGGATGGCACAATCACGGCGTATTCGTCATTCTCGAAAGTGTATTTTTCGCTGAGTTCCGCCAAATAGCCCGCTAATCTTTTCGTCATATTGTTCAGTATCTTTTTGCCGTTTTTCTTCCTCAGCGTGTCTACTCTCTTATACGCCATATCATGGGATTTTTTCAGGTCACGCGGAAACAGCACGAAATCGTTTGTAAGGTCGTAGTCCAATTTTTCGCACGAGCTGATATAATCTTTCCAGAGTGTGAATACATGCCTGAAATCATTGAATCTATCAGCATACTGCGAGCAATATCTGTGAATCCGTTCAAGCGAAGCGTATGTTGTGTAGTCTATAGCCGTAACGGCGTCATACCCAAATGCATCCCTGACCCAGCACAGATAACCGGCGTTAAACGGTATATTTGCGTGCGTCAGTTTCTGCGCGATTGCCAGTTCAGCATACCCGCCGTCTATTTCCTGCATTATTTTCAGATACTGTTTGCCCATGCCGAGTATATCGTCTATAGAATTTACGTTGGCGCAAGGCGAATATCTGTACATGATGATGTCCTCCACAAGTTTGTACAGCCTGAGTTTCGTTATGTACTCAATGTACGAGTATTTTTCGTATGCCGCCAAATAATTGTGCACATACATCAACGCTCCAGGGCAGTGTGTCG
>WQYZ01000317.1 GCA_009780985.1 Oscillospiraceae bacterium | reverse complement strand
ATACCTCCCTTCTGTTATTATATTATGTTAGAACAAAAGGGAGTGTTACTTGTTTCAATCAAAATCCAGATACAGTTCGCCTAATTCGGCAATATATTCTATATCGGCAATAGTGGTGGATTTTATATCTCTTTGCGAGGCGCAGTCTTTACACTCGACATGAACGGAATTTTCCCAAAGGGCTATTTTACCGTTGAAATGACCGCATTTGCAGAAAATCTTATTTTCTTTATATAAGTTTGACACAACATCTAATATCTGTAAAATAATCGGATAATTTTTGATTTTTATTTTAGAGAAATCATTTCCGTCTATTTCTACAAATTTAAAACTGTTATGCTGAGCCTGCTCAGCGGTATTGCTTTTATGCTGAGCCTGCTCAGCGGTATTGCTTTTCTTGTTTTTCGGGATTTTAAGGTTGTCTCGCTGCAAAGCTGAAACGTAGTTCTGCGGTGTCGCAATATCTCCAGTTTTATAAAGCTCAAAGCCTTGCTCGTTACTTTTTCTCTTATATTTTTTGCCGGCTTTATCAGATTTATCAGACATGTTTTCGGATAAATATATATCCTCCATATCGTTTGTATCGTCGCCGCCGAATTGCCCGTCGTCCCAGAAATTCCAGAACTCGGTTTCATCAAGATCGTCCAAATCGTCAGGATATTCAAAATTCCCAAGGGGATTGAACAAATCTATTCCCGATTTATTATGGCTGTGATTATCATGATCGTGTTCGTGACTGTGATTATTCCCGTTATCGTTGTCTCCCGGAAAAGATGCGGTAAATCCTGAATTATCTGGTATATCGGGATAGTAATCGTTTTCATACTGCGCGAAAGCTTTAAGAAGTTCCTCTTCGTTTTTTTTGATTGCGTTATATACTTTTGCATATTTGCCTATAAAGCAAATATTTATTGACGTGAATGTACAGGAAAAAGCGAACAGTTCCCTTTCAAAAAATATATTGGACGACACGGTGAAAGAATGCGAATTGGGACAGACTATGCACGGCACGGTTATCCTAACTTTTTTGTCTTTTGTTATATGGATAACAAGCTCGCTTCCTCCGCATACGCATTTAAGTTTTATCAGGTTTCCGTTCGTAGAAAACATCGTTACCGGGTTTAATATCGGCATTCCGCAAAACGGGCAGTGATACGCTACGGTTGTGTTTTGGTCTTTTATCATAAATTTTATTATACGCCTCCAAGTCAAATTCACGTGCGACCACGCGGAGTCGCCCCTACAAATACAGGTTTATTGTTTTCTTTCGTAATAATATAAATATTCATTCGCTATACCCGCATATTCCCCGAAACCGTTTTGCGGCGAAAAGTCTGCGGGATAATATTTTTCAAGAACTCTTTTTATCCAGACGTCTATTGGAAAAGAGTCGAGTTTGTTGTAGGCGAACAGCATGACGCACGCCGCGATTTTATCTCCGACTCCCCTTATCTGCTTTAAATATTCCGCCCCGTCTTTTGTCGTCATATTATATACGGACTTAAGATTTATTTCTCCGGATACTATTTTTTTTGCCGCGTCGAGTATATATTCAGCCCTGAATCCCGATTTCAGCACGTCCAATTCTTCAAGAGTCAGGCTTGCGATTTTTTCGGGAGACGGGAAACTGTAATAAGTGCTGTCTTTATATAAGACGGGTTCGCCGAAATTTTCGCACAGTCTTTCTATTATTCTTTTTATTCTCGGTATGTTGTTTTGCTGACTGAATATAAAAGAGATAAGACATTCAAACGGCTCCTGTTTTAAAATTCTCACCCCGGGGCAGAAGTCCGATGCTTTTTTTAAAATTTCGTCCTGCTGCCTCAGCGTGTTGAATATTTTTTTATAATCCCGATCCAAGTCAAAAAAATCCCGCCATATATTATTAAAGTCTTCAAGATTTGTTTCAAAATATATTTTATTGTCTTTTTGAAACGCCCTCAGGTATTTGCCGAACGCGACACCCTCAAAATCGTCATCTTCTCCTGCTTTATTAATTTTGTTAAACCTAAAGCACTGTCCGCAGTCAAAAATATCGGATAGATTAAAATGCTCTAAATTTTCTATAACTATTTTATTTTCTGATTCAAAAATATTCATAATATTAAACTTTAATCCTTGACTATTTTAAATTTTTATTTTACAATTATAATAAATACATTTTATATAACAAAAGGAATTATTCTCTTATGATTGAAAAAATATACACAATACCTGTAAACGAAGCGTTTGACGCGGCGTTGAACGCCGGTCATTCCGGCTGTCCCATCTGCGCGATTTACAAAAAACTCGAGGATATTGAGCTTGATACAATTCTCGGCGCGGCTATGATGGAGCCGGATATAAGAATCACAACGAACGAAAAGGGTTTCTGCGGCAAACACTTCGATATGATGTTTAATATGAAAAACCGTCTCCCGCTTGCGCTGATGATTGAAAGCCATCTCTCGCAGAATATAGTTAAAACGCTCAGAGGCGGGATATTTAATCTTTCACCCAAAAATAAAAAATTCGAAAAACAGAAAGAGAGTTGCTATGTCTGCGGCAGAATAGAAAAATTTTCAAGTAAAATGCTTGAAACGACAGTTTTATTATGGGAACAGGAGAAAGAATTTAAAGAAAAACTCCTGAAACAGCCGTATTTCTGTCTGCCTCACTATTCCGCGCTTTTATATACCGGAGAATATACCCTCTCAAAGAAATTATACCCCGATTTTGCCGGCAACTGCAAAGAAGTTATGGTCGCATACAGTGAAAAACTTCTTGCGGACATTTCTTGGTTTGTCAAAAAATTCGACTACAAGTATCAGGACGAACCGTGGGGAGATTCAAAAGACGCCGTAGAGAGGGCAATAAAATTTTTATCCGGGTATAAAGATTTGGATACCCTGCGCAGATAGATATATTTTAACGGCAATAATATATATAATAAGATAAAAAAGTAAAAAAGTCAAGCCAAAGAAGAAAAATAAATATAAAAATATTAATTATTCTCAGATTTTGTGGTTACATCGGAGGTCGGCATAATCTGCGTTTCTGCCTGTATTTGAGAACTTTTTTGTTTTTTCTTTTTCTTATTATGTCTTACCAAAAAGAATATCACGACTGCCAAAGGGATAAGAACGGGCAGGACGGTTACAACCGAGATAAGAATCCATTGAATCACGCTGAAAATTCCGTTGCAGACTTTGACAAATCCGCTTGATATAAGCCAGCCCATATCGCCTAATGAAAGCGACGACCATTTTATTACCCTTTCCGGTTTCGGAGCCTCGTACGGACGGTATAAAGAAAGGGTAACCGTCGAATAACTCACTTGGGAATCCCAGCGTTGCAAACTGCCTTTCAACTGTTCAATCTGGGTTGTCAAATCGTTTATATAATTTGTGACTTGTAACTGTTCATCTACAGTTTTGGCGTTTGCCAAAAATTCGTAATACTTGTCAAGGGTTTTTTCAAGATTTGTAAGCCGTGTCTGCGAATCGTAATACTGGTCCGTTATATCGGACGACGAAATAGACGAACTTATAAGTTTGCCTTCTTTTTGGATATCGCCCATAAACGTATCAAGTTTATCTGCGGGGACTTTCAGCGTCGAGCTTATTCTCGGCAAACCACCGGAATCGCTATTCATATCCCTGCTTGCTTCATAGCCGTTATACTGCGCAAGCGCGGCGAGGATATTATCATAGGATTTTTCAACATCCTGAACTTCCATAGTGATATCTGCGTCGCGTATGATTTTGCGTTCCACCGCTT
>WQYZ01000316.1 GCA_009780985.1 Oscillospiraceae bacterium | reverse complement strand
GGCGAACAGCCTCGTCTGCGGCGGGAGCGCGGAAAAATCGCCGTCCTTCAGCCAGTCTGGAACCATGCGCGGCGCGATTGCGCCCGTGTATGCGGAGGAAAGACATAGCTCGGCGTAAGCGATTACTCTCTCGCTGTCCGCAGTTTGAACGATGTTTTTTAAGTAATTTTCCGTTTCCAGAAAAAAAGGATAATCCCCTGTGCTGATTGCCGCCGAAATTGCCGCGCTGCTGGTGCGGAGCCTCACTGCGTCGTCCCCTTCGGTCATCTGATAACAACTTTTGATATATTCAAAATCGCCCCGCAAATAAGCGCGGTCGATTATCTGCGGCAGCCGCAGCCGTTCATCGGTTACGTCATCCAGCACGGCATCGGGGTTGTCATGCGGTCCGGGTGCGCAAGTACCCATGATAATGTAATCAAAATCGGATGACATGGATCTATGCGGTGCTTCCTTTTCCCTGCGCGGGTCGCCGGGCTTTTCCGCATCGGCGGGAATCAGCCGCGACCGCCCGTATCTTTTGGCATGCGGTATTCTGTCCGCAGACAGAAGCCGCTGAACCTGCCGGAGCGAAACACCCCATTTTTCTGCGGCTTCGGCGGCGGTTATGTATTCCATACTACCCCTCCTGTTGTTCTGGAATTACGGTATTCATGACATAATACCTATCCGATTTTTATTTGAGTGAGTCGTAATAAAAATATGTAAACATTATATATGTTTCCGCATACACATTCAATTTTATAAATGTAAATCTTTTATTAAGAAAACATATATACAGACGTTTTCATTAGTAATATCTTTATTGAAATGTTATAATGTTATATGGTGATTCAATAAATTCCAATTATATCGAAATCCCGCAATATACCGTAGAGAAGTATTTTTAGCAAGCATGGGGATGTGCGTGCATTTTTGAAAAAATGCCCTGCACATCCCGGCTTGTTGGTGGCTCAATCGCCCTAAACCCCCGATAGAGAATGGGCTTTTGCCCATTCTCTTTAAGCCGCTTTCGCGTCTGCTGCTGGCTTGCTTCGCAAACCTATCTCTCGTATGAGTGATTGCGGCGTTTGTAAGTTTGTGGAATATCTTGGTCCCGCGCTTCCGGTTTGATATGTAGCATACGCGACGCATTTTCTTTCGCCGTCGCCAGAGCTATCATATTGTCTTTCGCGGCACGGTAGCCGGAATATAATTTTCTCTTCTCAGCAAGTAATATCGCATATTCCTGTTTGAGGTCTGCAATTTTCGGCACTTTGTTATTTTTATTGTAACCGTGACCGTCAAAATATTTTTTCGACGCCATATGAAGTGTAACCTCAGCGCGGTGCTCCTCGAAAAAATCACCGCGGTTTTTCGCGGATAAATATTGTTTGTAAACTTCGCGCGTCTTTCCGTACTGACCGATATATTTCTGTAATTCAGAAATTTCAGACATACGTTTTTCGGCAGCCTTTATTTTGTCGGTAAGCTCACGGAACGTAGACGACGCGGCGGCGGATTTTTGTACGAGTTCGTCATAGCTGTCTATTTTGTTTTCCTGCAGGAAAAGCAGAGTGCGGCTCATCTCTTTGATGTTGAATATTCGCGCCCATTGTTCGTAGCCAGCGCCTTTGCCCTCTTGGATTTTCTGCTGAATATCAATGAGCAGGCTTGGTTTATTTCTTTTTAATGTTGGCACACTTGGTTCAGATTTCGCGGTAACAATGCGTTTGCCGGAGATACGCTCCAGAATAGCATTTTCGGAGTAATTTTCGCCGAGCGTGTCCTGCCGTGTAAATTTTTTGCTGTCCGGCAGTCTGAACGATAACTGTTTCCCGCTCTTTATTTCAACGCCCGCCGCTTTCAGGGCAGATATGAAGCTGTCGATGTCTTTACAATCAGGAAGGACAGAATCCATCAGGCGGCAAAGTCGTTCGCGGGCAGTCAATGGTTTTTGTTCGCCGAGATACTCATGGCGGTTATATCCTTTCGATTTCCCCGGATTTTCAATGACCGACAAACCATGTTCCAGACATATCTGGTCGCTGACGCGGCACAGAACAATCGCCGAACGCTTAAAATCCTGAAACTTATGAGTACAGTCCCGTGTTACAGAGTTATATACAATATGTGCGTGGGGATTTTTTGTGTTTGTATGCGCGGCGACGATAAACTGATGTTTGCCTTTCGTCCAGCGCATGGCAAGTTCTCGCCCCAACTCCAGTGCCTGCTTCGCCGTCACTTCGCCGGGTTTAAATGACATTCTGATGTGATAGGCAATCACATCATTTTTGCCCTGATCGCGTCCGGTCTTTTGCTCATATAACCGCTTGGAAAATAAAAATTCCGACTGTGCTGTGAATGGGTCGCATTCGAAACCGGTAATGAGTTCACCATCGTTTGTCTTTTCTGGGTTCTCGATATAATCGGTAGTCCTGTCGAGAGCGGCGGCAATACTGCCGCCACTCCGGTGCAACGCTTTCATCCACGTCGTCGCCATTTACATCGCCCCCTCATTCAAGAGTGCCAAGGGCGTTTGGCACTCTTGGCACCCTTCATCATAGTCTGTAAACCCTGTTTCTATCGGCATTTCCCAGTACCACTTGTCATTCCGCTTCACGGAATTTACGCCGAGTTCGGATTTGGCACGCTTCAATGTCCGTAATGATATTCCTTGCTCTTCAGCCATTTTCATAATCTTTTCCGCTTCGACTGCTCCGTTCGCAAGCATAGTCCGTATCAATACTTTTGCGGATTCAAGCTGACCGCCGTTTGCTTGGCGCGGATTATTTTTAAATAAATCTCAGCATTAATATCATACTCACCCTGCCAGCTGAAACCACTGACAGAATCAAAACTGAAAGCGACAGGCGCACCTTTTGGAGATAGGTTCGATTTATTGTGAACGACGACGCGCATAGTTTCACCCAATCTGCCAACGGTAAGCACACTCCGAGCGGCAGCATATATGTCTATACTGCCAAGCCCGCGATACTGCGCTTTCGTTCCGAAACTCCTCTTGTTCAGATGTCCGATGATGACGACAGCACAGCCTGTACGTTCAGCCGCCGCGCCGAGCGATTTCATCAGCGGACGCATACCTCTCGCGCTGTGCATATCTGCTCAGCCCAGATACGCCTGTATTGGGTCGATGATAATCAGTCGCGCGCCGGTTTTGACGATAGCTTGTTCAATTCGTTCGTCTGCGAGGAAGAGCGACTGCTCACCCTCGTCAATGACATGGATGCGGGAACAATCTGCGCCGATTAATTCAAGGCGAGGCTTGATTGTGTCGTTGAGTCCGTACTCAGCCGTCTGAAAGATTACGTCTGCGGGAACATCAGCAACGCCGCCCGGCAGAGCGTCTCCGTTTGTGACTGCGGCGGCAACCGCCAGCATCAAAGTGGTTTTGCCGTCGCCCGGATCACCTTGTACAATTGTGATTTTCCCACGAGGTATGTACGGTTCCCACAACTATGATACCTGCTCTGTTTTGACGTCCTGCATCGTAAACATTTTCAATTCTGACATCAGACCACCTCCAGAATTTTCGCGAGGCTTCTGATGATTTTATTCTGCTGCTCCCATATCTCGCCAAGCTGTGCTTTAACGTCGGCGATTTCGTCAGTGTAAACATTCCCGCCTTCGTTGGCGCGTTTCGCAAGCTGATTTATGTTATTTCCGATATTACGTAGCAGACGTGAGCATTCGTTGACCTCGGATAAATCGAGGTTGACAACCATGCCGTCCACTGCCATTTTCAAAAGATACGCCCGCAGATTTCGTATGCCAGTCTGC
>WQYZ01000315.1 GCA_009780985.1 Oscillospiraceae bacterium | reverse complement strand
GTTTCGTTGCAGGGCGTTTTTATTTTATAAAAAATCAAGAAATTAAGAAAGGATATGAATCAAAATGAAACGCATACAAATCAAAGATATATATAAATCTCCGGAGAAATTCGAATATAATAACGCCGGAGAAATCACAGTCGCAGGCTGGGCGAAATCTATAAGGGCAAGTAATGCAGTCGGATTTATAGAACTTAACGACGGCAGTTTTTTCAAAAGTTTGCAAGTCGTGTTCGAGAGCGCGAATATAAATAACTACGGTGAAATCTCGTCGCAGAATGTCGGGGCGAGCTTTGCCGTGACCGGGAAAATTATTCTCACTCCCGATTCAAAACAGCCGTTTGAAATGAACGCTGTAAAAATAGAAATCGAGGGAACTTCAACTCCGGAATATCCGTTGCAGAAAAAACGTCATTCGCCGGAATTCCTGCGTGAAATAGCGCATCTCAGACCGAGAACGAATCTGTACTCGGCTGTGTTCAGAATACGCTCCGTGACGGCTTATGCAATACACAAATTTTTCAACGAAAGAAACTTTGTCTATATCCACACGCCGCTGATAACTACAGCGGACGCCGAAGGCGCGGGCGATATGTTCAGGGTTACAACATTAGATTTAGACAATTTAGAAAAACCTGCCGATTATGCAAAAGACTTTTTCGGCAAAGAAGTATATCTGACAGTCACGGGACAGCTAAACGTCGAATGTTTCGCAATGACTTACGGGAACGTTTACACATTCGGACCGACATTCAGAGCTGAAGTTTCGCACACTCAGAAACATGCCGCAGAATTCTGGATGATTGAGCCGGAAATAGCGTTTGCGGATTTGCAGGACGATATGAACGTCGCGCAGGACTGCTTGGTTTTCGTCACGGATTACGTTTTGCAGAACTGCAAAGAAGAGCTTGAATTTTTGAATCAGTTTGTTGATACGACTTTATTGGATAGATTAAATAAAATAGTCAAAGCCGAATTCGGGAGCATAACTTATACAGACGCTGTAAATCTTCTTGAAAAATGCGGTCAGAAATTTGAGTATCCCGCAAAATGGGGTATGGATATACAGACCGAACATGAAAAATATCTGACTGATATAGTTTTCAAAGGTCCGGTATTCGTGACGGATTATCCTAAGGAAATAAAAGCTTTTTATATGCGTATGAACGACGACAATAAAACGGTCGCCGCGGCGGATTTGCTTGTTCCGGGCGTGGGAGAACTTATCGGCGGTTCGCAGAGAGAGGAAAGATACGACAAACTTATCGAGGCTTTTCACCGTTGCAATCTGAAAGAGGAAGACTACTGGTGGTATCTTGAACTCCGCAAATACGGCGGCACGAAACACGCGGGTTTCGGCATAGGATTTGAGCGTCTTGTTATGTATCTCACAGGCGTTTCAAATATACGCGACGTGTGCGCTTTTCCACGAACAGCGGGGAACGCTGAATTCTAAGCTCTGCATAACAAAAATTTATTTGCAATATAAATTTTATGTATTTGACTGAATTGAAAAATCGTGATATTATTATTATCGTGAAAATTTAAAATAATTTTATATATTTTTGTATCGGAGGAGAAAAAATTATGCCAGAGTCCAATATTTATTCCGGTCTTAACCAAAATCAACTGCTTGAAGAAAAGAAAAGATTAACAGAAAAATACGGGGAATACAAAGCGAAAAATTTAAAGTTAAACATGATGAGGGGCAATCCATGTAAAGAACAGCTTGATTTATCAAACGATTTGCTTAAAATAGATTTAGGCGAAATTGACTATAACGCAAAAGAAGTCGGGGATTGCCGGAATTACGGCGGACTTAACGGAACGTCCGAAGCGCGCGAACTGTTCAGGGAATTAATAGGCGCGGACAATATAAACGAAATTATAGTCTGCGGCAATTCGTCGCTGAATATTATGCACGATTCAATAATGCGCTCTATGATTTTCGGAGTTTATGAGGGCGCAACCCCGTGGAGCAAACTTGAAGGGGATAAAAAAGCGAAATTTTTGTGCCCTTCTCCGGGATATGACAGGCATTTTGCCATATGCGAATATCTCGGAATTGAAATGATTAATGTAAAAATGAACGGCGACGGTCCCGATATGGACGAAGTCGAACGATTAGTCGGCTCGGATTCGTCGATAAAAGGCATATGGTGCGTGCCTAAATATTCCAATCCAACCGGTATAACTTATTCTGACGAGGTCGTTAAAAGGCTTGCAAATTTATCTCCCGCCGCAGACGATTTCAGAATATACTGCGACAATGCGTACATTATCCACGACCTGACCGAAAACGGCGATAATTTACTTGATATTTTTGCCGAGTGCAAAAAAAATAAAAAAGAAGACATGATTTATATTTTCATGTCTTCATCCAAAATAACTTTTGCTGGCGGCGGAATATCCGCAGTATGCGCCAGCGAAAAAAATATAAAATATATAAGTTCCAAAATGTTTATACAAACAATCGGGAACGACAAAATAAATCAGCTCCGCCACGTTTTATTTTTAAAAGATAAAGCCGGGATAAAAGCGCATATGGCAAAACACAGAAAAATTATAAAACCGAAGTTTGACGCTGTGGTAAACGGGTTTGAGAAAAACCTCAGCGGTACAAATATCGCCGAATGGACTAACCCGAACGGCGGATATTTTATAAGCCTGTCCGTGCCTGAAAACTGCGCTAAAAAAACAATCGCGCTTGCGGCGGATATCGGGGTTGCCTTAACTCCCGCAGGTTCAACGTATCCGTACAAAAAAGACCCATACGACAGCAACATTAGAATCGCTCCGACTTTTCCGTCAGTCGGCGATTTAAAGCTGGCGGTTGATGCGCTGTGCGTATGCGTGAAGCTCGCATATGTGGAGAGGTTGATTGGGGCGTAGATATGAAAATCAGTGAAGTGCCGTGTATTTCAAAAGAATTTGATTATATATTTGCGATATGTACTTTTATAGATGAGTTTCGTGAAGCGGATTATGAAGAAAAAAATTTATTGCTTATTGACGAGCCTGCCGGTGGAATACTTGATAAAAAACAGTATTGCACTCTTGCGGCGGCGGCTCATAAATTAGCGAATGATTACAATTTATCTGTTCCTGAATGGGTTATGAAAGATAAATATAAAATGCCGTATCCTGTATATGCGTTTAACGCTTCTGACAAAGACGACAGGAAATTATTAAAAATTACAACCCCGAACGAATATAAAATGCGGAATTTATATTTAGGCGCAAATGTTTTGAAACGGGTATAAAATGCAAAATTTATAAATGCGAATCATGGATTGGCGCACCAAAGCCCTCTTTTGAAAGAGGGTGGCGTCGCCGAACAATGTTGAAATTGCAAGACAACATTGAATGCGACGACGGGTGTTTGTGAAATTTGATTTTGTGTGCCGTGTACGCAAACACCCGTCACGCGGTCTAACGTAATTTATGAAACTTTACTGTCTCTCGCGTGCCACCCTCTTTCATAAAGAGGGCTTTGGTGCAAATTTTTTACGTTGTTCATTAACTGTGATTCGCATTTACGCGCTGTGATTCGCATTTACGCGAAAGTCCTGTTGTTTGCCAAACAAGCGTTTAACGAATATATCAAAAATAATCTGAATGATAAATAAATATACAGAAAAACCATATAATTTTGCGGAGGATATTATGAAACCAGAAAATCTTGACGAAATACAAAAATCATTTACTACGCAATCACAAAACCATATTGCTTACAGCAAGGGAGCTTATGATGACACCATGCAAAGAATGAATATGACAAAAGACGATTGCGTATTAGACGCTGCCGCCGGCACTT
>WQYZ01000314.1 GCA_009780985.1 Oscillospiraceae bacterium | reverse complement strand
TGCATATAGTGAGCGCGCATATAGCGGAGCTAGGCATAACGTTTGGTCAGCAAACGGTTTACGACAAGAGCAACGAAATCCCGGCAGTACGAGAGCTGTTGAACCTACTGAAAATCGAAGGCTGCATGGTAGTGGCAGACGCCCTCAACTGCCAAAAGGAAACGGCAAAGACGATTATAGAGGGAAAAGCGGACTATCTGCTGGATGTGGAAATGTAAATCTTTACATTTCGACGTTAATGTAACGTACTGCATAATGTTAAGTTCCAATAAAAAGCCTCCTTTCTGACAGCAAAAACGCATTATGCAACTTTACATTAAAATAAACGACATAATAATTGGTTATGATATAAACATCATCTTACAAGGAGGATTTATCATGACCAATTCAATTGTTCAATGCGAACTTCACGCTGGTATAGATGAGTTGAAGTCGTATGTGACAGCGAACTATGGCAAAAAATCTGTCAGGCACTATTCTGGTGTGCTTGACGGTCTGAAAGATTATGCAGCTAATGCAATGGGCAGCGTGTCAGACATCATCGGTGAATACTACGAGAAAGTCACGCTGAAGCCGCCGTTTCAGCACCCGGAGACGGCGTGGCGGAGGCATAAAGCGCGTACTTTGCTTATGCTGACAGATATTCTTGCCGGGAGCGAACCGAAGCGCGAGTATTATTACAATAAAACAACGTATTCCGGGGTGTTCAAGGAATGTTGGGAACGGTATTCAGAATGGCTTCTTGAAATTGACAACAATGTATCGTCGCTTCGCACAAAAAAATCTATTGTAATTCCTTTTCTGCGTTATCTGGATTCGGAGGCGATTACCGGACTTTCTAACATGACAGTAGAACACGTTCTTTCCTATTTGAACTGTTGTTCCAACAACACACCGAATCGGAGTAAAAGAACGGCATATATACTCAGGAACTTTCTTAACAGCCCGAAAATCCGGCCTGAGTTGACATTCGACCCCGTTCCGCCGCTGAGCGGCTACCGCAATCGAAAAAATACGCGGTTAGCATCGTTTTACACGCCGGACGAGTTGAAATTGGTAATGGATTCAGTTGACCGCACAACAAAATGGGGAAAGACGATTTACGCGATGATGCTTTTCGCGGTGGCTTATGGGCTTCGGGTGAGCGATATTCGTGAAATGAAACTCTCGTCAATAAACTGGCAAAAGCGAGTCGTCAGCCTTAACCAAAAGAAAACCGGGCGATTTGTGGAATTGCCGTTAATAGATGAGGTTAAATTCGCCGTCCTTGATTATTTGAAAAATGTCAGACCTAAATCAGACGACCCGCACATTTTCCTGCGCCATCTTCATCCGCATATTCCGTATTCCGAAAAAGACAACTTTGGTTCAAAGGTTTCCGCGTTTTTCGAGAAATCGGGAGTGAACACAGAAAATAAACACCACGGATTCCACTCAATGCGTACAAGTTTGGCGACCGACCTTCTTGCGGACGGTGTGCCAATCAACGAGATTGCTCCAATATTGGGACACGCAACAATTGTTTCAACCGAACAGTATGTGTGGTCTGACATCAAACATCTAAAGGCTGCCGCGTTGGAGGTGCCTAAATATGGTAACTGAGAAAGAGAGGCAAAGATTCCAAGACGGCATATTTAAACCGTATTTTGAAAAGTTCATCGCATACAAACGCAGCAAAGGCGAAAAAGTTGCGCATTCGGCAATTACGCGGATGAAAGGGCTTAATGACGCGCTTAACAGTTATGGAACGTTAAACATCACGCAAGAAATGGCAGAAGAGATTCTTGCTCCGAATCCGGCGGTCAGCGATGTGACCCGCTACGAAAGAATTAATCATTTACGCCAATTTTCGGCGTTCCTTACTATGCTCGGAATCGAATGTTATCGGATTCCCAAACGATACGCGCGACCTGTTCGCTGTCAGTTCCGCCCTTATATTTTCAGTGATGAGGAGATTTTACGGCTGATAAATGTTGTGGATAATCTGCGGCGATGGGAACACCGGGAGCGTAATACTGAAATATATCCGATTTTGCTTCGACTGCTGATAGGTACAGGAATAAGAATCAGCGAAGCGCTTGCTTTGCGCCGTTCGGACATTTTTTGCAACGATGGGGTTCTAAACATAGTCAACAGCAAAAATGGCGTATCGCGATACGTGCCAATGGCTGACAGTCTAAACTCCGCAGTACGGCAATATATAGCCGGAAATGCGGACGGCGAGTTCCTGTTCAATTCGGGGAAGAGCAGAGGGGCGTATAGTTACGTTACCATCAGGGCGATGTTTCGGAAATTTTGCGTATCTGCGGAAATATTCCGGCAAGATGGCAAAACCCCCAACATTCACTCGCTCCGCCACACGTTTTGCTCAAAGAGTCTGGAGCAGATGCTGGCAACCGGAATGAATCTATATACTGCTGTACCGATTCTCGCGGCTTATGTCGGGCACGTAGACTTTCGTGACACCGAAAGCTATATCCATTTCACTGAAAGCAGTTACAAAGAACTTCTTGAGAAACAAGAACCGTTAAGAAAAATCATACCGGAGGTAAACGATGATGAACAATAGTCTGTCATTTTATACACAGAGATATTTTCTTTCATATATGGTCGGACAGAGGAACTATGGCAAAAACACACTCTCGTCCTACCGCGACACGTTTAGGCTCCTGCTTATTTATATGAAAGATTCGGGGTACAGAAAAACGAAAGTCGCACTCCTCGACGTTGACCGTGAATGTGTTTTGGCATTTATGAAATGGCTTGAAATCAAGCGCGGAAACTCTCCGGCAACAAGAAATGTCAGGCTTGCACACCTGAAGTCGTTTTTTGGGTACGTTATGGAAAGTGCCCCGGAATACGCTTTTCATTGTGAGCGCATTTTGAAGATTGATGTCGCCAATACCGAAAAGCGTCCGCCCGTCTATATGACGGAGGATGCCGTTGAGCATATGCTTCACTCGATAGAACGCGACGATAAAGACGGCGTTCGGCACTTGGCTCTATTGACGCTACTCTACGATTCTGGCTGCCGTGTACAGGAACTGATTGATTTGAAGGTTTCTGATATTCAATTTGATAAAGGGCGCAGAATCTACGTTCACGGCAAGGGTGACAAGTACCGCGAAATCATGATTCTGCCCGAAACTGAGAAAATCTTGCGGAAATATATCAAACTCTATAAGCGCGATAATGATGACTTTGTTTTTGAAAACCGCAGCGGGAAGCAACTCACTCGCCAAGGGGTGCGGTACATTCTTCGTAAATACGCCGACCAACTGAAAGATAAACATCCAAGCGAATATGAACCGAACGCGCATCCGCATTTACTCAGGCACAGCAAAGCCACACATTTGATAAACTCTGGAGTTAATATTTTTAATATAAGAGATATACTCGGCCACGTTTCCGTTGAAACGACTCAGATATATTTGACTTCCAATCCAGAGGTCACCCGTAGAGCCGTGGAACACGCAGCATCCAAAACCATCCCCGATAGCACGGATTTTTATACTGCTGATGAGAAAGAGGACTTAATGAACTTTTTGGACACTTTCATTTGAATCAACAAATAGTTATTGCAGCCGAGGTGACTTACTTCATCTCGGCTATTTTTAATGTAAAGTTGCATAATGCGTTTTTGCTGTCAGAAAGGAGGCTTTTTATTGGAACTTAACATTATGCAGGACGTTACATTAACGTCGAAATGTAAAGATTTACATTTCCACATCCAGCAGATAGTCCGCTTTTCCCTCAATAATCGTCTTTGCCGTTTCCTTTTGGCAGTTGAGGGCGTCGGCCACTACCATGCAGCCTTCGATTTTCA
>WQYZ01000313.1 GCA_009780985.1 Oscillospiraceae bacterium | reverse complement strand
TTGCCTTGAATATTATATCCTGAAGTTTGTTTGTGTCCTGGTATTCGTCGATATAGATTTCTTTATAATTGCTTTTGACCTGCCTCGCCAAATCAGTGACGAAAATCTCGCCGTCATCGCCGGCTTTCTCTACTAAAAGCTGATAGGCGAAACGCTCCAAATCCGAAAAATCGAAAGTTTTCAGACGCATTTTCTCGGCTTTTAAATTTTCGTCAAATCTGCGCATAAAGTCGCACAGAATAATAAGCGATTTTTTATACGTCTCCGCAAACCTTTTTATATCCGCGAAATCATGGGAGAAAAGTTTTTGTATGTCTGCGATTGTCTTTCGTATGACAGCGATTTTTTTGTCAAGATGCTCTTTTAATTCGAGTTCGTAATCTTCTTTCAGCTTGTTGTTTCCGACTTTGACGTGCTCATATTCTTCGCAGAGATTATAAATATCGTCGTATGTCCCAAACTTTTTGGTTAGTATTGCGTCAGATTTGCAGAAAAAATTATAAATATTTGAAAAACACGCATCGTATTTTTTGTCTAAATCTATACTCTGTTGTACTTTCCCAATCATTTTTTCGGCTTCCGAAAGACATTCCGCAATTTTCCCGCCGATAGAGTCTTTTATAATCGCGCCGAATTTAGTCTCAAAAAATCCTCCTTTGTTATCGGAATTGTCGAAGTCGTTTATCTCGTTCATGATTTCAATCTGCATATCAAACAGTTTAAACGGCTCTGTTTGAGAGATTATTTTATCGTATATCCTGAAAATCACAGCGTACATATTTTCGTCGTCACGCGAACCGATAAAATTTTCGAGCGAAGAAGTGAAGGCCTGATAGCCGAATAATTTTTCATCGTTTTTATAGATTTCGCTGTCGGCGTTATAATACTTTTCCAAAAGCTCGTCGAGAATTTCGCGTCTTTTCAGAGACAACTCGTTTTCGTCAAACATTCTGAATTTGGCAGGAATACCGAGCTTTTCAAAATTAGACCTGATTAAATCCAGACAAAACGAGTGTATTGTGCTGATACTCGCTCTGCCGAGTAAAATCTGTTGTCTTTTCAAATGCACGTTGTTGATTTCCACCGAAAGCCGGTTATTTATCGCTTTCGAGATTTTATTTTTCAAATCCGCCGCGGACGCTCTTGTAAACGTGACGACCAAAAAATCCGTGATGTTATAATTTTCGCCGCCCGCGCAGATTTTTTTGATTATTCTCTCGGTCAAAACCGACGTTTTCCCCGACCCTGCGCCCGCCGCGACTAACAGCGTGGAATTCTGTGCGTTTATTGCGTTTTCCTGCGCTTCCGTGAATTTAACAGCCGTATTAGTATTATCTGCCATGATTTCTCGCCTTTCTGTTTTTGGATATTTATATGTTAAAATTATTATAATTATTGTCTTTTTTCTATATTATATGTTATTAGACGTGTCCGGAAACCCCGATTTACGTAGGGGCGGATGGTAATCCGCCCGTGATTTTACGGGACGATTACCATCGTCCCCTACAGTTTCCGGACAGATCTATTATAAAGTAAAAACATTAGCTACGTAGTGAGATATATGTAGTGGATATGTAGGTTATTTATATTTTGGCCGATTGACAGTTTTCCGTTTATTAGATTCATCAATTCGCAAAAAATCAACTTGCAAGTGATTTTATATCAACCAACAATACATTGCATAAGTAAAAATTCTCTGTTATACTAATACTGAACAAGTTCAGTTTCACAAAAACGTTTTTGAATATTATAAAAAATTATAACAGAGGAGAATTTATTATGAATATCGGAGAAACAATAAAAAAACTGCGTAAGCAAAAAGATATGACACAGGAACAACTCGCCGAATATCTTAACATATCAACACAAGCGGTATCAAAGTGGGAAACAAATTTAACGCTGCCCGACATAACGCTTGTTCCCATGCTCGCGAATATATTCGACATTTCGGCGGACGTACTGCTTGGGATTGATATTACTTTAAAAAAGGAGCGTATTGAAAAAATTGAAAAAGAAGCTCTTAATTACCTTTTTAAAAGCCAGTATGAAGAAGCAAAAAAAATACTTCGCGGCGCATTGAAAGAATATCCGAACAGTTATAGATTAATGGTAAATCTTGCTCTTACCCTTAGAAATATTGCGTGGAACACAAAGGCAGAAACAGATAAAAAAGCATTAAATGAAGAAATAATTTCCCTTTGCGAAAGAATCCTTGCAGAATGTACCGATGATAAAGTAAGAAACGTTGCGATACAATATCTCTGTTATACGTATTGCGACATAGGCGAAAACGAAAAAGCCATGGATTTGGTGAATAAACTGCCGGGCAATGGTGTAAACAGTGATTATTTACTCGGCGTTATACTCAAAGGTACAGAGAAATTCAGGCATAAACAGAAACAAATTGTAAATGATATGGGAGCTGTATTAAGAGAAATTATGTATCTGAACTATAATTGCACCCTCACTGACGGCGAAATCGCAGCATATAATCCCGATGAAGTTGCGGCGCTGCAAAGCAAAGTGATTGATATAATCAATATATTATGTGAAGACGGGAATTTCGGTTCTTTTAGCGATCAACTTAGCCACGCTCACCTTCACCTTTGCGATTTCAACATTCAGAAAAAAGATTATGACGCCGCGTTACAGCATTTCAAACTTGGCGCTCAACACACAATCTTATATGACGCAATATGCCGCCGCGATGACGATACAGAGGAAGAATATACAAGTCTGATATTCAGAGGTATGAAAGTGGGAAATTTGAAATATATTTCGCCGCATAGCAATAGTTGGTTTTTGCTCCAAAGAATAGAAAGTGGAAATTATTACTTATACTTTCCGTCTGAGGAGGTTCGCGCGATAAAAAAAGAATTGCTAAAATACGTAAACCCCGCAGATATTTATTTAATTTACCAGTAAGTTTTGATGTTGTTTTAAAGAACTCAATATAATCAAGGACAGCACTTCGTACCGCAGCTCCCGGTTTGCTCTAACCCTCGTTGTTGAAAAATGTTCTTTATATATCCTCATTTTCCAATGCCCGCATTATGCACAATTTGCCTGATTCGTATGTCAATCCGCCCTGCGTATAGGCGATATACGGCGGTTTAATCGGCGCGTCGGCGGAGATTTCTATCGACGAACCCTGCGTAAAAGACCCCGACGCCATGATTATTTTGTTGTCGTATCCGGGCATATCGTCCGGTTCGGGTATTGCGTTTGAATCAATCGCTGAACCCGCCTGTATGCCTCTTATAAAATTTATCAGTTTATTTTCGTTAAAAAATTTGATTGTCTGAATTATGTCATAACGTTCATCGTTATATTTTGGACTGACTTCATAACCCAAATTTAATCTGTCATAAACGTATGCAGTCAGGCAGGCAATTTTAAGGCTTTGCGCAACGATATGCGGAGCGAAAAATAAGCCTTTGTATATATTACGCGTCGCGCCGAGTGACGCCCCGACTTCCGTTCCCACAAGCGGCGAAGTTAATCTGTACGATGCGAGTTCCACAGCTTTTTTTGTGCCTGTGATGTATCCGCCGCACTCCGCTATTCCGCCGCCGGGATTTTTGATAAGCGACCCGATTATCATGTCCGCGCCGTAATATGCCGGCTCGTGTTCCTCGGCAAATTCGCCGTAGCAGTTATCGACGACTATATATATATCGGGATTTATCGACTTGACAAGTTTCACGAGTTCCCCAATATTTTCGGATTTCATAGTTGCCCTGTCTTTATATCCTTTAGATTTCTGCACAAATACGACTTTTATGTTTTTATTATGCTCCAAAAATTCAGATATTTTAAAAAAATCAAAATTATT
>WQYZ01000312.1 GCA_009780985.1 Oscillospiraceae bacterium | reverse complement strand
GGTAAGAGTCATAGCCGAAACAGCTAAGGATATCGCAAATATCCTGGAGGATGTGTATATAGAGGCGCGGATTTGCCATGCGTTTCCGGGCGTTTTTAGAACGGGCATACTGCTGAACAATCTCAGGTTTCCGGAGCTTGTCCCGTCGATACAGAAACAAATAGCAGACGAGTATCACGGTTTCGCCATAATGCAGAATCTGATTGTGCAATACTGCAAGACGGGAGATATAAACAACCTTGGCGGCTATACCGGCGAATACCTCGATTCTCTGTACGACTGCGTGCCGGTTATCGACAACGCAGTATATGACGACGATGTAAACGTCAGGTACAACGCGGCGAATATCATCACAATCAAACTGTGGCAGTATATAAAACCATTGATTGACAAAGTGACAAAAGAGGGAAAAAATAAATCCGGCAGTCTCGACAGACTGATTGAGGGTTTGGCTGATGAGTTAAACAAACAGACAGTTTCAAGCGGGAAACAACCATCAGGTAATGGAAAACCTGTCAGGGGCAATCTGAAAAAATATGATAAATCGGCAGTTGAATCCGCGAAGGAATTACTGCGTAAGGCTCTCGGAAACGAGACTGCGAAAAACGGCGATTCTGAAACAGATTGCGACAATAATACCATCCAGGAAGTCACAGACGACGAAACGGAACGTATAAAGCCTGAAAAGACAGACAGCATAGACGAAGGTTCGGATGGTTCAGTCATACGGAATGACAGTTACGACGGCGCGGGGTATGAGTCTGCGGCGAATGATACGGAACGTCTGCTCGGCAAAATTGCTGAGGAGAAAATCCAGAAATCGCTTGAGGACGAACTGACCGCGGAACTGCAGACAGAAGCCGATAACATACGGTACGGAAACGCCCACATAGGCGTAAATATCACGGTAAACCGCATAAATCCGGTAAATGACAAGCTGATTGAACAGTATAACTCGATTTCACAGCCGTTGCTGTTGCTGTCAAAGCGTATGCAGGACCAGATAAGTCAGATTCTGCAAAACAAGCTTAACGGCGGCAAAATGACGGGACTGTACATGGGCAGACATATCAAGTCAAGCCATATTTTCAGAAATGACGGGCGTATATTCTACAATACACGCTTGCCGGAAGACAGCCTTGATATTGCCGTTGCGCTGCTTGTTGACGAGAGCGCCAGCATGGGCGGTCGCGACAGGATAACATCCGCCAGAGCCGCGAGCATAGTAATCTATGATTTCTGCGTGAAGCTCGGTATACCTGTCATCGTTTACGGTCATTCGACGTCATACGGCACCAGAGATGTGGAGTTATACGCATACGCCGAATTCGATTCATACGATATGAAAGATAAATACCGGATAATGGATATGTCTGCACGGAGCAGCAACCGCGACGGAGCCGCTCTCAGGTTTGTCGCCGAAAGGCTCATGACGCGCAGCGAGGATATAAAACTTTTGATACTGACGTCAGACGGGCAGCCGTCCGCAATCGGTTATACCGGAACGGCGGCTGAGGACGATTTACGCAGTATCAAACGCGAATACACAAATAAAGGCGTAACGGTATTCAACGCCGCAATCGGCGACGACAAGGAGAACATAGAACGAATTTACGGCAGGGGTTATCTTGATATAACTGACCTCAACAAACTGCCTGTGAATCTGACTTCTCTCATATCAAGTCATATAAAATAACAAAGTAATTATAATAATATATAAATAAAGTTAAGAAAGAACGGAGTAAATTTTATGAGTAATATTAATAATAGTAATGATACAAACTCGCAAGCGAGTTTATCCACATATGTATCAAGGCAGATTGCGGTATATAAGACCGATAAAAAACTGATCGAGTTCAACGATAAATTGAATGCCGCGCCGATAACAACCTACGCGCATATACATGCGCAGGCTGATGACGGCGAGGACGGACGTAAAATATACTCAAACATCGGCATAGTTTTACAGGATTATTCCAACGGCACCGGCGATAAAACAGTCAGAGTCACGGCTAACATATCGCCGGACGAAGCTGAGTATATTTTCAGCAAGGTTCATTCAGGCATTGAAAAATTTGAATTCGCTTCTGATAAAATATTCGGGCAACCGGACGAGAATGGTTATTCAAAAGTGACAAAGCTGAAAATAATACGCTCAACTGTCGGCTCAGACGGCAAACCCCGCAATTATCCGTGGTACGTCGAATGTGAGAACGGCAAGGGTATAGCCGAAAAAAACAAGACGGGTGGCACATACTGTAAAAGTCAGAGTTTTATCAGCGAAAACAAAGTATTTATAAACCTGAATGATTTGGATTTTTTCAAACTGATGAACCGGGTGTCGAGCTATATACGCATTTGGGAATCACAGTACGGTGCGTCGCTTATGATAACCGGCAGAAATGCCATTGAGGAACAGGCGTCGGAAAATCAGCAAAAGTGAAAGTAATGAATTAATATAAACGGAAAAGGCGTATTATATATCAATTTCTATTGGATATATTGCGCCTTTTCACAATTTTTTGTAATGAAATGAGGATTTTATTTATGTTATTAAATCAAAAATGTCAAAGTATGGCAATAGAGGGTAAGGATTATCATATCGGAATGGAGATCTACTGCAATGAAACGTCGGTATATGCCGGATTATACGGGCATATACTCGAACTCCGCGACGGGGAAGACAAGGAATCCGAAAATGAAACAGTAGAGGTTGTTTGCGCACTCTATGTTCCGGGCAGCGACGAAAAGCAAAAAGATATAGAATCAAGATTTTCGGAACTCTACGGCAGATTTATGTCAATAGATGATATTGGCTTAGATTACGTCATCATGGCTCCCGAAATGGTTTCGCCGCTTGATAATACAAATCCATTATCAGTTATGTCGGAAATCGAAAAAATCACACAGGCGGTTGCCAAACTCGAACGCGAAGCCAATTCAAGCGGCGGTCAGAATGTGCCGTCCATACCAATATATAATCATCTCAGAAAAATATGCGAATCGGACACATCTTTTGCCGGTTTGGTGAATCAGGAACATAAAACTTTGATAAAATGTTTCAGTTACATTTACGAGCAAGTCAGAAATACCATTGCCAACGGAGCAAATTCCATATGGGTAGCGGACGGCGATGTATATAAACTGTCGGAGGACTACTACCGTCTCGATGATGCTGAAATTGAACGCCGTAAATCTGAAGAAAAGAAAAAACGCGATGAAGAGCTTGCCAAAAAGAAAATCGAATGCGGAAAACAGGCGGCGAAAAAAACTGTACAGCAGGTAAATAATATTCCTGCCGATGGTCAAATTATGCTCGGTATGGATGACAGTCCCGTCGGTGAAAAAGGTATTACATCTGACGACCAGTTCACATTTGATGATATAACGGAAAATGAAGATAACACCGACAATGAAATTGAGAGTGAGACGGAGGCGAATGTGGCATGAAAAAACAGTTGTTGCGCAAAATTCCGATCCAATCCGCGGACGAAACCATAATCCTGTCCGCGAGACAGCTTCAGGAGAGCAATATAGAGTATATAATTTCCGGGCAAATTGAAAAAGTCTCGGACGAAAATATATTGCTGCTGACTTTCTTCAACAAAGACAATATTTTGAAAGACAGCGTAACGCCGGAGTTCAGGGTATTTTTTGCCGAGTACGACTATATTGCTCAGAAGTTGGACTGTGAACCTATGAAATGGCTGACAGGGTCGTTAGACTATATATTACCATACTACTCGGACGGCAGTTATAACGGCTGCTGGACTCAAAGGTCGTTCGTCGCCGATGATGAAACATTATCATCTATCGAGCAGTTTATCGGAATTGGCAGCGAAAAGCCGCTTGCCGC
>WQYZ01000311.1 GCA_009780985.1 Oscillospiraceae bacterium | reverse complement strand
TCTGACCCTGAACAAAAACGGATATTCGCCGACGAAAAGGATTATTGGTCATTTCGAGATACTCGAGATTATTTCGGAGACTCCGGAGACGAAGGAACCCGTCGAAAATTCAGATTTTACCGGTAAATACGCTTTATCCGAACGGGAATTTACAGACGCTGAAAAGCAGATGATACCGTCGCTTCAGGATTGGTATATCATACCGCCCGAAGTGATACAGATATGCCGGCATGCGAAGATGACGACGGAATCGACGTTGAGGATGCGCAACTTCATGCTGCGCGGACCGAGCGGAACAGGCAAGACTGAGGGAGCGAGAGCAGCTGCGGCGGGTTTCGGGCTGCCGTATGTGTATATCACATGCTCGGCAAACACCGAGATAACCGATTTATTGGGACAAATCCTGCCCGACGTGAAAACAGACGCAGACTTCCGAACGGAAACGCCTGCAATACCGGTGTCATATCCTACATTAGACGACATCCGAATGGATCCGTCCACAGCTTATTATATGCTTACCGGCATATATGACGAAAGTATAACGGAAAACGACGTTTATATCAAACTGATTGAAACGGTACGCGGAAATGCGTCAGATAATAGCGTCAAACCGGGATTCAGGTACATCGACACAGCTCTTGTGAACGCGATCCGGTACGGCTGGGTCTGCGAGATACAGGAGCCGTCAATCATCGCAAACCCCGGCGTACTCGTCGGGCTGAACGCGCTGCTTGACAACTGCAACACAGTCGCTCTGCCGACAGGCGAGGTAATAAAACGTCATCCGGACGCCGTCATATGCGTAACGACAAACAATGATTACAGCGGGTGCAAAAAACTCAATCAATCGGTGATTTCGCGCATGGACTTAGTCTTCGACGTTGACGAGCCCGATATTGACACTATGACCGAACGGGTTATGAAAATAACAAAGTGCGGAGACCGGAGTACGGTCAGGCTCATGGCTGAGACTGTAAAGGATATTGCGAAACATTGCCGGCAGGAAGTCATAACCGACGGGTGCTGCGGAATGAGGGAACTCATCGCGTGGGTGCAGTCGTATATGATTTCGGGCAGCGTGATTGATTCAGCTAAATACACAATACTGCCGTCCGTATCAGGCGACCGCGAAAACCGCGACGACATATACAGGACATGTTTACAGCCGAGATACCCGGCATAGAATGGAGTGTGGTCATAATGAAAAAAATATCGCATACGCAGATACGGAAACACATAGCGGAAACGAAAACGGCGATAACCGACAAAGAACTGTTTACATCGTCTGTTTTCACATCATATCTCAACGGTATAACCGAAAACGCTTCAGGCAGATACGGGCGGAAAAGCAACGTCGTGACAGAGTGGGACGACAGACCGGATGCATTCGCCGCTTATACGGATAATATTGATATAGTCATAAATGCGGGCAACCGGATTACGCAGAGTTTCCGTACAAGGAAACGCCGCGCAGACAGCATAGTCGGACTGAACGCCCACGAAATCGGACATACGCTGTATACCGATTTTACGCTGCTGGAGGAGTATAACAATTCGCTTCTGGCTGGCAAAATGTATCCGAACGAGCCGAGAGGACTTTCGCCGGAAGACGAAAACAGCCTTGCGGAAATCAGGGATTTATACGCCGTCAGGGACGAAACGGCAGTCAGAATCATAGCGCGTACAGCGGACAAAATAGACAATATATTAGAAGACGAATATGTGGAGTCGCGTATGCGGTCTGAGTTCCCTGGACGTTTTAAAACGGGCATGGCTATGAACAACCATAGGGCTGTAAAATTGATGCCGCCGATAGACAAACAGATTGGCGACGGATATTACGGGTTAAGCATACTTATGAATATGTTTATACTATACCGCATAAAACGCGATATAACCGCATTCGGAGCATACGAGGGCGAATACCTCGATACTTTCAGCGAATGCGCGCCGTACATCGACAATTCTGTATATGACGACGACGCTAAAATCAGGTACGACGCGGCAAATATTATCATTATAAAATTATGGCGTTATATAAAGCCGCTGATAGATAACGCGAGAGCCGATATGAAACTGTTAAAAGAAACGCTTGAAAAGATAATCGACCGGATATTTAAAGAACTCGCAGGGCAGATTGTTTCAACGGGCGGCAAACCGAACGGCAATGGAAAACCTGTCAGCAGAAATTCCGATTCTGAAAACTCCGGAGACGGTAAATCGGAACCAGAAAACGGCGAATCAAACGAAACATCCGATGACGATGCTGATGAAACGTCTGAAAACGGCGGTACAGAGCCGGAAAACGGCGATATTGACCGTATGCTTGACGAAATCGCGAAAGACAAGGTATGCCAAACGCTTGAAAACGATTTGGCAAAAGAACTCCGAAACGAAGCGAATAAAATCAACCGGAGCGGCGCATACTCAAATGCGGACGTTCATATTAACCATATGAACCCCGTGGACAAAAATCTGATTACACAGTATAATTTAATTTCACCGCCGCTCCTAAGCCTGTCGAAACGTCTGCAGGAACAGGTGTACCCCGTTTTGAAAAACAAACGCGACGGCGGCAAAATGACAGGGCTATACTGGGGCAAACACATCAATTCGTCCCAGATTCACAGAAACGACGGACGGATATTCTGCAATAACCGTCTGCCGGAAGACAACCCAAAACTCGCAGTGGCTTTGCTGGTTGACGAGAGTTACAGTATGTACGACCAGGACAGGATAACATCGGCGCGGGACGCAAGCATAATCATCTACGATTTCTGCGTGAAACTCGGCATACCGGTCATAGTTTACGGTCATTCTACGGGAAACAACGGAATCGTGGAATTGTACGCATACTCCGAATTCGAGTCGTACGACGGCAGGGATATATACAGAATGATGGATATGTCTGCGCGGAACAGCAACCACGACGGAGCGGCGCTCAGATTCGTGGCAGAACGGCTGATTACGCGCGGCGAGGAAACGAAACTGCTGATACTCATCTCAGACGGTCAGCCGTATGCGACGGGGTATTACGGCGATGAAGCGGAAGCCGATCTGCGCGAAATCAAGCGTAAATACACAAACAAAGGCGTGACGATGTTCGCCGCCGCCATCGGCGACGACAAGGAGAACATTGAGCGTATATACGGCGGCGGTTTTCTCGATATAACGGATTTGAAAAAACTGCCCGTAAATCTGACTTCGCTTATTGCGAGGTATTAACCCAGCAATAAAGTCGTGCGCCTACTAAACCAACTAAAAGCCTTGCAAATTCAAGGTTTTCACGAATAGAAAACGCAAGACTTTACTGCCGGGTTGATACATACAATAGCAGCATATATTTATTAATATACGCAAATTATAATATTTATTTAAGTACGTAAGTACGGAGAGGAATTTTTCATATGAGTAACATTAATAACATCAGCAATAGTGATAACATGGTTTGCAAGCAAACCTATATTTCAAGACAGATAGCGGTATACAAGACCGATAAAAAACTGATTGAATTCAACGACAAACTGAATGCCGCGCCGATAGCGACATATGCTCATATACATGCGCAGGCGGATGATTCCGATAATGGCAAAAAAATCTACTCAAATATCGGTATTGTGCTGCAGGATTACTCCAACGGCACAGGCGACAATATAATCCGCGTTGCGGCTAACATATCGCCAGACGAAGCGGAATATATTTTCAGCAGGCTCTATTCAGGCGTCGAAAAGTTTGAGTTTGCCGCAGATAAGATATTCGGGCAGCCGGACGAAAAAGGTTATTCCAAAATGACAAAGCTGAAAATAATACGCTCAACTACCGGTTCTGACGGCAAACCCCGCAACTATCCGTGGTATATCGAAATCGAAAACGG
>WQYZ01000310.1 GCA_009780985.1 Oscillospiraceae bacterium | reverse complement strand
TTGCCCTTTTGGTCTGTCCATGTTAATTTTATTTGAAAAATGCCTCTGACATCTTCCAAATGACCTGATACTTTGATTTTTTTGTTTGTAGATGATTCTGCCATGATTTGCTTCTCCTTTCGTTTTTGCGGCAGATAGCTTCACCCACTATTGACATACCATCATTATAGCGCATCGAATCTGAATTTGCCGCCCATATCATATTTTTTAACAAATAATTTACTTATGTTGTTGCCTGTTCGCATATCGCAGAACCGAATATCTTGACATACCTCAGTACGTTTACTTTCGGTATGCGGAATTCGCGTCCGACTTTAAGCGAATTTATCGTATTTTCACGAAGCAGCCTGTAAACGGTTTTCGTGCTAACGCCCAGTAGTTCGCTGACTTGTTTGACATCGAGTATATCTGGATAGCCCTTGAAAACGATACAATATATCTCTTGCGTGTTTGTTTCCATTTCAAAAATCCCCCCGTTTCCCATACAAATTAAAAACGGCAAAGGAAAATCCTTCGCCATTCCTGCATATATCACAATCCGTGCCGACTTCCTGAAACCCTTTCTTGATGACAAAATACCCGCTGTTTCTAAAATCTGCTTCACAGTGAGAGCAAAGGCTGAGTACAAGTATAGCACTGTTCGGCGGTCGTCGTTTTTCCAATCCGACGCATACGGCAAGCGCCTTGTCAATATCCAACATTATTTCGTCGCTGATATGCCCTATGTAATTTGCCAGCCGCGAGCGGTCTATAGTGCGTATCTGCTCAGTTAGTACAAGCGAATCTTGGTCAAGCCCATTTGATTGCGGTATCACCACATGAGTGGGTAACGGGTTTTTCCGTAAGTTGCGGGTAAGTGGGGTTACGATAACCGTAGGACTGTGGTTGTTGCCTACGTCATTCTGGACGATAATCACCGGACGGCAGTCGCCTTGTTCAGAACCGACGACGGGATTTAGGTCGGCGTAGTATATATCGCCCCGCCTTATTTTTGTGCTATTCATTGTTTTTGTGCCTCCTCGTTTTTTTATAAATTGAACGCTTAATAATATGCGGGGGAGTGCTATATTTATATTGTGAATTCCCCCGCACATGGGTTAAACATTCAATGTGAATTAACCGTGCCGTATTTGCAGCTCGCACCCCCGGCATTGGGAATATAACAAACAATCTTTGGTAAAGACATCATAATGCCAGCCTGTCCGACGTGTGTAAGACGACGGATAAGGTTCGCACTCTCCCCATGCTGATGGCGAGCCGTCCAATTCTGTGACGTGTTCAAGACGGAAGTATCATTGTATCCATTCTGTGGGTCGTTGCGCAGGCTGTACCAATAAGCCTGTCAGGGTAAACGTTTATCGCTCTCGCTTTTCGGTGGTCATGGCGGCGTTACTCTGTCGCTTTCCCCTCATCGGGGTCACAGACGGAATGTTTTTGATATACTGTGTATTCAATTTTAAGAGTATAAACTATTTAGAAGAAGCGTTTTTTGCTTCCATACTATATAGGTCAGAACTAAGCTGTTTTAGGGGGTATCAAAAAAATATTTTTTTATTTTTTTTACAGTTGCATTTATTGATTCTTTAACAGACGAATAATCACAGTTTTCGAGCCGGGCTATTTTTTCGTATGTATAATCCTGAAAGTAATATAATTTGAACCTTCGCTGTTGAACTGGCGTACACGTTTTCAATGCCGCTTCAATGTCATACTTGATTATCGCTCTATCTTCATCCTCTGCTGTGTAATTCATCAGTTTCTTTGATAAAATGAGATATTCAAAATCTTCATCCGCAATATGCCGCCTACTTTCGTTACGTTGTTTATCCAACGGTTTCCTTAAATCATCATCGAAAAAATACAAATTGAAAATATCAAGGCTTATCTCATTTTCAGGTGAATCAGTCATGTTAAATTTGATGAAATATTTTTCGATACCGTCGATTTTTTTCATTCGCACAACATAGTCTTCGTTTTTATAAAATTTCTCTTTTTCGTTAGACATTGCTTGCCCTCCTTTCTTCGTTTTTTTGAAAAAAGGAGAGTGCGGCGGCGAACGACAGCGAGGTCTTATGTACATAAAAAAAATCCTCCTATGCGCCCGGTAACGCCGGAAACATGGAGGTTTCATCGTATATTGTGACATTTTTTACCAACTAAAAAAGACCGCAAAGCAACACTGTTTCCAGCGTTACTCCGGTCTTTGTTGGTGGTTCCCATATCGCGAAGTCTGTAGAAGGGCGTGAGCTTGCGCAGCCTCGTACAGCATATCTGGTCATAGTGAACAAGTTCACTTAGGCGGTATGTACCCCGGTTGGCTCAGTCAGTAAAACTACTCATCTATTCTGTTTTGATGTTGGCTGGCTATTGGCTATTTTCCTATCCTTAGTCTTTTACGCGCCCTCGGATTTATCTTATCTACGCGCATTGTGTTGAAATCTACTTTGTAATATTTCCCGCAGTTCGAGCAATGGCACGAAATCCGTATATCGGCTCTCGTGTCCGCCATCGTCTTTCCCCTGCCGCACCACGGGCATGTCGCATATATATCATGTCTTCTTAGCATATAGCTTCTCCTTATTTTTACGTTTCTTCGCGTATATATGTATTCCACGAAATTATTGTTTCTTCTATCGTTTTCGCCCATTGACTGCGGTGAGACAGGCAATACGGGCATAGGATAGAATATCTATTCTGATGTTTTTCGAGTATTGGTTTTTTCAGTATTTCCTGCCGACAATATGGGCAGGGTTTGTATATGTTGCTCATAATTCCTCTTATTTACGTTTAATAATTTATAGATTTTATGTTGTGGTATATTTATAAATTTTACAATAAGCACTTTTATTTCGTTAAATGGCGTGGTATAATGATTTTGTACAAAACGATGATTTAACCAATAGAATGGTAAATTTATATAATGTGTTTAAAAAGTACGGGGTGCATTAAATGACGCTAAAAATTAAAGAAATGAATTTTTTCGGAAGCCGCCTTCATGTGTCTAATAATCAAATAGGATTATACCCCTTCTTTATTTCTGCCGAATTTAGAACTGGAATTAATTTTCTTACTGGTGGATTGCACGAATGCGGAGCAGGATTAAGCTATGTTTTATGCAAAGGGCAGTTAAGCAGTGGTAAGTATTGTGTAGATAAAGTTGGTAAGAATGGTCACTGCACAGAAATTTGCCTTGATGATAAAATAATTACTCTCAAACAATTACAACAAATAACTTATTATATTGCGGGAGAGGATAAGCGTAAACGGTTTTTTAAAGGTCATCACGGTAAAACCGTTATAAAACATTTACAAATAGCCGAAAAAAAGAGAAGAATTGATATTAATGAAATAATAAATACGTTCGATTTAGATGACCGTGTTTATCGCAAGATTTCGTCGTTGTCTGGTAACAGATATAGATATTCTACGGCTATAGGAATCGCTTACGGAAAAAAGATATTATGTTATCCTTGGTTTTCCTATGATGAGTTACATTGTGTTGAGTTTTTATTTTCTGTTTTATCCAAAATGGCAAAAGAAAATAATTTGATTATTATAGTACCTGTTGAAAATGTGGATTTATTTAAAGACAAATTTTCGTATAATGAAATAGTCATGAGAAATTTGAACTTGATTTACGCAAATGGTGGAATCTTATATGCCAGTGAAATAAATAATTATACAATCAGTGAATAATTATTTTACTATCGCACAGAAACGGACGAGTAATCGTTCTGTTTTTGTTTTGGATTTAGTAATCGTCCTCTATTTCAATGAACCATTTGCCATCCTCGTCAAATAAATATATATTTCGTTGTGTTTTGTTTATATTGACAATACAAGTATATCTTATACCCACAGCTCCAGCTGTAAGGCTTGCCCGGCG
>WQYZ01000309.1 GCA_009780985.1 Oscillospiraceae bacterium | reverse complement strand
TCATTGCAGGCAAGTTCAGGGTATTCGGATTTGATGACATATTGAATTTGCGGATTCGTTTTTGATGTGGCAAGGTACAATGCGCCGCTGTCAATTCCAATGCCGGGATTATACGGCGCGAACATAAAATCATTTGATGTCAGTATATTGTTGTTTATCATTAATAACTCCCCTCTTATATTACATACTCCTATAGTGTATCATAACAATATAAAAAAAGTCAATTACTATTGTAATTTTGTTGATTTCATTATATAATATACTTGGTGATTATTTGTGGAATTTATTAAGATTTCTAATAAACAAGAGATAATACCGTATTTACTTTCACTCAAACAAGCGAAAGTTTTAGCGGTTGATACGGAAACGACAGGCTTGGACCCTCACACGGATAAGTTGCGACTTATTCAGATTGCGGCTGCCGGACTGCCGGTACTTGTCATTGATTGCTTTTCTTTTTTGCCGGACGGTATAGAGTTGATTAAGGATATACTTGAAACACCTGCCGTTAAGATTTTTCAGAACGCCAAATTCGACTTGCAGTTTTTTATGGCTGCACAGGTATATCCTTACCCGATTTTTGATACGATGCTTGCGGGTCAGTTGCTGCGGACTTCAGGTGGAGCTTCCCGCGTCGGATTAGACGCGCTGGCACAACATTATCTTAACGAAATATTGCCGAAAGACGAGCAGAAAAGCAACTGGAGCGGCAATTTGAGCGAATCGCAGTTTGAATACGCGGCGAATGACGCAGACGTTCTGTTAAGATTACGGGAGGTAATGGTCAGAAAAATTTATGAAAATAAACTGTCTGAAATAGCACTGATTGAATTTTCATGTGTAAGTGCTATTGCACAAATGGAATACACAGGAATTTGTCTTGATACTCCGTGTTGGAACAGACTGCTTGCCGAAACTGTGAAAGAACGCGACGAGGCATTGGAAATTCTATATACATACACGGGGAAACCGGCAGTACAGATGAGTTTATTTGGCGAAGATACAGTTTACGCCTATAATTTTGACAGCAACCCATTTGTACTGAATTTGCTTCAAAAAAACGGAATACAAACAAACTCCACTTCAAAACACGATTTAACGCCATATGCGAAACATCCGTTGGTACAAGCTGTATCAGCCTACCGCAGAGCCGCAAAATCATTGTCAAGTTTTCTCTATCCTATACCGTTTATGATACACCCAACCACAGGACGGCTTCACCCACATTACGGACAGAATGGCGCATGGAGCGGGCGTATGAGCTGCGGCAATCCTAATATACAACAAATACCGCGTTCCTCAGACTTCAGAGCGTGTTTTATTGCCCCGCTCGGTCGGAAACTTGTCGTAGCGGACTATTCGCAAATAGAACTGCGTGTAGCCGCCGAAATAACGCTTGACGATAGAATGATGACAGCTTACCGGAACGGAGACGATTTGCACAAACTGACCGCTTCGCTGATGCTCGGCAAATCTGCTGATACGATTACAAAACAGGAACGGCAAGCGGCAAAAGCCGTGAATTTCGGACTTATATACGCTATGGGCGCGGCGGGGTTAAAACAATATGCCGCGCAGTCTTACGGAGTTGAAATGACGCTTGAACAAGCGGAAGAATTCAAAAGCCGTTTTTTCAACGCATATACAGGGATAGAAAGATGGCATCGCGAATTAAAAAAGTTTCCCCCAACAGAAAGTAGAACACTGACTGGACGGAAGTTCACATTTTCGCCCAATGCGGGGTTAGCTGCGCTCTGTAATACCCCTGTTCAAGGTACGGCAGCTGATATTGCTAAAAAAGCTTTAGGTTTACTAATAAACCGTTTGAGAAATACGGACACACATATAGTGGGAGTCGTGCATGATGAGATTTTATTGGAAACTTCAGAAGAAAATGCCGATAAAATGGCAGAATTATTA
Source organism: Oscillospiraceae bacterium (assembly GCA_009780985.1). Taxonomy (GTDB): domain Bacteria; phylum Bacillota; class Clostridia; order Oscillospirales; family WRJC01; genus WRJC01. The sequence goes on along the minus strand of WQYZ01000309.1, from coordinate 1,973 downwards.
AAATCAACAATGGAAGAAGCAGGCAATTCTATTTTAAAATATGTTCCCTGTCAGGCAGATGTGAATATTTCCTCAAACTGGGCTAAAACATAACAAAAAGATACTTTAATCAAAACATATTTTGTTATATGATTATTTATATATGTTCCAATTTCATTTTGACTACTTGCGCATATCCGTCTTTGACATATCCATCAGGGATAAATCCATATTCGGCAAAATCGTTAAATATTTTTTCCGGTTTATAAAATCCTGCTGAAATATGAAGTCCATTAAAAACCCCATTCAATAATTTTCTGATTACATATGGGAAATTAGGATCTGCGATATACAAACAGCCTCCCGGCTTTAATATTCTCGCCGCTTCTTTTGCGAACCCTTTCTTGTCAGAAAAATGATGATATGCCATACATGTTGTCAGTATATCGAAAGTTGAATCATTAAACGGAGTCTGTTCGCACCGGGAATATTGTATAATCATTTCAGGGCATTTACGTTTAGCTTCCTCTATCATATTTGGGGCTATATCAATTCCATATCCTTTTATGCGGCAATTATCAGCCATTTTGCGGAGCATTGTACCTGTGCCGCAGCCTACATCTAAAATTGCTGTGTCAGGTACTAAGTTTATTTGGGCGAGTAATAAGTGGTAAAATTTATATGAAATTCTACCCTCAAATCCGTCATATTTTGAAGCTCTTTTCCCGAAGTCCATATCTTTTTTCCCATTAAACATACTCTCATCAACTCCTATCGAATGCCGCCCATGAAACCCAGCATAAAATCAAAATTGCGGTGCGCGAATAATTTCGGCACCACCGAATTTGGTTTCACGCCCTACAATTAATTTGTCCGTGCAATCTATTTATTTAAATTTTCCAGTATCCGCTCCATCTCGGCGGTCGCCTCATATACGACAGCAATATCTTTGGTCGATTTGCCCCAACTCATATAGCCCTCATATAACGGCTGTCTTTCACTCAGCCCCCAACGCCGCATATCGCATATAGGGTGGCTTATGTACGCATCACCAAAATCTATCAATCCCGAAAATCTGTTGTTGCTCTTGACAAACGTATGTGTGGAAGACGGATTTGCATGAATCGGCACTATACGAGCCTCTGTTATTTTACTCAACTCCTCAGCCGCAGAAGCATTGGCTTTGTCTATCTCAGCTTGCGAAAGTTTGTCTGACAACCGTTGTAGCCCCCAGTCGAAATTGGCTTTTAATCTCTCTTTCACATCATGGACGCTTTTATCAATATCCGAGAAAAACCCGCTGTCAAGAAACGGCTTGATGTCAACACTATGTATCAGAAACAGCATTTTCCCCAGCTCAAACAGCATCTTTTCACGCTGTTCGCCTGATATGTTTGAATATCTGACCGCAAGTCCGGGCATCCTCGTCATACAGGTATATTCGATTGTATCCTGTTTTCCGTATCCCAATACTTTCGGCACGATTACACCTTCAATGTTTTCCAACTGTCTGAGGAAAAACGCTTCTCTTTCGAGGCTTGTGCTTAAACGTAACTGTTGCGGACGCTGCACTTTCAGTATGATATTGTTGTCAACCGCATATGTACGCGCCTCTCCCCCTGTTTCGTCTATATCGGTTACTTTTTCCGCGCCCGGCACGAATTGCCGCACTATGTCCATGACAAATTCTCTTTCAAAAATCGGGTCTGGAAACCCTCTTTGATAATATACATCTGTAATCATTTAATTTAATCCTTTCGTAAATTTATAAATTTATTTATTTTCGCTTAAATACGCATAAAGCGCGTCAAAAATGATTTCACCTTGCTTCACCGCCTGCAAATCATCGCCGAGATGTTTTCTCAGCCCCAAGCATATTGCCTCAAGCCCGTATGATTCGGGGGACGGCACTATATCGCTCACACAGTCTGCGCCGTCTATTATTTTCGCTATCGAATCTAAAACAGGATTGCTGAGATTATACTCTTTGATTA
>WQYZ01000308.1 GCA_009780985.1 Oscillospiraceae bacterium | reverse complement strand
GCGGGAACTGCGTTAAATCCGCGTTCTTTGATTTTATCGGTAAGATAACGGCTTGTTTCATTTAACTTTTTACTTATTTTCCTATATTTGTTATAATACTCACCCGATGGTTCACTTGTTGTACTGGGGCGCACTTTCCCAGCCATAGCGATACAGATACCGTATTTGAACCCGCGCCTTAAATTTATGTCAATCTCGGATAAATCCGCGAATCCAATCAACGCCGTATCTTTATCTGCAAGAATTTCCTCGACCCATCTGTTATTCATTCAATAATCCCCTTTTTTCTCTTCAAAATGAGTGGGCTTTCCCAACGAACGCCCGCCGGACATAATCCATTCAGCCTGCCATTTTATCATCGTTTCCAAAGAAACAGATGGATATCCGAATAACTCCGCCATTTTGCCGGTATTGCTTATACCCGATATATTTGACGGTTCATCGCAGAATAGGACTTCTTTATTCAGAAGTTTCGCGAATTTTTCCGCAGTTGCGGCAACCGAAATCGTTTCGGGACCCGACACGTTGATATAAAATACGTCGGAAGCGGCGTAAAGCAAGCTTCGCACTGCTATTTCGTTGGCGTCGCCCTGCCAAATACAGTTGAACAACGGCATTTTCAGAGAAACCGGAATGTCTGTATTAACCTTTTCCGCAATGTCGAACAATACGCCGTACCTCAAATCAATGGCATAATTTAAACGGTATATTGCTATTTTCGTGCCGAAAGTGCGCGCGGAATATTCAAACATGCGCTCGCGTCCGACGCAGCTCATCGCGTATTCCCCTACGGGATTTACAGGCGTTTCTTCGGCTGCGCCGCCGGATATAACCGGCATTTGCGGATATACGTTGCCTGTTGAAAATACTGTGATTCTTGAATTTTTATACCGTTCAGCTACTCTTGACGGCAACCAGACATTCATCGCCCATGTCAGATATTCCTGCGAGTTTGTCCCGAATTTGCGTCCCGACATGTAAATAACGTTGGGCGCGTCCGGAAGTTTTTCTAAAACGCCGGGTTCCAGTAAATCGGCGCATATCATATCCACGCCGTTTTCTTTCAGTAGATTTACGGAGAATGTATCCGTAAACCGCGAAACCGCAGTCACTTTTGAATTTGTGCCGGCTTTGTTTACGGCGTTTTTAATCAAAAGGCAGAGAGTGGGACCCATTTTCCCGCCGGCTCCGATGACAATTATATCGCCTTCGATTTTTTTTACGTCGTCTGTCAGACGTTCCGACGGAGAAGTCAGCAAATCGTTGAGTTTCTTTTCATTCCACATAAATTTATCCCCGTACTTAATCTAATTCGTCAGCGAATCTATTGTCTGCTGCATTGCGGCGTTTATTTTGCCGGCGCCTTTTTCCATTGCCGAGGCAAGATCGTTAATCCTCTTTTTGTAAATACTGTTGTAAATGTCTAAGATGCCTCCCCAGTTGTATATTGTAGTCAGGTCGTAGACGCGCGAGGTTTTGATTAATTGGAGCATTTCGAGAGAGTCCTCGTCGCGCAGAGCCTTGTTTGTTATAGTCACGTCAAATAACGCCGGGATTACTATCTGCTGACTGTAATATCCCATCGCCTGCAGTATATTTGCCGTACGCGCGGGATCGTCGTTCGTTGAGGGTATCCATGCATATGTATTGAAATAATCTGAAGCGGTCGAGTAATATCCGTTCTGCGACGCGTCTAATTTGGGCAGCGGCAGCACGCCGAAATCTGCCTGCATATCGCGCAGGTTGAGCGCGACCATAAGCTGCTGCGTATAGAACAGGATCTGGTTGTCGCGGAATTTAGGCATTGTAAATTCGAAAAAAGCATTCTTGTATTTTCCGCTGGCGTACAAATCGCTTGTCGCGTAGGCATAATCCTGACTTCTCAGGACAGGCATAGCCTTATCCACAACTGCGCTGATTCTATCTAAATTGGTATTCAGGGCGGGCATATCTTGGGCATCTTTAGTCGCAAAGTGCTCGCCCGCGCATAAAACCGCTTCATACAACGTAGCATCTTCCGATGCTATCCCAATCTGATCGAAGCGGTCTATAACGCCGTCGCCGTTGATGTCGCGCGTTACGGCTTTAGCCATCTCTCCGAGTTTGTCCCATGTCCAGTCGCCGCTGCGGACAAGGCTGTACGGATCTTCAAGCCCATTTTGCTCTATTAACTGCTTATTGAAGTAGAACACTATTTCAGCCATTGTATTCCAGAGAGATATATCGCCGGTTACCGAGTGCAGTTTTCCCGCCAAGGTAAATTCTTTTATACTGTTTTGATTCCACCATGACTTTGTCAGGTCAAGTTCCGGAATCGACAGCAAATCATAGGTCATATTTTTCGTGCCGATTAATTGCGGCATTGAGTTTCCGGGGGTGAGTCCCGCGTCAAATTCGTTTGTCCCCGCCATTACTACTGCCATTGCTTTGTTTATAACCGTGCCGTAATCGTCATTGGGACCGCCGTACAGCACTTCCTGTATATTTATATTGTACATCTCGTCAATTTCAGCGTCTCTGTTATATACTGCGTCGTTTATGGGGTCGCCGTTTACGGTTTCGCTTTCAACCTCTGAATAACCTACTGCTTTCCAGCCGCCGCTGTAACTGTCAAACCCGAGCATTTTGAATGTATAACCCCCATAGTCAGCTCCGGCAGCAGGCGTAAATTCAGAAGTTGTTCCCTGTTCGGATGCCGACGTTTCACCCGCCGTGTTTTTAGTCTCATTGACATTATTGTTATTCCCGGAATTACTGCATGACATAAAGAATACGGTTATAAAGGTCAGAAGCAACGTCAAAGCTGTTATTTTTTTTGCTTGTTTCATTTTTATAATCCCCCTCATTTATAATTTCAATAAGTTGTATATTCAGTATATATTATTTATTTCAAAAAATCAACAAATTTTAAAAATTTTTTTAATAAACCTCTTGACAAAATAAGTCTACTGTGGTAGACTATATAAAGTCTACAGCAGTAGACTTATTGCATAAGGAGGCGGCATATGATAAAGAACGATTTACGCGAAGCGGGATTTTCTGCGGAAACGAGAAACCCGAAACAATCGAAAATAAATATAATATGGGCGATTATTACGATGTTTATGATAATTATGACTATACTTTTTATGTATATGCTTACATACATTATACCGATGAAAAATGATACGAATATTTTTGTAGTTATTATTGACGGAATTATGGAATCTTTTAGCGCGATAGGTTATTTGATTTTTTTGGTTTTATCGGTATTACTGTATTTAATATTAAAATTTATCATAACAACATTATTTTGTTATGGTAAAAACAACGTAAAACTTAAAATTCTCGAAAAAAAGGGGATACCAATATGTTCTTGTAAAGAAGCTTTAAAAGTATGGCAGACAATATTAGTTTATTGTATACCTTCCGTTTTAATATATATTCTAATTTTGCTTCTATGTTTTGTAGATAGCGACTATTTTGTAGGATTTACAATGTTACTTTTATTTTTTGCGTTTTATACTTCTTTTGATTTGACGCTCGTTGCATATATGCTGTATATTAAGTTCAAAGAGGGTATAGATTATATATCTATAGATTACCATATATACGAATATACTTTGTTTAGAAAATCGTATGTAAGGGCAAATAAAAAAGCGAAAAAGTTACTTGAAAAAGGAGTGAAATTATAGAATTTATGGAAACAAAATTATTCAATTCGGAATTGAAAATACTCAATATACTGTGGAAAGAAGGGGATACTCCCGCGAAAGACATAGTAAAAATATTGAATAAAGAAATCGGCTGGAGTAAATCCACAACATATACAATCATAAAAAGATGTATCGAGAAAAGCCTTGTCGAAAACAAGCGAGATGACTTTATATGCCATGCGCTCATCAGTAAAGAAGACGCGCAGAAATATGAAACGGCGGAGTTAATC
>WQYZ01000307.1 GCA_009780985.1 Oscillospiraceae bacterium | reverse complement strand
GCAGGATTTGCGCACAGGAAATAGTTTATCCCTTAGATCTTCCGCCGCGTTTGAACGGAAACTTCGGAGAATTGCGGGATGATCATTTTCACTCGGGACTTGATTTGAATACTCAAAGCACTATCGGACATCCGGTCAAAGCGGTCAAAGCGGGTTATATTTCCCGAATAAGCGTAAGTTCGTCCGGTTTCGGGCGGGCGCTTTATATCAATCATCCCGATGGAACGATTTCCGTTTACGGACATTTGGATCATTTTGCTCCGAAAATAGAGTCTGCCGTAAGGGATAGCGAATACGTCAAAGAATCATTTTCAGTCAATCTGAACTTTTCCGCCGGTCAATTTCCGGTCAAGCAGGGAGAAGTTGTTGCGTATAGCGGAAATAAGGGAAGCTCCGGTGGACCGCACCTGCATTTTGAATTACGAAATACGCAAACGGAAAAAGTTTTTGACCCCCTGCCGGCTTTTAAAAACCGCATAAAAGACAGACGTCCTCCCGAAATTCGGGGGCTGGCATTTTATCCTCAACAGGGAAAAGGAATTATTAACGGGAGCGTCAATAAACAGATAATCAACGTTATCAGAAGTAAAGGCGGAAAATATGCCCTTGCCAAGCCGGTCAAAGCCTGGGGTACGATTGGCATTGGGATAAAAGCCTACGATAAAATGGATGCCGCTCCAAATGTTTACGGTGTGAAAGAAATCCGGTTGCTGGTAAATAATACGGAGGTTTATCATTCCGTCATGGACGGTTTCTTTTTTAATGAATCGCGCTATATCAACAGTTTCATCGATTGGGATGAATGGAAAACGCGCAAGTCGTTCTTCATGAAATCGTTTATCGAGCCCGGAAATAAACTTGGAATTTATCGAAACCATTCAAACGGTCTTATTTCCATACAGGAATCCAAAACGTATCACTGCGAATATATTCTGAAAGATGCATTCGGCAACACTTCTACGCTCGCTTTTATCATTACGGGAGAGAAACGCCCGATTCCTGCCGGAAACAAAAGAGGTATTTTATTCTCATACAATAAAGATAATGAATACAAAGGAAAAGGGATGACGCTGACTGTTCCTCAAGGAAATTTATATACCGATGTTTATCTGAATCCGGATGCAACGCCTGCCGATTATTCCGTTTTTGCTCCGGCGTATTCTTTTGGAGTACGGGCGCCTTTACACAGTTCCTGTCCGCTCACGCTGACTATTACGGATGATTCATATCCCGACAAAAGCAAATATGGCATCGTTTCGATTAATAACGACAAAAAGATTTGGCTGGGAGGCGACTACGAATCGCATCAAATCAAGACTAAAATTCGTGAATTAGGAAAATTTACCGTAGCTATTGATACGATTCCGCCGGATGTTGTACCTCAATATCCTGACAAATGGGCAATGAACGAACGCATTACATTTAGAATTTCAGATGATTTAAGCGGAATCGATTTTTACCAGGGCAGGCTCGATGGAAAATTCGCTCTTTTTGAATACGACGCAAAAACGAATTCGCTATTCTGTAACTATGACGAAAAGCGAATGAAAAGAGGAAAACAAAACTTAACGCTGGTTGTCAGGGATGGAGCTAAAAATGAAACCCGCGTAAGTTATGAGGTGGAGTTATAATTCAGCAATTTTAAAATTAAACTATTTCAAATATATTTTATAAATATACTCTTTATCAAGAGGTGTCTGTATTTTTAAAGTTTTGTCTTTTACATTGGATAACGCATTATAAATCAGTTTTTCTTTGTAGTTCCGGGAATAAATATAAAGTACCTCTGTTCCATCATTTAACGGAAAAAATTCTGCTTTTGGAGTATTATAAAATGATGATGTATTCGTATTATTATAAGATAATAATTCTTTATTATAAATATCTAAAAAAAATACAGCTCCTTTCGGGTTCAGAAAAGGTATTAACTCACTGTGCTTTTTAAGCGAATTTGTACTTATATCGGCAGCCATATATTGATATAATTCTTTGTATGCAAAATTATAATTGCCGCCAAACGTGAGGTTATATACATAATAGGGTAAAAACAATATAAGCGTATATTTTATAATGCTTCCAGCCTTCCCTATATCCACTTTATTAAAAATTAGAACAGGAAATATTGAACACAATAGCGGAAGAAGAATACACAGATACCTCACACGAAGTATTGGACGTTTAAGCGAAATGAGCATAATAAGAATGAAAATGAATGAACAGGCATATATTGCATATTCAATCAAGCTATGACTTTTTACCGCTTTAATTTGCCGTTTTATTACAGGATAGAGAACACATGCCGCTACTGCAAAAATAAATACCATCCATAACTCTTCATCAGGCTTTGGTATCAATGAGTTGAAACCTTTGTCCCGCCATGCTGCCGGTAAAGCCGTGTAAAAAAAGAATGGCAAAAAACTGATAGCTATGGCAATATTTGCAAGAAGAAAACCGGCTGCTGTTTTCGTAAATATTTTTTTATAATTGTATAATATGTATATTAAAAAATTGGCGCAAATAAATAAAATACCGTAATAGTGCATATTGACCGTTAATACTCCCAATAATATATACAGCAAATAATGTTTCAGATTTCCTTTGCGAAGCAGCAGGAAAAAAACTTGCGCCGCCAAAGGAATAATCGTCATCAAAAGAATATACATGCGTATTTCGTTTGAATAGTAAATATGTGATAAATTAATTGCTAATAAGAAAGCGGCAAAAAAGGCGTATTTTCTTCCGCTCATCATTTTTACAAAACCATAAAGCGTTAGAATACCCAACGTGCCGGTAATAACCGAAAGCATACGCCCGGTCGTTTCCGTCCAGCCGAAAATCAGAAACCATATCCGCAACAGAAGATAGTACAGCGGCGGCTGACCAGGGTCATTCATGATGTTTATCCACGGCAAGTGCGGATTTGCACCGCTACAACTCGAATATAACTCATCACCCCCTGCAGAGAATCTTGTATAACCGTTAATTCTCAAAAGAAAAGCAAATAGCAGCAATAAAAACACTAAAATAATTTCAGATTCCCGTTTATGCGCATAAGCCCAATCCACCAATTTATTCTTGTACCAAAACATAGAAACTAATAATAAAATACAAATCAAAGTAATTGGAAAGGATAACGGATTGGTCAAAAATTCCATTATTTCTCTAAGTACAAAATTCAACCCGCCGTAGCTGTTTATCCATGGTCTTATAAACGATTTTGCATAAAGCGGTATTGGTAATTTTAACAGTAAACCGTCTTTACTTTCTATTGGTCTCCAAGTTGCGAGGGTTGCTTTTGAAAAATAACAGGTATTATTTCCCACAAAAACCGTTATATTATCTATTGCGTCGATTGTTTCTTTTTTAGTGCATCTGAAAAATAATTCCTGAATAGAAACAGTATCTATTTTCACATACATAACCGTATTTTGCAAAGCCGTCGGCTCTGTACTTGCAGGCGCAAGTTCATGAAGTCTGTTACCTGATTCGGTTAATACGTAAGTATCATTTGCATAGGATTTATTCAATTCTACATTAACAACGACAGGCGCAAGCAAATTATCTAATCGATATCTGTTTTTAGTCGCGTGATATGTAAAAGATAAGGCAGCGCCAAAAATCAGCGCTGCCGCAAAAATGTATTCATCTTTTCTTACCGCTTTCACTTTCATAAATCCAAGTTATAAATGCGTAAGAGACGATATTGCTTTATCCCAGAAATCCCAACAAAATTCCGGCGGCAACAGCCGAACCGATTACTGCCGCAACATTCGGTCCCATAGCGTGCGCCAATAAGTGATTTGTACTGTCGTATTCCAATCCCAATTGTTGAGAGATACGAGCGGAATGTGGAACAGCCGCTACGCCGGCGCTACCGATTTATGGATTGATTTTTTTCCCTTTTTTCAAAAACAAATTGAAAAACTT
>WQYZ01000306.1 GCA_009780985.1 Oscillospiraceae bacterium | reverse complement strand
TTACACCTAACATACCAAATATCGAATTGCCAGTATCTACTAAATATTCTGGGTTCGCAGTATCCGTTTTATCCTTCCTTACAATATCAGCAAGTATGTCCTGGATTATTTCGGGGTCGGTTATCAATTTAATTGCCTCTTGGTGTATATATGTATTTTCATAGTTTTTTGCGATATCTGCAAGAACGGTTTGGCTGGTGATTTTTTCTACCGCATCTAACCTTACACGCTCGGAACTATCATTCTTTGCAATATCCGCAAGAATGGTTTGGTCATTTAACATGCTAACTGCTTTTGTACGACAATACTCATCTGGTTCGTTTTTTACTATTTCTGTAAGAATGGTTCTCACTTTTTCTTGATCTAGTATTTTTTCAGCCGCCATTAGGCGTATATTCGTATTTTTGCAACTATTTGAAATATGCGCAAGAATAGCTTGGTCATTTATTTTCCCAACTGCATATTTTCGCACATACTCATCATTGGATTTTACGGTTACATCAGCCAAAAGACTTTGATCAGTCAACTTTTTAACGGCCTCTTTGCGTACATCCTCAAGCGGCGCATTTTCCGTTATTTCTGCAAGGATATTTTGATTCATTTCTTTTTCGACAGCTTTTAACGCCTTTTCCTTATTGTCACCCTGCCAAGCTGGTTTGAAAAGTCCCATGATACACACTCCTTATTTTATATTTTTGTAACAATAAAGCTCAATAGTCTTATTATAATACTTAACTGCTCCCCGGTTGTCTGCTCCGAGCAGACAATCGCATATTCACATTCGTCCTCTAACCCCGTGTCCAGCGGCGTTCTCGCCGCTGTCGGAATCTGTGACGCGGAGGACGGCGCGTTGCCCGTCCGATTTTTGGGTGACGAAATATATTTCCTGCCCGTCCTGTTGTTTTCGCAACTGCCAAAGGCAACCCGTTCCGTCAGTTCGGTCGGCATATCCGCGCCCGCTATTTCTTGCCAGAGCGTTTCGGTATAGGATTGCAGGAAGTCGGATATGTCGGACAAACGAGTTCACCGCCTACCACTTATTTTGATGAATCAATTCTACTTTTTATTTCAGCGTATACACTTGCAGGTAATGTTGTATTTATTAAGCCAGAATATATTTTATGTGCTAAATCTCTATCTGTAAGTTTATCTGCGGCTGCCATCCGTACTAATGGCACTTCATCTCTATTGGAAGTAACATCTATAAGAGCAGCTTGGTCAGTAATTTTTCTCACCAGCTTTTCTCTCGTCTCCCAACTTCCCTGTGTATATCGTAAATTTTTATCAGACAAAAGTTTTTTAATAACTGCAATATACGTTTGTTGAGCCACATCTCTATCTTCTAACCGATCTGCGGCCTTAACTCGTATCTGAACGTCGCCATTTTGAGCGATACTTGCCAGTAAACTTTGAGTCGATGTTTTTTCTATAGCATAGCCTCGAATTATCAAGTCATTAGAGGTATCTTTTGCAATTTTATCTATTACTGCCATATTTGTGAGTTTCCCTATCGCCAGTTCGCGGCAAGTTATACTTTCTTTTTTATTCAGGGCAACATATTCTAAGACATCTTGATCTTCTACTTTGCTTAACGCCTGCTCGCGTAAATCACTCATACCTGAATTTCCCGTTAATATGTCCGCAAATATCTGCTGTGATATAATATTATCAGAAATATTTAGCGCCGCCGTTATTCTTACATCAGCGTCATTATCGTTTTTGGCAATATCAATGAGTAACGTCTGGTCTATGATTCTCTCGACAGCTAATTGTCGCAAATATTCCTTAACAGCGTTTTTAGCAATATCAGCTAATAGGGTTTTATCTGTAATCTTCTTAACTGCTTCCACCTTAACCTTCCAGACTGGCGCGTCCTTTACGGCTTTGGCTAATTCGACTTGATTTGATAATTTCCCAATCGCTTCTAACGCTTTGTTTTGTTCCTCATTCATCCATGCAGGTTTGAAAAGTCCCATGATACACTCTCCCAAATTTTATTTTTGAGTTCTATAAAAAGCGGCGGTGTTCTCGCCGCTGTCGGTTTTGGCGGAGCGGAGGACGGCGCGTTTTAATGACGTTTTTATATCGAATCATGCCGATTATCCCAACTATCATCAAGGCCACTGCGACAACGTATATAACCGTCGCTTGGACATCGGGTATCTTTACTAAAAATCTTGTTTGCGAGGTGATCGGGATAACACGGTTCCACGCAACTGCAACAAGGATTATCAATCCTACTATGAAACAGTATAACGATGTTTTTCTGTTCCTCATGGCTCTCTCCGAGTTAAAATAAGATCCATTCTTTCCCTGACTTCGTATTAAGCGGCGGCGTTCTCGCCGCTGTCGGAATCGGCGACACGGAGGACAGCGCGTCGAGCGTTCGATTTTCGGTGATGAAGCATACTTCCCGCCTGTCCTGCTTCTTTACACAACCGTCAAAGGCAAACCGTTGCCTAATTTGGCCATTTCAACCCCACTCCATGCAAATAAACTACAAACAAAGACGATTCACCATCATAGCTCAATCCAACATGCTCTGCTTTACTTTCCCCCGGAGCTTGTTCTATCTCCTTCTTTATCTCATCGGTAAATATACCCAAAACATTCGGCGACTTTTTTACAGCGTCGAGGATAAATTCCGCTGCTTCCTTTCGTTCCGTGTGCTTCGCTTGAGTAAATTCTTGATTATGCTCGCATTTCCGAGCGTCTTTATCAAGAAGAAAACGTACTCTCTGGCAAAGCTCACTTTTTTCTGGGTATACTTGCGCATAAGCGCTTATCCTTTCAGCAATCGGCCTTTTATCATCCACGTATATCGACGTATAATGTTGTGTTTCAGATGTGCGCACCGCCTCTACATCACCAAGAATTATATATGCCTCTTGACGAATTTTGTGGTTTTTTGCGTTTTGCGCTATCTCGCTAACAAGGTCATGTTCATTTTCAATTCTATGTAATGCTTCAAATGCAATATTTTGTTGATTCATTGCATTGAATGGGTCACACGCGCTGTAAGTTTTATCTATTTCTTCACAACGCAATGCAATTTCCTTTAATTTTATTGAACTTGATATTTTCACAAGAGCTTTCTCTCCCACTGCTTTTATAACACGCCTATGGGAAGCGATTTTTACAAGGACATCTTCGTCTGTTATTTTATCCAAAATAAAATCAAATAGATTACGAATCCCTAAAAATGTTTTCACTCCCGTATTACCATAAAAAAGACCTGAACAAATTCTATATATATAATCATTTGCACCAAGTATACTAAGCTGTAGTATTCCTGCTTTTACGATTTCTTCGTTATGTTCCTTGAAAATAATTCTATATAACTTTTCTGGGTTTTTTAATCGACCGACTCCTACCAAGCGTTTCTTTGGGTCTTTGCTTTCCCATGCTGGTTTGAAAAGCTCCATGATACACACTCTCCGTTTGAAATTTTATTTTTTGCATTATCATGTTGTAAAACCTACAAATTCCATTATACGCCCGAACCGCCCCACGGTTGTCTGCTACGAGCAGACAATCGTAACTTTTTATTCATCCTCTAACCCGGTGTCCAGCGGCGGCAATTCCAGTTCGCTCATGAAATCATACGTCTGTTCAACGCCGTACCTGTGGTTAATTGCAAATATCACGGCGGCGTCGCGCTTTATTAACGGGTGCAGGCCGCCGCTTTGCGTCACGGCTAACATGCGCTGCGCCGTTTTCAGGTCAAGGGACATGGCGAGGGCGATACTCAAATAATAATCGCGCTTGCCGAGCCTCCGCCCTTCCATGATCTGATACCCATATGACCGCGCTATGTTGGCCTTGCGGATTACGTCGCTCTTGTGCTGTTCCGTATGTATAAACAATTCGTCAAAGAAAGCGCGTATGTCGTCGTCCAGAAATTCGCCCCAGTCCTCCGGGAAAGAATCCCCCTT
>WQYZ01000305.1 GCA_009780985.1 Oscillospiraceae bacterium | reverse complement strand
TCTTTTGATAATTTGCGATAATTAGCCTGCGGCGTATCGTTGAATGTTACTTCAAAATATTGTTCATCATAGAACGACAGTACCGAATTTGTATCGGGCGTACATTCCAAATACACTATTTCCGACAAAGATAATCCTTTTTTTTCACATATTTGCGCTGCAAGCGATTTTCCTGCGTATGTTACCGATGTGCCCGGATTTTCCTGATATAATTCGACAACAATCACATATTTTTTTCCTTCTTTTTCAATAACTTTCAAGCCGCATTTCGAGGGAATATCCCATTGACCTTGGAAGTCGAAAATTTCATCGTAATAAGCTCCTGATACTTTCATATTTTTCTAACTATGTCTTTCCCAAACGATTTATTTGCCAATTCACGATTGCGTTGACGATAGGTTCCTTCTTTCATTTCGCGCAAAGCCACGTTACAGAACAGACGGAACATTTTTGCTTCCTGACTTTCGTCTTGATAAAACATATCCCAAGCATAATCATAGAGTTCCTGCAAGCGTTCAGCAGTCATATTCTTAGGTTGAAAAACCACTTGTCCCGCATTGTAATGATTCCAGTCGAAATCAAAAATCCGGCCTTGCCGCAAATAATCGTCATAACCTTTGGTATGCGGAAACGGCGTCATCACAGTAAACTCCGCCAAATCAAGATTTATTTCAAGCAGAAAATCAATTAAACGTTTGATGTCGTCTTCCGTCTGATTATCAAGTCCTAACAGAATTGTACCCTCAACGCCGATATTGTAATCGTGGTAACGTTTCACCCGCTCCTTGATATAATCCGACGTATCGTAAACAGCCTGATAAACGTACCAGGCGCCTGCCTGTGCCGCCAAATCAAGAATCTCAGGATCATCTTCAATCGTGTGGCTTATCCATTTCTTTTTGAACGGTATCATTTCCCTGAAAAGTTCTTTTTCCCATTCTTTATTCTGTGCCAGCGAGTTATCAACTACAAAAAGACGATTGTTTTCGATGGTCGCCAACTCTTCAACCACCTTATCAATCGGACGCGGACGAAACGCACGGCCGCCTAAATAAGTAACCGCACAAGGATAACAACTGAAACGGCAACCGCGCGACGCATGAAACAAATCAACCATCTGCACTCCTTTATGATTGTATAAATCCCGGTCATACAAATCTCTGCGCGCAGGCCCAACGCTTTCTATCGCCGGATTTTGCAACATAAAGTTATAAACTTTTTTGAGTTCGCCGCGATTAAAATCATCCAAAATAGCCTCCATTCTGCCTTCGGCTTCTCCCAGAAATATGGAATCGGCATGATTAACCGTATCTTCGGCATGAAGCATCGTGGAAATGCCGCCAAAAATTACTTTCTTCCCTCGTTCACGAAACTTGTCGGCGATTTCCCAACCGCGCTTTACTTGTGTAGAAAGCATCATTGATATGGCGACCAAGTCGCAATCTTCCTCAAAATCAATATCTTTAACGTTTTCGTCTATAAAAGACACATTCACGTAACCGGGTAAGGCGGCGGCAAATACCACCGGACCATGCGGCGGCAAATTAAATGTCGTTTGCCCCGGAAGTTTTTTCCATTTCGGATAAATTAATAACAGTTTCATATATTTTTGTTTATTCTACCTAACAAATATTCCAAACCAAGCAACTCTGCACAAGTATAAATAGCTGTAAGCGGCGTACCTACTATTCCATGATAATTGATGTTTTGTCCCGTCAATAACAGGTTTCTCAATTTTGTACGAACAGGAATATGCGAAAACGCCATATTGTTACAGTCTTTTTTCATACCATAGAGCGCTCCTTCTTTCTGATTAAGATAATCTCTGATTGTCAGCGGAGTAGCGCTATACACACTTTTAATACAAGCGCGTATGTCGGGGAATATTTTTTCTAAATTGTCAATAATTTTCTCTTCGCAACGCTTTTTAAATGCAACATATTCATCGCCTCGATTGCCGACAGTGGTATTTTCCCATTGCTTAACATCATCGAAACTCATAATACAATTTACTATCATTTTTTGCGCGTATTTATCGTTCATTGTTACAGGCGGCGTGATGTACATCATCCCATTGGGAAAATCTTTGTCGGGATTCCATACTCGACTGTAATCATTGATGTAATAACCGGCATAGTTCAGGTACGGAAATGTTTCTGGGTTGAATATAATAAATAATGCAAAAGCGGAATAAGAATTGGGAATACTGTCGATGCGCTGCCAATAGGAACGTTGTATTTTCGATTTATCCATCAAATTAAACAACAAAGACGGATGAATAGCGGAAATATACCAGTCGGCCTGATGTTTTTCACCGTCGGCGGTAACTATATATTCAATTTCTTTATCTTTTATTTCAATATGTTCCACGCCATTGTGAGTATAAACTTCACCGCCCGACTGACAAATAAGGTCGGTTAGCGCGTCGGCCAACTGTTTACTGCCGCCAACAAAACGGGCTGCGCTATCAATATATAAAGTACTTATTATGGCATGAATATAGACAGGCGTTTTGTATCGGTCGCCTCCGTAGAGCGGATTTGAAAGCGCTAATACGGCTCGTAAGCGTTCGTTTTCGGTAAAAGAATCAATAAATTCGCCTACACTTATCATAAATTTCGGCTGATACTGAACTGAATAGTCGCTAATTTCCAAATTGAACATTTTCGACTCTTTTACAATATCGTACATTGTCTGTACATAACGTTTAATATTTTCCCGTTCTTCCGGAAATTCAACAGCTAATGTTTCGATAAATTGCTCAGCTCCTTTGGAATAGCAGTATGTTTTTTTATCGCTATCTATGTGGAATTTTTCAAAACATCCGTTGTCTGCCGGTAAAATGGAAAGTTTATCCATAATACCCAAATACGAGCAGATTCTATTTAGTACGCCGCCCTCTTGAAAAGTGCCAATCACATGCATTCCCGTTTCAAACTCAACGCCTTCACGCTTGAAATGATGCAATCCGCCTCCTATTTTATGTTGCTCAAAAATCGTTACATCGTAGCCTTCCTTGCTCAAAATTGCACCGCAAAACAAGCCTCCAATGCCTCCGCCGATGATGATTATTGATTGTTTCTTTTCCATTTATATATTTTAGGCAAAAGTAAATAAAAATTATGAATAACAAATTATAATTAGAGAATTTTTAAAGAATCATTCAATTTATTGGGATGTGAAAATTTTTTGCTTACCTTTGTGTTCAATAGTGTAATTTTTCAGTATAATTAAGATGCAATGAACATACATCCAAGAAAAATAAATGTGCTCGACTTGTTGCCGCAGCGACCGCCGTTTATTATGATTGATAAGTTGGTACATTGCGACTCGACGTCTTCTAAAGCGATTTTTACGGTACGGGAAGATAATTTGTTTTGCAACAATGGCATGATGGAAGAAACGGGACTGATAGAAAATATCGCTCAGACATGCGCTGCAAGTGCGAGTTTCAAACAATTTCTGGAATACAACGGTTCGGAAACAAGCGATGGCGCTGTATCGGAACAAAACAACAGCGATATGTCTGATAAAGTAAAAATCGGAGTCATCGTCATGATACATTCATTGGAAATGAAACGACGCCCATTGGCAGGAGAAGTGTTGGAAACGTCAGTGACAATTGAATCGACGTTTTTTCCAACCACAATGATTTGGTCGGAAGTTCATATAGGGGATGAAACAATTGCTACTTGTAAAATGAAACTTTTAATGACGGATAAAACGCCTGATTAACGATGCGTATTGTAAGATTAAAAAACATAATAATGAAAAAATATTTGGTTTTATCAATCGGTTTGCTTTTCTGTTCGATTGCGGGATATGCGCAGTACCAAAAAGCGACGGAGGAACAACAGAAAGAAATAGTAAGTAAGATTACGCTGGCTTTAAGCAATATGAATACGATGCAATGCGATTTTACGCAAGTGAAAGAATTAACGTT
>WQYZ01000304.1 GCA_009780985.1 Oscillospiraceae bacterium | reverse complement strand
GATAAATATACAACGGATATATCGGGGAAGATCATAATTCCAGACCTACCGGAAGGCATATATATAATTTCTGAAATTCAAGCACCCTCTGAATATATCCTCGACGCAAAGCCGCAGACAGTTGAAGTGAAATCCGGCAGATTGACCGCCGCAGAATTCACAGATACGCCGTTCCCATATCTCTATATCAGAAAAATCGACGCTTCGACGGGTCAGCTTGTAGCGGGAGCGCAGTTTACCGTCGCCAAAACGAACGGTGAAGTAATTGCTAATATAACGTCGCTTGCGAGCGGTGCTGTATCATTGAAAGTTGCTCCGGGTGTATATGTAATAACCGAAGTCAAGCCTCCTGTCGGTTATGAATTAAATGACCCTGTTCAAACGATTGAAGTATCTGCCAACGGGAATATAGTGTATTACAGCAGCGGTACGGCTGTAAATGGCAATACGGCAACATTCGCGAATAAATCTTTGAACACTATCGAAATTGTAAAACTCGATTCGGTTACTCTCAATCCGCTTTCAAATGCCATGTTCACGGTTGATAAAGCCAACGGTGAACACATCGGCACTTACCGCACGGATTCAAGCGGTAAAATTCTTATCACAGATATTTACGAGGGGACTTATGTCATAAGCGAAACTGTCGCGCCGAGCGGGTATATATTGAATGAAAGTCCGAAATCGGTAAATGTCAGCGGCGGGAAACTTATCAGCGTTGAATTCCTCAACAAACCGTTAAGCGGGATAGCGATTGTCAAACTTGACACTGTTACGCATAAACCATTGCAGGGTGCATCGTTCACAGTCACAAAAGCTAACGGCGAGCGTATTGGCACGTTCAAAACGGAAGCTGACGGTAAAATCATTATTTCCGACCTTGACGAGGGTGTGTATGTGGTAGGCGAAATAACTGCGCCTGATGGGTATGCTATCGACGAAACGCCGAAAAACGTGACTGTGAAATCCGATGCGCTTGCTACGGTTGAATTTAACGACAAACCGTACTCAGGAATACAGATTATCAAAACCGATGCTGTTACGAATGCTCCGCTTATAGGTGCAACTTTTGTTGTAGAACACGCCGGCGGGGAAAAAGTCGGCACGTATAAAACAGACGCGGCAGGCAAAATTATTGTTCCAGACCTCGCTGAAGGGACATATATTGTTTCGGAAACAATCGCTCCGTCTGGTTATGTGCGTGATGAAATCCCTAAAACAGTTACCGTAAAATCGGGCAAACTTACAACAGTTGAATTTACAAACCGCCCAATGTCCGGCATTGAAATTACAAAAAAAGATTATTTTACAAATACTGCGTTAAGCGGCGCAACCTTTGTTGTTGAACGCTCTGATGGTCTAAAGGTCGGTGAAGTTACCACCGATGTGACAGGCAAGACCATTGTTACCGGTTTATCCGATGGCACTTACGTTGTGAGTGAAACCGTTGCCCCATCAGGATATGTTGTGAGCGAATCGCCCAAAACAGTAGTAGTGACTTCGGGGAAACTGACAAGCGTGACTTTCTTGGATAAGCCACGCTCAGGAATAGAAATTTTGAAGCTGGATAAATTTACACACCTTGCATTGAGCGGCGCGACTTTTGAGATAACCCGCGCAAATGGCGAAAAAATAGCTACTATCAAAACTGATAGTTCCGGCAAGGCAATCGTTTCCGACCTTGATGACGGAGTTTATATAATTTCGGAGACTATCGCTCCCGATGGATACCAAATTGACAACATTCCGCAAACAGTTGAGGTGTAATCGGGCAAATTAATACAAGTAGAATTCGACGATAAGCCGCTTTCCACATTGAAAATCCTCAAATTGGACAGCTTTACTCGTTTACCGCTCTCTAATGTCGAATTTACAGTCAGTAAGATGAACGGCGAAAAAATCATGAATGAGTTCGGCAGTCTCACTTTTAAAACGGACGTTTCAGGTGCGATTTATGTTCCGCGCTTGACGGATGGGTATTATATCGTAACGGAAATTAAAACAGCAAACGGTTATTTCCTTGATTCAGAGCCAAAAACGGTGTTAGTCGAAGCTGATAAAGATACCGTTTTGGAAGTTACCAACATTCCAATGAGCAGTCTGTTAATTGTCAAGACAGACGAACAGACGGGCAAACCGCTTGCGGGAGTTGTGTATGACGTAAAGAAAGTTGACGGCACATTCGTCGCAGGTGATATAAAAGACGGCAACCAGCCCGGAACGCCAGATAATTCACCCAGTAAATCTACAACCGAAAACGGAGATGTCACTGGAAGCTATACTACCGACGCGAATGGACGCATACAAATCAACGGCTTACAGGCGGGCGAATATATGGTCGTCGAACGTAAGGCATTAGATAACTATGAGCTTGACACTAAAGTATATAATATCACCGTATTACCGGGAAAACAAGCGACATTACAGCTGACAAATAAGCCAAAGTCCGGAATCAGATTAACAAAAATAAACAGTGTTACCAAAGCACCAATTTATAACGTCGAGTTTATGCTTTTTGACGCAAACAACAAAGTGATAGGCACTTATTATACAGATAACGCCGGAGTAATCGACTTTCCGAACGATATACCCGCAGGACGCTACACCATACGCGAAACACGTGCGGCGGCTGGATATTACCTCGACGACGTGCCGAAAACAGTTGAGTTCGTCGCAGGTCAGGTTACGGAAATCACATGGACGAATACACCGCAAATGGGGCAGATACAGATACAAAAGAAGTCCGCAGACGCCAACGAAATAAATGGCTTACCTGCGGGTACGCCTTTGGCTGGCGCTGTTTTCGAGGCGTACAATTATAAAACGGGAAACCTTGTTGACCGCTTCGTCTCCGGCAGCGACGGCAAGGCTGTATCAAGCCCACTCCCGCTCGGACGATATATCATCAAAGAGGTTCAAGCTCCGAACTATTATCTGCTGTCTGACAAAGAACTCGATATAGAGATAGAATTTGCGACGCAGATAATCAAAATGGATTTTTTAAATTACTCTGTCAAAACAGGCGTGAGTATAATAAAAACCGGCAATGTGGAAACCATGCCCGGCGACCTTATACGCTACGACATCAAGGAGGTACGCAACACCTCAAACGTACCGCTTACCGATTTCTACTGGCGTGATGTGCTGCCTGTTGACGCTGTGCGCTTGAATAAAATCGTAACTGGCACGTACAATCAATCTCTGAAATACAAGATATTAGCCGTGACAAATAAGGGAAACACAAAAATAATAGCAGACAATCTTTCTACGACGAAAAACAATGTAATCAACTGTTCTCCCGCTTCGCTGGGTTTGAAAAACGACGAGTTTATCATGAGTTTTACGTTTATGTACGGCACGGTCAAGTCAGGGTTCGCACAGGTCGAAACGCCGCAGATATACGTTGATGTATTGAAAACATTGCCTAACGGGTATAAGTTCAGCAATAAAGTTGACGCGGGCGGCAAATACAACGGCGAATGGCTGGTATTCAATAATTCGTGGCAAACGGCAGTTTTTTCAAAATCCGAAAAGCTCCCCAAAACGGGTTATTAAGCGAAATTGGCTTAACGAAACAGGGGGCGAAAATTTTTCGCTCCCTGTTTGTGTTCCTGTTTATACTCACGTATAACCGAAATTTGAGTTCCTGTAAAGATTGTGCTTATAATCGACAATATTAGATTTAAAAATTTAACGCATCAACCCTCTCTTGTATTGTGCCTCTTGCTTCATCAATAATTTCGGGAGTATCGTAATCATAAATCAAAAGATATTCCTCGTTTTTTGGGGCTTCTTTTATCATTACGCCGTTTATATCAAAAACGGCTGTCGGCGCAGTTTGATATTTTGAAATACTATTTACTGAAACAACTGTTAGTACGTTTTCTGCTGCTCTTGTCCCCAAAGCAGATTTTATAACGTTATATCTATCAATCCAATCATTATCTGAAACATCACCAAAACATACAAAACATAATTCTGCTTTTGCTCTAAATAACTCTCT
>WQYZ01000303.1 GCA_009780985.1 Oscillospiraceae bacterium | reverse complement strand
TTATAATAAAAAGTCCCGGATATGCGACTTTTATATAACGTTATTTGCAGAACAGAGCGACGGGAACTATAAAAGATACGACGAAACGCAGCGGGAAAAGTACTACAGCATCGTTTTTTTTAAGAATCTTTTAGATAAAAATAAATTTGAGAATATAAATATATATTTCGATTTTTCCGCAAAAAGAATTTATAAGAATACCATAAATAATAAAAATAAAGAAAATAAAAGAAATAAAAACGAAAGGATTTGCTTTTCAGCTGTTAAAAATTAAAGAAGTAAAAATTAAAAATGCAAAAGGGGAACTTAGCGGTATGAAGAAAAAAATGATCGCATATACGGCATATGTATTGTTTACGGCAATAATCGTAAGTTTTACGCTGACTTTTTCGTCATGCGGACAAAATATCGTAGAATCGTCGGGTAACGTTTCAAATTACGGATATTTGCTTGTGGATAAAAACGACGTTTATTACACAAAAATAGTCGAGTCAGACAACACTTACTACAGCAATATTTATAAGTACAGCACAAAAGATAAAAAAGAAACTTTAGTGGCATCTACAGAAGCGGATTATCCCAACGAAATGAACAGCTTTTTGTCTCTTGACAACGGTGACCTGTATTTTTTGACTAATTATTTAAACGATTCGGTCAAAGAAGCGTCGGCTAATATAAGCAAAGTAAAACCGGACGGAAAAAATATCACGCCGACAAAGCTGTTTGAGGACGATATAAGTTGCGCGTTTATGCAAATTGTGAACGGGGTTATATATTATTACGACGATACCGAACAGGCAATTTACAGGATGAATGCAAACGGCACGCAGAAGAAATTCATATGCAACGCCGTAGCGTCGGGAATTGCAATCGGGGGCGGGAAAATCTATTACGCCGAGGACGATGCAATTATGCAAGTTAGCGCAAACGGCGGAGACCCAAAAGAATTGTATGATTTTTCAGATGAGGGGTTTTATATTGACTCCATAGTTTTAGAGGGCGATTATATTTATTACTTGGACGACAGTTATTCTATGATTGGGAGAATTAAAACAGACGGCAGCGAAAATAAAGAGATATACAGGGTAAGCGACGACTCAAGCGAATATATAAACTGTTTTAACGTAAACGGCGGCGTTGTTTATTTTGTCGCGGAAAATTACGGAGACGAAGGGAATTATGCCGTTTTATCGCTTAATCCGGGAAGTAAATCGCCGAAACTTATCGTCAGCGACAAAAGCGAACTCGGCGATATATATCCGCTTGCAATCTGGAATGATACTATTTACTTTGTGGGTATGCCGGTTTATGAAACTATATTGGACAGCGATTACGTCTGGTTCACAGTAAAAAAATCAGGCGGTACAATATCGCCGTTCCAGCCGTTGAATCAATATTCTGACAGTTCAGACACAGTCGGCGAATTGCGCAAAAATACGGATTAATATATTTTACGCCGCAAAGTCATAAACAAATTTAACCGGTCGCTGTAATAAGCGACCGGTTTTGTGTGACTTACGCGATTTCATACATTTTTTGCAGTATATCTATATAACGCTTTTTTTCGCTCTCACTATCGCTGTACTTATATCTCCAGAACAATCCGTTTCCCCACAGCGTATATATATCGCGGACAATTTCATATGTGAGAAAACCTGCGTCTATGTAATCCGACGCTCCGCGTAGATACGCGGACAATAAGCGGCGGCTGTAATCTCCAAAATACGCGACATCGAAAACTCTGTCGTCAAACAGTTCGCCTATCATCTGAATTACGTCTTCGCCGACAAATCCCCAGCCGGTGCAGTCCCAGTCAATCAAAGTGATTATGTTGCCTGAAAGAAAAACATTTGTATGCCACATATCCCTGTGACACAGCGTTACCGGAAAACTGCTTATACGCGACATTGTGTTTTCTATATTGTCTGTGTTTGTGAGCATATCACGCAGATGTTCGGGTATCATATCACAGTCAGACGGAGTTATAGTCTCGGCGACTTCATTGAACATGAATATAAATTTATCTTTGTTATAATAAGATGAGTCTGCGCTGAAACAACTGATATTATTCAGTATGTGGGGTTTACATTTGCAGACATATCCTTGAAATTTACCTAACTCCGTCATCACGTATTCAATCATGTCAATAGTTAGATTCTTTCCCGAAATACCGCCGATATATTCCATCCACATCTGCCATGCCGGCGTTTCGTCTATGATGAGTTCTTCCATAAGATAACATTTCGGCAGACGGATATTATCGGGCAGGACCTCGTACAAATCCCCGATTTTTTGATAGATTCCGTATTCTCTGCGCCATGAATCCGGGTCGCCGTGACGCTCCCACTTTTTTTGTTCTTTTAAGACGAGAGTATAAAAACAGCGCAAATCGCCGGCAAATACAGCTTCGCCGCTTATTTTGCAGACGTTTCCGACTGTGCCCCCATGCAGACTTTCAACTTGGTGCGTTGCGTCGGATACAATGCTGTCGAACATATTATTCAACGCTTTTAAAAGCGTTGCTTTGTTTATATTGATTATAATTTCTTGCCTCATTTCAAAATATATTTTATAAAACAATAATAGCATAAATATGTCACAAATTCAAGGTAATGTTTAGTTATAATCAAAGTTTATTCTATGCCAAGCAGTAAATAAATGTAAAATTTTAGTGATATAAAGAAAATTAATAGATTATACAAGAAATATATAAAAATATTATATATAATAAAAATATCAATATTGGATCAATTAAAAAATTTAATATATCATGTATTCTGGTTGATATGTAGGTTATTTATATAATGAACGAAAAAATATTTAAAATATTTATGAAAACCACTTGACTTCAACTTTACGTCGTAGTTTATAATAATTATATAAAGGAATTTGTGTATAAAAAATATAGCAATTTCCCCAAAATATAATTATTATAGGAGAAAAATTTATGAAAGAATTAATCAAAGTCAGAGATATATCATTGAAATATGACATATCTACCCGCGCTCTCAAATACTACGAAGATATGGGGCTGATAACCAGCACCCGAAGCGAAGACTACGCATACAGAATGTATGACGAAGAAGCAGTCAAGCGGTTAGAACAAATACTCATATTACGAAAGTTGAATATCAGCATAAAAGACATTCAACGCATTTTTACCACGGCAGGTTCGGAAGTCGTGTTAGAAGTATTGGGCAAGAAAGTCGAAAATATAGACGAAGAAGTTGCGCTGTTACATGAATTGAAAGACATAGTGCTGGATTTCATACGCGAAATTGAGCGGATAAATTTCGCCGATAATTCCGATATAAAGTCACTTTACGATAAAGCAAAGGAAATTGAATCACAGTTGATAAGCGTTGATTATATCGGCAAGCCGTCCAATGTGAATCGTCTGCTTGAGATAACTGAAAAATTAAGTTCAAACAAACTGCCGGAGGTTCGCATAATTCAACTCCCTAAATGTAAAATGGCGACATCGGGCGCACCGGATACCACAGGTTCCGAAGTGTGGAATTTCTCGAACTGGTGGGGCGGCTATGAAAAAAAATATCCTAATATCATCGCTTATGCGCCGACGGATTTTCTTACTGTAGACGGTGGGTTTGTCTGGATGTCAATGGTAAATGATAACGCAACGAGCGAAGACTGCGGCGGGCACGAAATAATTGACTTTGAGGGCGGACTATATGCCGTATGCACATCAATCGACGGTGACGGCGAAAGCAACGACCTTGTGTACAAAAAAATCAAAAAATGGCTTGAAAGCACGGAGTTTGAATTTGATGAACACCCCGGCGACCCAAGCCGCCAGTCTATGGGGCATATGATAAATCCCACAGACGAAATAAAGCAAGGGTTAGGATACCATCAGTTTGAAGTTTTTGTACCGATTAAATTGCGTTCAAAATAAGCCAGACTGTGTAAAAACGCAGGAGAAAGAAGAGGAAAAAGGGTTGAAAAGAGCGGCGAAAAATGATATAATATAAGTAAGAAAAAGGACGGGAGAGTAAGAGAAATGAGCC
>WQYZ01000302.1 GCA_009780985.1 Oscillospiraceae bacterium | reverse complement strand
TCAATCCGAGTACGAAAGTGCGTTTGCTCTTATAGCAAAGGGGGCGGCGTAAATGGCAAGGAAAAGCAGGAAGAACCTTGATAATATCGTTGTTGAAAGTGTAAATACTTCGCCTATATACAACGCGGCTGGGTATATCAGACTCTCAGTTGAAGATAACCACAAAAAAGGCGATTCCGTAGAGAATCAAAAAGCCATAATCCAAAATTTTATCGAATTCGCACCTGACATTAAACTTCACGATTATTACGTTGACAACGGCATTTCAGGCACAACATTTGAACGTCAGGCGTTTAAAAAAATGCTTGATGATGCTGAAAATGGCGTTATTAACTGCATGATTGTAAAAGATTTATCTCGTTTCGGCAGAAGCGCGATTGATACGGGCTATTATATCGAAAAATATCTGCCGTCTATCAAGTGTAGGTTTATTGCGGTAAATGACGACTTTGATTCAAACGGTGAAAATAGCGGTGCAGGCGTGATATTGCCTTTGAAAAATATGATAAACGAGGCTTATGCGCTTGACATCGGGCGAAAAATCAAGGCGCAGCAGCGTCAGGCAATGAAATCCGGCGATTATATCGGCGCAAGACCGCCATATGGCTATCTCAAATCGCCGGAAAACTGCCATAAATTAATCATTGACCCGAATGCGGCGGCAGTCGTGCGGAAAATCTTTGGATTGTTTCTTGCAAATGTCAGCGTGAATGAAATAGTCCGCCGTTTGAATGAAGCCGATATAATTACGCCGAGCCATTACCGGAAAGAAAGCGGCTTAATAACGAACGAGAATCTTATAGGTAACGGTTCATGGCAAACTGTCACTGTCAACCGGATTTTGATGGATGGGGTGTATATCGGCGATATGGTTCAGGGAAAAAGCCGATGTACTCTTCGTAAGCAAACCAATGTAGATAAAAGCGAGTGGATTCGCGTTGAAAATACTCATGAGGCGATTATTAGCCGTGAAGATTTCACTAACACTCAGGAACGCCTTAGATTTTTAGCCGATAAATCCGCCGCGAAGTCAAAAACGCCATTCACTCCGAACATATTTAAAGGCAAGGTATTTTGCGGTCATTGCGGCGGCAGTATGCACAGGCAAAGAGAGATTCGGAAGAAATCGGGCGAAGTCTATTTATACTGCTGCTTATCTAATAGCCGTAAAGCTCGTGGTTCATGTGTATCTTACATTATGCTGGAAAAAGAGTTGATTAATATACTGCTTACAACGATTCATAAACACGCAGATGTCATTGTCGGAAAAGCATTGAAACTCCGCGCAAATTCAGCCGAAATTGAAACGAAGCGCAAAGAAGTCACAACTGAAATTACTGCGCTCCGTCAGGAAGCCGACAAAGATGGGCGTATGTTAAAAAGTTTATATGAAAGTTTGGCAAGCGGTATTATAACCGCAGATGAATATAAAGAAATGCGTGAAAATTATAATAGAAAAACCCAGGAAGCTATTGCACGTGCCGCCGAACTTGAAAAATGGCATAATGACCTTGACGCGCAGATTAATGAATATTTCGATATGTCGGACCTTGTGGAAAACGCCGTAAATAACGGTATTACGGCAAGAGTTGTTGACTGCTTGATTGATAAGATTAAAATCTTTTCCGACAGGCATATCGAAGTCGAGTTCAAATTCGACAGTGGCTTTGAATTGATAAAGGAGGCTGTGGGCAATGAATAAATATGTGGTTGCGAAATATATCCGGCTTTCGATTGAAGATTCAAAGTATGAAAGTTTAAGTATTGAAAATCAACGGCTTATGCTCGATAGGCACATTGATTCGTTAGACATAGCCAACATTGAAACCCTTGAATTTGTGGACAACGGTTACACTGGAACAAATTTTGAACGCCCCGCAGTTCAGCAACTGCTCGAACTTGTGCGCGAGAACAAAATCAACTGTATAATTGTTAAAGACTTCTCACGGTTCGGCAGAAACTCAATCGAAACAGGTTATTTCATCGAGCGTGTATTTCCTTTATTTAAAACACGATTTATATCGGTTTCGGACGGATTTGACGGCAATGATTACAGGGAGGACACCGGCGGACTTGAAGTTGCGTTCAAATTTTTGATGCACGAGTATTACAGCACAGACTTGTCGCGCAAGGAAAAGAGCGCGAAATACGCGAAATTCCGAAGCGGCGAGTATCAGAGCGTGATTTGCCCATATGGGTATATAAAAAGCACAGACGGTCGGATAGAACCCGACCCGGAAACCGCCGATATTGTGAAGATGATATTTGAAGTCGCACTTGAAACACGAAGTGCGGCAGATATTGTGAAAGTATTATATGAAAAAAAGATACCTACACCTGGTGAGCATAAAAAAGCAAATGGCAAAAACTTTCATGATGTATCACGCAGTATCGGTATTTGGCAGAGGTCGAGTGTACGCAGGATTATCGGCGACGAGCGGTACATGGGAACATATATTATGGGGAAACGTACAGTTCGTGAAATAGGTAGCAATCGTAATAAAATAAAAGACGAAAGCGAGTGGTTTAAGATCCCGAATCACCATGAGGCGATTATAAGCAAAGAATTATTTGATAAGGTAAATTCTAAAATGCTTCACTTCAAATCCCCGAAAAAAACACGCGAATACAGCCTTCGAACGAAAATCTACTGCGGTTGTTGCCGTCATGCCATGTGTCTCGCTCCTCGCAAAATCCGCGCGTTTTGTTGCCGCTATACAAAAGTTGACAAAACTGCGGAATGTTACGGATTGGAAATCGGTGAGAGCGAACTTGAAAATCTGCTGTTTGAGATAATTTCAAAACAGGCACAGATTATACTAAATACCGATAATTTAAGCGATATTTCGGCTTTATCTGTTAAAACAGAACAGCAAGCCGAATATACAAATCAAATTGAATGTTTAAACAATGAAAAACGCAGACTTTACGAGCGGTTTATCTTAAAGGAAATAACCGTTGGGGATTATAAAGACGCAAAAGAACGCCTTGACGAAGAACTCTCACATTTAACACAGATTCACGCTGCTCTTTCGACGGAAACAGTGAAACTTGAAGCGGTAAAATCCGCAGGTAGTGAACTCAGGAATATTGCCGAAAAGGTTTCCCGCGAAAACATATTGACGGGCTCGATTATAGATTTGCTGATTGATAAAATTTATGTTTACTCGAATAATCGTATTGAAATTGCATGGAAAATCGTAGGATTTAATAAATAATTGACAAAATAGAAGTAATGATATATAATATTAATGAGATTTATAAAAGTATGAAAGATGGATAAACACATATGAAAGATATAATTTGCGAAAAGATAGCGGAAATTGAGCGTCGTGAAAACGTCAGGGTTTTACATGCAGTGGAATCGGGTAGCAGAGCTTGGGGATTTGAGTCGCCCGACAGCGATTTCGACGTCAGGTTTATCTACGTACATCCGAAAGAATTTTACCTGCGGCTTGATAAAACCCGCGATGTCATAGAGTGGCAGTTAGACGAAACATTGGACATCAACGGCTGGGATTTGCAAAAGGCTCTGCGGTTGATACACTCGTCCAACCCTACGATATTTGAGTGGAATAACTCGCCTATCATATATAAGACCACGCCGGAATGGGAGTACATGAGAGTTGCGATGCCAAACTATTTCAGCATAAAATCTGGCGCATATCATTATTACAGCACCGCCATGAATACTTACATCAACTATTTCAAAGGCGAGACTGTCAAGCTCAAAAAATATTTCTATATTCTCCGTCCGCTGCTTGCCTGCAAATGGATTCTGCACAAAAAACTGTTCCGCCGATGCTTTTTTCGGAGCTTGCGGACGCAGAACTTGACGGGGAAATAAAGTCGGTTGTACACGACCTTGTATCGCTCAAAATGCAGACATCCGAACTCGGCGAGAGCGGGCATATCGTGCAATTGACCGAATATATTGAGCAAAATTTAGCCAGTGTAAAATCTGAAATAGAGTCCTTACCGTCAGAACATAAGGCAGGTTGGGACAATTTGAATGAATTGTTTGTAAGGATT
>WQYZ01000301.1 GCA_009780985.1 Oscillospiraceae bacterium | reverse complement strand
CGTCAAGGTCTTTCGGCTGCACCTGTTCAAGAGCCTTGACATTGACTATATAATCAGGATTGTTTTCGGCGGCGGTACGGGCGATACTTAGTTTTTCCCGCACATTACCGGACAGATATTCGTCGGCAGATTCATATTTCATGGTTTGCGGATTATGAAATATAATCCCCTGTAAATCGGAAGTTACTTTTTCGGGCGTAAACCCCGTGAGCTCAGCCATTAAGTCAATATCTACCCGTGCTTTTTGTGCTATAGAAACGGCGAGTGCTTCCGTTGATGTGTCAACTGATGTAACGACGCTTTTTTGTTTTATCGTCCGTTTCGTGAACATATCGGATTTACGGGCGAGTTCGTTATTTTCGTTGAGTATTTCAAGCGAGCATAGAAGATAATACGCTGAATCAGACGAAAATGCTTTATTGTTTGCGTTACTGTTGATTAACCCGTACTTTTGGGTAAAATCGTCATATAATCGGTTGAGATTATTTTGCGCCGTCTTTATATACTCGTCGGGGTAATCGTTAAGCTGATAATCAATGAGTTTATGGGTAATGTCGCGCAGAGCGACCATACCTTTGACACGTTCCAGCGTCGCGGCGGGCAAATCTACAGGGCACATACGGCTGTTCTCGCGGAAATATACATCGTTGTCAATCATAGTGTAACTGAAATTACGTACGTTGGGGTTGGCGGGAACTGAATCCCTGACAGCCATTTCATCGTCGAGGTCGTCGAGTTCTACTTCGGTAATTTTCCCATGAATGTGAGAAAGCGCGGTTTTTAGCTGTTCTGCCAAATCCGCGCCCTCTATCGGGTTAAGCGTTGTTTCGCTGTTGTTACCGTACATTCTATCGTCAAATGCCATTGTGCCTAACATCATGTGAGGATTATCTGCGAAATAACTGTTGACGGGTACGCCGTTTTCTGTTTGTCCGAGATGTACCCATTCAGGCTGTATATCTATCAGCCTGTCGCGTTTTTGCAGAAATATAATATCTGATGTGACTTCTGTCCCTGCGTTTTTCTGAAAAGCATCGTTCGGCAGTCTGACCGCTCCGAGCAGTTCTGCGCGTTGGGCGATATACTTACGCACTTCGGGATTTGCCTTATCAAGCGTACCTTTTGAAGTGATAAACGCTACAATGCCGCCCGGACGCACTTGGTCGAGTGCCTTTCCGAAAAAATAGTCATGTATAAGAAAGTCATTTTTATTATATTTCGGGTCACTTAATTTATATGAGCCGAACGGCACATTGCCGATTGCCACGTCAAAAAAAGCGTCAGGCATAGTAGTCTTTTCAAATCCCATTATTTTTATATCAGCGTTGGGGTATAACTGCTGTGCTATCCTGCCCGTGATTGAATCAAGTTCTACGCCGTACAGCTTGGATTTTTGCATAATATCGGGCAGAAGTCCGAAAAAGTTACCTACACCGCAAGCGGGTTCGAGGATATTTCCGTCCTTGAATCCGAGCCGTTCAAGAGTTTCATACATAGCCTTTATAACTACGGGAGAAGTGTAGTGAGCATTTAATGTGGAAGCCCGCGCCATATCATATTCGTCGGGTGGTAATAACCTTTTGAGTTCGGCATATTCGCGTTCCCACTGCTTGTTATTAGGGTCAAATGCTTGAGGTAATCCACCCCAGCCTACATACCGTGATAATATCTCCTGTTCGTCAGGCATAGCATGGCGGTTTTCGGCTTCAATAGCTTGCAGAATTTGGATTGCAGTCACGTTATAACCATATTTTGTTTTTGCGCCACCCTCGCCTATATGGTCGTCGGTTATACGGAAATTAACAGCGGATATTTGCGGATGTTGAGGTTCGGTTTTTATATTATCGGGAATATCAACTGTTTCTGGCTCAACAGGCGTAAATTCGTCGGGTAAATCAAAAAGGCTAAATTGTTCACTTTCCGGCGGTGTTTCAAGGGATAAATCATATTTCTCCGCAACAGCGAGAGCAAAATCAAACATTGCCTGCCCTCTCGCTTCCGCTTGCTCCTTATAACGGTCAAATTCAGTTTCCGCGACGCGCCGTATTTCAAGGCGTTCAACTTCAGGTAAATTCTCATCAAGCCAAACTATACTGTGGTCAGGTTCTACACGGGCGACGTTAGGAGGTAAAAAAGTATCGGGGTCGTCAGGGTCATAGTTAAATTCATTAGAAACAAGTAAGCGGTCATTTATAAATCTGTAAGTGAGTATATAGCCCGATTCTTCGGGAATTTCTGGCTGCTCAATTTCATTTAATATAACCGTGCCGTCAGTATGCCGCACAGCCACGCTGAAACCATTGTCAGCGAGCTTTTCAACATAATCGTCAAGCCTAAAATCGGGAAAACCGCACATGGGGACACTTTCCGGCAAGCCAACATCACGGCTTGTAAGATTTATTTCAAGCGTTTTGGCGACAACGCCTGCATCGCTCCCCATCACTTCATAAAAATCGCCTATCTGATATAGTATAATCTTATCAATATGCTGCCGTTCAAGTGCTTGGTACTCCTGCCAAACCGAATTGCTTCCCAATAACTCTGTTCCTGCGGGGATTTCATTGATAGATTTAATACGCTCGCTCCGTAGTTCACGGTTGCGATTATTTGTATATAGCAGTGCGTAAAATGTTTCGCGGTTATAGTTAAATAAGTCTCCACTTGTATTACGTAAGGTAACTTCGTTTTCATTATCTGTTATATTAATAATTTCAAATTCAGAATTGTTAAAATATACCGTATCGCCGACACGATACCAAATGTCCGACTGGTTATTAATTTCGGCGGTTCCCTGCTCAGGCGGAATAGGAATATCATCATTCGTCTGTTCATCAGGCAAAACGAATAAACTCGCTTCCATAAGCTGACCGATACGACGCTGTACTTTCTGCCATGACAATGTTACATCTTCCGCACCGTCTTTGGAAACGGTGAACGCCTGTAAATCGCCGCCGTACTCGTTTTTAAGCCATTCGGCAGTATTCCGCGCCCTGCTATTTTCCCGCATAAATTCTAAAACCCGCGCAATACTGTCATTATCGCCGTTCCATGCAATGATTGCTCTATCAATATCGTCCTGCATGATAACGATTGGCTGTGAAGCTATATAGGATTCCTCCGCTTGTCGGATAGCGTCAATCTGCTCTTGTTCGGTAGGTATAACAGGGAAAATCAAAACACCGTCCGTTTCATTTTCGGACGGCGTTTTTGCCTGTGGTTCGGTATTTTCTAATCGTAGATTAGTTCTGTCAGAATTATTTCCTCCGCTTGCGCTTTCAGACTGTTCATGTGTACCGTCCATGCCATCGGGTCGATTGACTTGTCCGGCGGCGGGTTCTCCTTCAATAAATCCGTCATTATCGTTGTCAGCCGCTCGGTCGCCGTTATCTCTATTTCCAGACAATGCGGGTATAGCTTCTCCTGCAATGTCAGCATCGTGTACAGTATTGGGCGGTGTTCCCTCAGATATATCATCCGCATTATACCGTATTTGCTCAGGAGTTCGCCCGTTTCCTCCGTCAGCGTTATATTCGGGAGTAGATAATCCCCGCTCTGGCTGTATGTCATCTCGTCCATGTGTTTCGCTCCTATCTGCGTACTTTGTACGCTCGTAATATTTTATCGTTACCTCTATATCCCGCAGAACGTCTTCCGTGACCGTGCTGACCGCGTTGCCCAGCGCATATACCGCAGTCGGCGAGGTGAAATCATATACCGCTTGAAAATCCTCGTCGCTGATATATTTGGCAGGGTCAACGCCGCACCTCGTCATCAATGCGTATGCCGTGCTGACAACAGACGCTTCCTTGAACGCCACTTCTACATTATAATCGTCGTAATCTTCAAGAAAACTGCCCTCGACAGCATACCGTATATCGCGGACGTTGTCTTCATAATAATAGTCTGTAAGGTCTCTCGCAATATCATATAACATATTTCCCATATCTTTTGTCGATTCGGGTATATCATAAATTTTTGCAAGGGTTTCCGCGACAAGTTGTTCATGTTCAGGCTTCATCTGCCAGATGAATGGACGGCGCGGATT
>WQYZ01000300.1 GCA_009780985.1 Oscillospiraceae bacterium | reverse complement strand
CAGTTCGTCATATCAGGATTATGCAGTGACAGGTTCGCCGTTCACGTTCAAAGACGCGAACGCATATGCGACATATGACATTACAACGACCGAGACGACAGAACCGACAACACAACCTGATACATCTGCCCCGCCGACAACTACAGAGACAACACCGCCCGAAACTACGACGCCCCCTCCGATTCCCGGTTCTTTGGAAATTATAAAACTCGTGCGCCCATAAGTAGATAAGAGCAATAATATCTACGTGGTTATGTAAAATACTGCCTTTAGCAAGCAGTAGGAAAAAGTATCGAGCGGTTAAAAACCGCAGCCTATCATTCTGCGACTTATCTGAAAGGGAAACCGGACGGGGAGTGTAGCATGTCGTTGTTCTACAAAGTAGGACGAGAACTATCGTAGCGCGAAACTCATAGCGGTACGACGTTCAGGGATGAAAATTCGTGTACGAGGATAAAAGCTAAACTGCCGTATCACAATAGCCAGAGCTGGGTAACATGAGCCCATGCTGCGAAAGGAGATAGAAACGCAGCAGGATTTTCGATATTTGTGCTTCGAGTTTGTACAAATATAGATACTCGAAAAGAAGCAACCGCAAGACAGCGGTAAATGGCGAAAGTTGTATCCGACAACACGGAAAGCTAATTTTGCATAAACTAAATGGGGATTGCCTAAACCCGCATATATAATAATATATGTGAGGGCAAGGTAACACAGCTCCCATAGTAGTCAGAGTAGCCCGAAAAGACGGGCATAGCCGCAAAACGGAAGCGGGAAAGCCGCGCACAGGGCGAAGGGGAGCAGTTTATCTATTAATACAAAGAAAGGAAGGTGCGGAGGCATCATGAGAAATCCAACTGAAGTATTAACAAATTTGACTAAGAAATCACAGGATAAAGAGTATAAATTTCAAAGATTATACAGGAATTTATACAACCCGGAATTCTACTGGACGGCGTATAAAAACATATACGCGAACAAAGGCAGTATAACACCGGGAGTGGACGGAAGCACGATAGACGGCATGAGCGACAGTCGGATAGAGAAAATTATTGCCACTCTGAAAGACTATTCGTATCAGCCGCAACCTGCAAGACGCGAATACATCGAGAAGAAGAATAACCCGTCAAAGAAGCGTCCGCTCGGCATATCGTCGGGCGATGATAAATTAGTGCAGGAAGTAGTCAAAATGATTCTTGAAAGCATATTCGAGCCGACATTTTCAAACAGGTCACACGGATTCAGACCGAACAAAAGCTGTCATACGGCACTGTTGCAGTTACAAGATAACTTTATCGGCGCAAGATGGTTCATAGAGGGCGACATAGAAGCGTGTTTTGACAGCTTCGACCACCATGTAATAATAGAACTGTTGAGACGGCGTATAGACGACGAAGTGTTTATCTCACTGATGTGGAAATTCCTCAAAGCAGGATATATGGAGCAATGGGAGTATCACAAGACCTATGACGGAGTGCCGCAGGGTTCGGGTATAAGCCCGATACTTGCGAACATATATCTGAACGAGCTCGACAGATATATGGAGGAATACAAACGCAGTTTTGATGTTGGGGGATTCGGAAAACGCAAAAGTAACCCGCAGTACAACAAATATAAAGACAAAATATCGTACGCAAAAGGCAAAAATGCGAAAGAATGGGACAAACTCGACAAACCCGAAAAGAAACTTCGCATAAAGGCTATAAAAGCATTAAAAGTAGAGATGAGAAAAGTAACGCCGCACATACCAAAAGACGAAAACTACAAATCTATACAATATATGCGATATGCGGACGACTTCCTAATCGGTATCATAGGCAGTAAATTCGATGCTGAAAAGGTAAAATCCGACGTAAAACAATTTTTAGCAAACAGACTGAAACTAAAGATGTCGGACGAAAAGACAAAAATCACGCACACAGGGGACAGAGCGCGGTTTTTGGGATATGATATAACAGTATCTCGTGAACAATGCGTAAAAAAGAGAAGTGACGGAGTAGTACAGCGCACTCAGAGTTATCAGGTAAAGCTGCTTGTACCGCGTGAGAAGTGGGTTTCAAAACTTCTCGAATACAAAGCAATCAAGATAATCATAGACAAAAACGGCAACGAAAAATTCAAAGCCCTGCACAGGGGCAAACTGATAAATAAATCGGATATAGACATTTTAGCGACATATAATGCGGAAATACGGGGGCTGTATAATTATTACAGCATAGCCAACAACGCATATATAATAGGTGATTTCGCGGGCGAGATGAGTTACAGTATGATGAAAACATACGCGAATAAGTACAAAACCAAAGTTTCTAAAATCAAGGAGCGTTATATCAAAGATAACGTGTTCACGGTGGAATATCCAACCAAAAGCGGCATGAAAATATCTACGTTGTATAACGACGGCTTCAAAAGAAAAAGAGTCGCAATGGAAGCGGGGGTAGAAATACTGCCGCAGTACAAAAGATATGACAGATTTAATAGTCTTAAAAACCGTGTCAGACTGGGTATCTGCGAGTTGTGTAACAAAAAATCAAACGATATACTGCTCCACCAAGTCAAGAAACTTAAAGACCTTAAAGGCAAAACCGAGTGGGAACGCCTGATGATAGAAAAGCGGCGTAGAACCCTCGCGGTATGTCCGAGTTGCCACAGCCAAATCCACGACTGAGATTATTTTAGCAAACCACAGATAAATCCTGTGACACGGAAATATCTTGCCCCCGGTGAAAATGCCTATACGAATTTCGCCGCGACATCAGGGGAAGTTGGCGATATAAGCGGAGCGAATATAATGGCTTTGTCAGGCAGTGATTATTCGTCGACAGGTCAGGAAACGATAAATTACCCGCTCAATTCTATAGTTATACGCAAAGTGAACGCAGTAAATGGCGGACTGCTCGCGGGTGCTGCTTTCGAGGTTCGTCAGGTTTCGGGAGATATATCAGGCAATTCGGGAACTATAATCGGACGATATACAACCGATAATTCAGGCGTTATCGTCGTCACGGGACTACAACCCGGCGCATATATAGTGGCGGAAGTGAAAGCCCCCGCGAATTATATGTTATCGGAAAACAGTCAGCAGCAGGCATGGCTGAAATCAGACGGCACGAGTATCGTCGAAGTCACATTTGCGAACATTCCGTATGGCTCAATCCTCGTCA
Source organism: Oscillospiraceae bacterium (assembly GCA_009780985.1). Classification (GTDB taxonomy): domain Bacteria; phylum Bacillota; class Clostridia; order Oscillospirales; family WRJC01; genus WRJC01. The sequence goes on along the minus strand of WQYZ01000300.1, from coordinate 904 downwards.
CAAAAACAGACGCTCAAACCGGCAAACCCCTCGCAAACGCGCGTTTCCGCGTGACTGATGGTTCAGGTGCGGTTGCTGATAATTCAAACGGCGAATTTATCACAGATGAAAATGGCGAGTTTTTAGTATCAAACCTCAAACCGGGTAGCTACGTTATAACGGAAATCGAAGCCCCTGCCAATTATGCCATCGACACCACGCCGCAGACAGTAAACGTAGGCATTGACGGCAAGACTTATAAAGTGAGTTTCAAAAATCAGCCTGCCGGAACGATTGTTATACGCAAGATGGATTCTGTTTCAAAAGAACCTCTCGCGAATGCGGAATTCAAAGTAACGACAAGCGGCGGCAATGTCGTCGGCAACAGCAACGGTATTTATAAATCCGATATTACCGGAACAATCACAATCCCAAATTTGCCGAAAGGAAGCTATATTATTCAGGAAACAAAAGCTCCTGACGGCTATATCCTCGAAAATCAATCGCAGACCATAGAGATTGACTACGGAAAATCATATACGCTCGACTTTTATAATAATAAAATGAGCGGCTTACAAATTATTAAGATAGACAGCACCACAAAGCAACCGCTCAAAGGCGTTGAATTCGCCGTATATGTGCAGAGCGGCGAATTGATAGGTCGGTATGTCACGGACGCAAACGGAGTTATCATCGTTGATACGCTCTCTCCGGGGTGGTATAAGGCGGTCGAAACAAAAACACTTGACGGCTACTTAATCGACGATAATCCAAAAGATTTTCAGATTACCGCAAACCAATTCGTTCAGTTGGTATTTGAAAATGCCCCTATGTCAAGCCTGATTATACGCAAGGTTGACGCTGATACCCGCGAACCGTTAGAGGGCGCGGAGTTTACCGTCAAAACGGCAGACGGCTCTCTCAT
>WQYZ01000299.1 GCA_009780985.1 Oscillospiraceae bacterium | reverse complement strand
CACAACGGCGAAATGCGCGACGGCATATTGCTGACGTTATCTTTGCCGTCGCCGTCAACATCGGGCGATTATTACGGAAGAAAAGAAAACGACGCAAAAAGCAATCTGTGGACTGAACGGGACTGCTATATCTGCGACGGGCAAAACAGAATTGATCTGATGGATGAATACCGCAGGCGTATTGAAACGCGTCCCATAATAAACGACGACTATGTGCCTGTTGAATATCCTACGCTTCACCTCGGCGAATCCTACTGTGCGGCAATGCTGGGAGCGGACGTTTCATTTTACGGAACGGCAAACTATACCTGTTCGGGAGCGAAACCGCTTATAAAAAGCGTAAAAGATTTGGATAAGTTGATTATCAACACAGAAAACTGCTGGATTAAATTTATACAGTCTGCGTTGAAACATTTCTGCGAGCTTGCAGACGGCAAAATGCTGCTGGTTCCCATAATCGCAATGGATGCGCTGAATCTCGCAGTTGAGCTTATGGGATCGACGGAAGCGTATACCGCAGTCTATGAAGACCCGGAACTTTTGCATAAAATTATGGAGTTCGGCGTGGAATATATGTCGTATATCTATAAAATACAGGACGATATTATAAGACCGTATAACGATAAAACGATTGGCGCGGACAGCTCGGCTTTCGGCGGACTGCTGATGAGCGTGGACGCATACACTGTATGCAGTCCGGATGTATATGTGAACATGGGACTTTCGTATCAGGGAAGGCTTCTGGATAACGTAAAATACGGTTATATGCACATGCACGGCTTCGGGCTTGATACGCTTCTGCCGCTCACGGCGCAGCTTCGCGGCATACAAGATTACAGGCTCGGCAGGGATTTGAAATCGCAGGAAAATCTCCCGGCGGAATCTATAGTATGGATGCGGAAAATACTGGGCGATGACAGACAACTGTCAACATATGTCTCGCAGGACGAATTTATATCGGGGATTAAAAACCGTACGCTGTCTTTTAACGCGCATTATTCCTGCTGGACGGGCAATATTGAGACAGCGAAGAAAATGATTGAAATGGCAAAAAATTATCGGAGATAATCGCCTGTCATAGGGGCGACCGCAAGGATCGCCCTTACAGGTAAATAATATAAAAAGGGGCGCGAATTTATGAAGAAAAGTTATAAAATTAAATTTACGGTTATAATTATAATTTTGATTTTACAGCTTGTATTAACTCAGACATTCATCTCGTGCGGCGGCAATAACAACAATAATACAGATAATCCCAATAACGGCGTTACAGACAATGTCAAAACCGCTGACAATTCCGCAGGTACAACCGCGACGCCGCTCGACGAACTGTATCCGTATCCCGACCATGATTTCGGAGGCGCAGCTATAAATATCTTGGCGCGCAAGGACGACTGGGCTGAGGGTTCGCAGGATATTGCGGATCTGGCGGTTGACAGTCTGACAGGCGAAGTGCTCAACGACGCGGTATATAACCGCACCAAAGCGGTTGAGGACAAGTATAACGTACAGTTAAACGTAGCATATTCAAAAGACCCGACAACAGACACCACAAAAAGCGTAAAAGCCGGCGACGATGCGTACCAGCTGATACAGGAAAAACTTATGTTTATGGAATCGACGCTTGCCACGCAGAATTATCTGACCGACTTTCAGACAGTCAAGAGTATAAATCTGGACGCGCCGTGGTATAACCAAAATGCGATAAAAGACCTGTCGATAAACAAAAAAGTGACAGCTTTGGGCGGAGATATGACGGTAAACGACAAAGGCGGGGTTATTATGCTTGTGTTCAATAAAAAATTGCAGCAGCAATACGGCATTGAGGATTTGTACGCCACAGTCAGGGACGGCAAATGGACGCTCGACAAATTATACGACCTGATAGTGCAGACAACCGCCGACCTGAACGGCGACGGAAAATATACGTTTAACGACGACCAGTGGGGGCTTGTGTGCGAGGATTACGGCGGCTGGATGTTTGCCGCGGGGAGCGGAGACCGGTTAGCTAATCTCGACACGGACGGGATACCGTATATGACATGCACCGATGAAAAAACCGTTTCAGATTATCAAAGAATAATGAAGATTATGTATGAAAAAGTAGGGCGGGTAGTTATTCAGGACGACGTTCAGCATGTGAATATTTTCACCGATAACAGATGTTTTCTGTCGATGGATATGCTGTCGTCGATTGCAATGCTCAGGGGAATGACGGACGATTTCGGCATAATTCCGGTGCCGAAGCAGGACGAAACGCAGGCAAATTATATAACCACGATTTCGCCGTGGGTATCAAGGTTTATCGCGATGCCGTCAACATGCGGAAATCCCGAAATGGTCGGCGCAGTAGCTGACGCTATGTCCCGCGAGTCCGCGAATACCGTGGTCCCGGCATACTATGATAATCTGTTGAATCAGAAAATCGCCCGCGACGACGAATCTATTGAAATGCTCAAAGATATATTTGCTTCTGTCGTGTATGACATAGGCTCGGTGTTCAACTGGGGCGGCATATGGGATTTGCAGTATACGTTTTTTAATACTAAGCAGACGGATTACGTAAGTTTTTATGAGAAAAATCAAGGCAAAGTCGAAGCGGCTATGCAGAAAACGATAGATACTATGCAGCAATCCAATTAATGCGAACAGTAGGGCGCGGCGACCTCGACGCGCCGCGAATTTAACCACATCTTGGTATTTTTAACGGCGCGTCGGGGTCGCCGCGCCCTACAAATAAAAATTCCGTATATTAAATCAAATCGCGATTAACAAAGCAAAAGGAGCGCGAATTTATGAAGAAAAGTTATAAAATTAAATTTACGGTTATAATTATAATTTTGATTTTACAGCTTGTATTAGCTCAGACTTTCATATCGTGTAACAGTAACAGCAATAACAATAACGGCGAAACTGACGCAAATAACGGCGTTACGAACAATGTCAATGCGGCTGACAATTCTACGGGCACGACCGCGACGCCGCTTGACGAGCTGTATCCGTATCCCGACCATGATTACGGAGGCGCGACTGTAAATATTTTGGCGCGCAAGGATAATTGGGCTGGCGGCAGTCAGGATTTTGAAGATTTAACCGTCGATAATCTGACGGGCGAGGTGCTCAACGATGCGGTGTATAACCGCACCAAAACGGTTGAGGACAAATATAACGTGCAGGTTAAAGTCGATTATTCGACCGACCCCACAACAGCCACAACAAAAAGCGTGAAAGCGGGCGATGACGCGTATCAACTGGTACAGGAAAAAATGGCGTTTATATCGGGAACGCTTGCCACACAGAATTATCTTACCGACCTGAAAACCGTTCAAAGCATAAATTTAACTGCGCCATGGTATAATCAGAACGCTATAAAAGACGTGTCGATAAACAACAAAGTTCCCGTATTGGGCGGGGATATGACTGTAAGCGATAAATCCGGAGTTGTAATGATTGTTTTCAATAAAAAATTGCAACAGCAATACGGAATCGAAGATTTATACTCCACTGTTAAAGACGGCAAATGGACGCTTGATAAAATGCACGAGATTATGACGCAGACAGCAACCGATCTGAACGGCGACGGAAAAATGACGTTTGCCGACGATCAATGGGGGCTTGTGAGCGAAGATTTCGGCGGCTGGATGCTGGCTGTAGCGAGCGGAGACAGGTTAGCTAATCTTGACGCAAACGGGATACCGTATATGACGTGCACCGATGAAAAAACTATAACAGATTATCAAAAAATAGAACAGGTTCTGTATGACCAGCAATGTCGGGCAAGTGTGTCCGACCCGCAGCAGCATATAGATATTTTTATGCAGAACAGATGCTTTTTTTCTATGGATATACTGTCGTCGATTACGCCTCTCAGAAGTATGACGGACGATTTCGGCATAATTCCTATGCCCAAGCAGGACGAGAATCAGGCGGACTATATCTCCACGATTTCGCCGTGGGTATCGAGATTTATCGCAATGCCGTCGACATGCGGGAATCCCGATATGGTCGGCGCAGTAGTTGACGCTATGTCGCGGGAATCCACAAGTACTGTAGTTCCCGCCTATTATGACAATTTGTTAAACCAGAAAATTGCGCGCGACGACGAATCGGTAGAAATGCTGAAGCAGATATTCTCCTCTGTTATAT
>WQYZ01000298.1 GCA_009780985.1 Oscillospiraceae bacterium | reverse complement strand
TTGCTTCCAAAATTGCTGGAAGCCCCCCATTTTTAGCACCACTTGGACTATGCCTGCAGGGTTTTTCCTGTAGGGTAGTGTTTGTATGGGAACATGTCGCACTAAATATCCACTTGTAAAATATGAAAGTATCGAAATCGTGCATGTTATTACGTTCTATGACCATGTGAATCAGTTCGTAGCATACCACAAATGTCAGTATGATGCCTGCAACCGGAATGATGACAGAGTCGGAAAGTGCGCGAATCATGGAGAAAACGCCGGAGTTCCATGACTCCGGCGTTTGATCTACGTTTGCCGCTATCTCGCCAATCTGGTTGTTGACAGCGTCGAATATGTTGGCGAAACTCCCCATGATGGCATCTATCAATCCCTGCTTCAGCCAGTCCGTCAGCCACCCGAATAAAAAATTCATATCTTTTGCTCCTCTGTTGTATAAATTTTATTTTCCCGTAAAACTTGTTGACATTTGCGGCAGACTGTGATAAAATGAGGGTATAATAACTGTCATAAGCTCCAAGTTTGTGCGGGAAAATCACGAAAAGAGATTAGCGAGCAGCGGCACGACCTGAACGCCGAGAAAAATTATACCGCCACCTGCGACCAACTGTTTCATTCCTTGCGATTTTGCTGACGGATTGTCGCCCCCGTAACCTTCCAAAAGGTTGACGCCGCCCCACACTCCCAGCCCTGCACCGAGTGCGATGACTAAGATAGACAGCGCGTTTACCGCTTCTCCGAAAAATTCCATATTTCATATAACCATATCAGGATTTCGATTATATAATAATTATATTATTATATAAATCCCCCCTGAGTTCCTTTCATCTTAAAATTTAATATCATCTTTATATATTATGGTTGTGTAAAAAAACTGCGGTGAAAGGCGGACTTCTTGCGGAATATGCTCGTTTTTTCAACGGATTCACCCTCTTTCTGCGGCTTACAGTTATTTTTATAAAAATTCATATAATCATATAATAAGGAGCTGCGATATATTATGACTGAACAAATTATGAACACGGACGCTCTGCAGGCGTTCTTAGCAACGAGATTTAAGACCAACAAAGTAAGAATACGTGAAGAAAAAAGCGGTGTGATGATAGAACCCGTCGAGGAAAAGAAAACCGACTGTACAATCGGATTACGCGGAATACTTGCAGATTATCCCGACATGAGTGTAGATAAATTTTTAGAACGTAAACACGCAGACAAGGAGCTTGATTTATGAACAAATATGTTCTCGATGCTTGCGCTTTGCTTGCTATGCTTCATAACGAAGATGGAGCAGATTTAGTTGCCGATATTATAAACGCGGCGAATAACGGAGAAGCAAATCTTTCGATGCATAAGGCGAATATGCTTGAGGTATATTATGATATATACCGTTCCGTCGGAAAGATAAAAGCGGATGAGATTATCAGTGAACTCAAAAAACGACCGATAACGATAATATCAGATATCAGTGATGGACTTTTTGAAGAAGCAGGGCGGTTGAAATCTCTGTATAAAATATCGTTTGCCGATGTGTTTGCACTCGCAACCGCATCTGTGACTGGCGCGGCTTTGCTCACTGCAGACCACCATGAAATGGATAAAATCGAGCAAAGTGAACCGAACATCAAGTTTCACTGGGTACGCTGATTTTATCTTCTTCATCATCTTTTAAATCGGTTTCGTAGACATCGAATACATCATCAGGTTTTACGGTAAGTTTTGTATTCAGAAACCTCTCGATATTGAAAGTGTATTTTTCATTGTAGTCCGCGAGATACCTGTAATTTGGATGCTTTGTAACGTCATATTTGTTAGACAGGAACGGACGAACGCCGCGAAGCTGTAATATACATTTGCTGTTATCTAACACCGCGAGTTCGTCCATCGTCAGCAGGTCTTTACCGAGTTTGCTATAGTTTTTGCCGTAAGACGGCGAGTTACCTTTGGTCTCGCTGTTGTTGAATGTATAGATAGTCTCTTTGCCGAGCATTTTAGAGACATCCTCAAGCGTTGTTTTTTCGCGACCGCCGAGAAAAATCATAGAATCACAGTTGCCGGTAATTGTCTCGGCATTATCTTTATAAAGTGATTTTAGCTGGCTCTGCGCCTGAAGAAACAGGCAGGCGGAGATTTCGCGTGAACGAATAGTTGCCATGAGTTTTTCGAGTTTCGGAATCTGTCCTATATTTGCCGCTTCATCAATTAAACAGCGCACATGTACCGGTAATCTGCCGCCGTAAAAATCATCCGCTTTTTCGCACAATATATTGAATAATTGTGTATAGCACATAGATACGAGAAAATTGTAACTGTCGTCGGTGTCAGAAATTATCAGGAATAACGCTGTTTTTTTGTCACCGAGCTTGTCGAGTTCGAGCTCGTCGTATTTTGTGATTTCGCGAATTTCAGCGATGTCGAAACTCGCAAGCCTCGCTCCGCAGGAAATAAGAATTGATTTCGCAGTTTTGCCTGTAACCATTTGTCAAGGTCTTTTTAATCAATTTTAACGTAACTTTTTTTGTAAATCTATTTCATAATCATCTATTTTTGAAATAGATTTAATTGTTCATCTGGTGCAACGACAACACCATGAAGACATTAGAGTGGGAGAACCCAAATACACTTTTATTAGAAAAAATGACAGTTTATGTCCAAAACCATATTGTGACTTTCTATGTTTTAATTTGGCTCATATCATTTGAGTACAAAAATAAATCGCCATGTTAAATTTTAAAAAAGTATTGACAAAATAATTTATATAGTATATAATATTTATATATAAATTACATTAACGTTAATTTACAAGAAACGGAGCAAAAAATCAAATAAGTGGAAAACATACGTGTCAAAGCTGTCATAAACAATTCCGCAATTTCAAACAACAAAGCTGTTTCTATGCGGGATATAGCTAAAGCAACCGGATATTCTGTGAATACCGTATCTCATGCTTTGAAAGATAAAAAAGACATATCTGAGAAAACCAAAGAATATATCAAGAAAACGGCGGCGGAAATGGGCTTTATAGTCGATTCTGTGGCAAGTTCTCTGAGATCCGGCGTTACTCGCACGATTTCGGTCATAATAGGCGACATATTCAACCCGCACTTCGGAATGTGGGTGCGCGACATTGAACTTGCGGCGTTTGAAAACGGATACACAACTTTCATAATTAACACAAACGAAGATGAAACGCATGAAAGAAACGCAATAATAACTTCGATAAGCAAACGTGTGGACGGAATAATCATCTGCCCTACGCAAATAGGCAGAGACAATATAGACATGATAAAAACGGCAAACATACCGTATGTATTAATCGGACGGCGTTATAGGAGCGAAGGGTATAACTATGTGATATGCGACGACGAAAAAGGCGGGGAACTCGCGGTAAATCATCTGATTTCTAAAGGGTGCCGTAAAATCCTGTTTTTAAACGGACCGGAATATATATCAAGCGCAAAAGAACGGTTAGAGGGATATAAAAAAGCATTGAAAGATAACAGTGTCAGGTTCAAAAAAGAATTGGTAAGGACAGTAGATATAAAGGCTGAGAACTTGAAAAACATTATATATGAGACAGTCAATGGGGACATTGAATTTGACGGCATATTTGCTTTTTCGGATATACTTGCTTTTGAAGTTATAGCAGAATTGAAAAAATATGGGGACAGATATGATAGTCTGCCCGTGATAGGATTTGACAACGTGATGGAAAATCTGGTTTTGCCAGTATCAATGTCAACAGTAGCGGTAAAAGGCGAGTCGCTCGCAAGCATTGCGTTTAACAGACTTGGCGAAATGATGAAAAGCCGAAAGGATAAAAATGGAGACAGTACGGAACCAATAGAAATAATATCGGACGTAGAGGTGGTTGAGTACCGTTGAACAGTAATAAAACAAAAGGCATGATATTCGACATAGAGGAATTCGCGATATACGACGGACCGGGAATACGGACAACGGTGTTCTTCAAAGGCTGCCCGCTTCGGTGTATTTGGTGCCACAATCCCGAAGGGCTGTCAAAAAAGCCGGAACTTACAATCAAAAGTGCGATGTGCGACCATTGCGGCAGGTGCGAGGCAGTATGCGAGTACGCTTTCAACCGGAAGTTATGTTCAGCCTGCGGACACTGCATTGACGAGTGCCCGAAACACATACGGAAGATAAGCGGGTACGAAATTACAGCGGG
>WQYZ01000297.1 GCA_009780985.1 Oscillospiraceae bacterium | reverse complement strand
CGGCGGCGGAGACTGCTGCGGCGTTCGCGGTTGCAGACCGGCGTTTTACGATGAAAGCAACTGGGAAGAGGAAAAACATCTTGACACCAAATTTGAGCGCGTATATGACAAAGAGTGCGCAATCGAAAAAGACATTGCTAACGACGGCGAAAAAACACGCAATTTGATTAGGGATAATTATGATAAAGAGCTTGAACGTAAATTGGTTGAGAAAGACATCATAATTCAAACACAACGTAACGAAGCGTTCACAACGGCAAGCATAGCGGCACTTGGCGATAAACTCGGGCATAAACTTGCTGTTATCGACGAAATCGTCGAACGCATACCGCAAATGCCCAAACTCAGCGCATGCGTAACTACGCCTTGCAATACGGAAATTGTCACAGGCTGCGGCAGTCCGAGACGCGGCAGATGCGACGAAGATTTCGCGTTTGCAGGTTAATCGGCGGCGAAAGAAAAAAGCAAATATGAAATTTTTTCGGTCTCATTCCGTCATATGAGTTAGGACGGTTATTACCGTCCTTTTATTTTTATGCAAAGGGGGATAAAAATGCCTAACCCGATTTTAAATATGGCAATAGGAGCGTTTATAAGTACTTATTTCCAAAATGCCAAATTCCGTGGCGAAATAAATAAAAATATTCAAAAGCTCATGGGAATGGGTGTGGATATGTTAAACGGTGCAAATAAAACACTAAATTTGGGCGGTGCGAAAAATGTACAACCTACCGCAGAGCAGCCGGCAGGATTACCGTCTGACGAGTAATACTCCGAGTTGGCTAAATTTTGCAGCAAACATTATTATAACTGTCTTGACGATGACGATAATAATGCAAAACAACAAAATAATAGAACTAAATGAGAAAAAAGTTCGTGACGATAAAGAAAATCTGCAAATCTTACAAGAAATTAAAAATAAATTATAAAAAGGAGATAATTAACATGGATTTTGAAAATTCATTTCCCATTAAACCCGATTCAGTTACGGTCGTTCCGGGGACGTCAATAACTTATACTTTTTCCGCTCTGTTGTCAATTGACGTTGGAGACACCTATAAAGTAATAGTAAATCCCACTTTGGATAATCACACAGGCAAAGAAGAAATTATATTGGAAATAGGTGGCACTGCTCTGCCTGCGGTTGATAATTTAGGGCGTTATGTAACCGCCCAAATGTTCAGAAACCCGAAAAAGAGGTGTCATTTCGACTGCGACAGATTCCGCGTCCAGATTGTGGCAAACGGCGCGACAAAAGCTGCCGCTATTCGCTGCGGCTTATCATGCCGCCGGTCTTGGCTCGACGTAGTCACACCGCCTACACCGTAGTAAGGAGGGATAGTATATGGCATATAATAACCCAAACATGGGAAATCCCGGTATGAGGGATAATCCCGGACATGGCGACAAAGAAGCAAAGTTAAATGAGCTGTGCGAAGAGCTTGACGACATCGCGAGTTATTTATACCGCGGCGTTCATTGGCATACAAAAGCCGCCAATTATTCGAGAGAAAATTTAATCCGGGGGTTCGGACGGTGGCATGATGCTGAAGCAAAAGGCGATTTCTGCGCTTTACAGAATCTTGAAAAAATAGCCGGCGACAAACTCGGTCATATTATGACTGTGGATATGGCTATGGTGTCAAAAGCAGAAAGTTATGTGATGCCCGACATAAACGCATTTAAAGCGCATTTCGACATATGGGAGCGCAATGAAAAAGAGTTTATAGATTGCCTAAACGAAGCTATAGAACTAAGCAGGTGTATCGATATTCAGATATATCAGGAGCTAATATGCATGGCTAAGGAAGTACAGGACGAAATTATGCGCGCTTGTATGGCTAAGAACAGTCTGGCGTTCGGCGGCTGGTCTGCGCACGATATAAGTATGAAGAGCATGATTATTCACAAGTATTTCGAAACGGAACACAAAGACGGCGGAGAAATAAATATAAATCTCGGGTAGCGCTGTGTCATAATTCGTGTCATAATTTTATTGCACAGATGAAAAATAATCTTATTTTTGCAATTTAATTTCAAATATGAAATGAGAATATACGCAAGATAAGCCTCATAAAACCAAAGTAAAACGCATACATAAGGTTTTGCCTTAATGTATGCGTTTTGTGTGTTTTGGTGGAGGCGGCGGGATTCGAACCCGCGTCCGAAAATTTTCATCTAAAACTTTCTACGAGTGTAGACTGTGTTTTAATTTTCCTCGCTCGAACGTCCGCAGCCAGACTTTCGGCGAAGTAGCTTCATCGGATGCAAATTAAACCGCAAAGCTTAAGCTTAATTCGTTCACTGCTGATGTGACGCCCGAAATCGGAGCCGCAGTCCTCTGCCGACCGAACGTTAGCGGACTAAGCCGCTAAAGCTAATTTATTATTGTTAGCGTTTATTTTATAATTTGCTCGAATTTTAAGTGATTCCGCCTCACTACTCGCTTATTGTAGACTCAAATCCCCGTCGAAACCTTTACGCCCCCATTTTTAATTAACAATTATTAAATAATAATTAGTATTTAGTATCAAAATCTTGAAGAGGTGTAAAAACCGCATGTGGCATGTTATCGCTATTTTTTACTTCTATTGCGCAGACATAAATAAAATCATCATTCTTCCCAGTCTGAAAGTAATGGTTTAAACATTGTGCATTATTAAACGCCATTTCCAGGTTTGATATATCATTGATTTTAACCCAATGCAATTCGCCTTCGTCACATTCGCGCAATACGGCGCAAGGATTTGCCAAATCGGCAAAATAAATATATTGCTGACGAATTTCTTCTTCTTTTTTACGAAGCGTTATATACTTCAACGCCAAATTTTTCATATCGGATTCTTTAAGAGACGTTTCTTCAAATAATTCGCGTACGACGCAGTTTTCAGGATTATTCAGTTCTTTATTTTCGAAATGTCCGCCTATGCCGCACCACAAAATTGTATTGGGACTTGAAAATATTCTTGAACCCGTTTTCTTTATAAACAGAATTTTGTCATTGTGAAAAACATATACAGTCGTCATATTTCGCAATTTCATACATCAAAATTCCCTCACGTTTTCACGATTTTTTTACATGAATTATACCTGTATACTGCACGGATTTATAATCTGAATAACCGACCGCATAATCAGAATTATCAGGCTTATAATAAATTATAGTCAGCGAAGCCTCTGCACCGTCTTTTATCGGCGAAAATCCAAAAAGATAATCCGACATATCCCATTTGACTGATGTGATTACAGTAATACTGTTGCTGATTGTCATTAAAAATATTTTTTTGTTAATAACCCAAAAAGCCGTACTAAGAGAACTTGACGTGAAATATTCTTTTGAAATACAGCGCATACTTGTTGTTTTAATATTACCGTCAACGCTGATTTCCGCAAAATATTTATCAGGCAAAAATAACCCGTTTTGTTTTACTAAATAGACATTTACAGCCACATTTTCTTTAACATACGTGTCAGATAAGATTTCGTCCTGCGATTCGGCTTCTTGAGAAAACAAATCATTAGATTTACAATAATCAGGATTTAAAGTAAATTCTCCGGTGATTTCATATTTTCTGAGAGATTCAAACCACAGCAAAAACACTAAAATCAGAAGTACCACCGCACAAACAGTGATTATTGAACTTCGCTTGTTTTTGAAAATTTTACTTTTGAATTTGACAACTATGTCAAACATATGTCAAGACTCCTGATTTCTGCTTTTTTCATACCTTTCGCTTTCGCGTTTCAGAGAACGTTCTGCTAAATCTTCACGCTTGTCATAGAGTTTTTTGCCTTTGCACAAACCAATTTCCATTTTTACGCGGCTGTTTGAAAAATATACGCTCAACGGCACTAAAGTGTATCCGTCTTTCGATACGTAATAATACATTTTTATTATTTCTTTTTTGTGCATTAAAAGCCGCTTTAATCTTAACGGATCTTTGTTGAAAATATTGCCTTTTTCATATGGGGAGATGTGAAATCCTGAGATAAACAATTCGCTTTTGTCAACATAGCAGTAAGAATCAAGAAAACTTATTTTCCCTGCGCGGATTGATTTGACTTCCGTGCCGAAAAGCTCTATCCCTGCTTCAAAAGAATCCTCTACGAAATATTCATGGCGGGCTTTTTTGTTCTGGGCAATCATTTTTTTCCCGCTTTTAACGGATTTAACAATTTTATTGTTTTTATTATTTTTGTCAGCCGCCGTGAAAATCAATCCTTTCTGGAATTTT
>WQYZ01000296.1 GCA_009780985.1 Oscillospiraceae bacterium | reverse complement strand
TGAGGATTTCCGTTGTTTTTATCATGAATACAAATGTCGGCGCACATACCTTTTGATACAAAATACTGTTGACAATACTCGCGGACGAGTGCAATATTTTTTTCAGCCGGTAACTCTTTCGGCAGAGCAATCTCAAATTCACGCGCTAACTGTGAATTGCTGTTTTTCTCGATTTTCTCGACAGCGTTCCACAGAACAGCCCGGTTTTTGTATTCCGGCGGAGCGCGTTCGGGGAGCAGGATTTCTGTATGAACAATGCCGCTTTTTCTGGTGTAGTCGCTTGTTCGTCCGTCGTACTCGCATAGGATTTTTTCGCCAGCGCGGTAAGCAGCGGCGGCAACCGCCGACTTGCCTTTGCCGCGACTGATTATCTTTATACTGCAATGATATATTGCCAATGGCATCATCCTTTCATAGGCGTGTTATCTTTCGTGCTGTAACTTATCGACTGCAGTTTCGATAAGTTACAGCAGGGGTTTGGGGAAGATATTCCCCAATAATTCTGCGTCAGCAGAATTACGCCAGAGGTATGGAGAGTGCAACTCTCCATAATGAACTTGATAGAAAAATCTAACAAGCAACGCTTGTTGATTTTTCAACAAGTTCATTGTTTGAACCGACAGGTTCAAAACGCCGTCTGCAAGACCGCACACACCGTCAAAGACGGTGTATAAGTGCGCCATTCTGACGAATGGACTTACTTCCCGTCCGGCGTTGCCCGCTCAGTTTCGGACTTTTCGCCCGTATCTTCGCCAATTTCGCTCTGTTGGATTTGCGGCTCGATGTTGGATTCAGGCAGGTTTTGCCCAAGCATTTCCGCTATGATTTGCCTCACCGTCTCGTCCGCAAACGCCAGTTCGATAAGCTGGTTTATCTGGTCGTTCGTCAGTTTGTCGCTCCCGTTGCCAATTTTGTTTTCGAGCGTCGCGCCTCGCTGTATCAAGCGGTGCGCCCGCTCTTTGGAATCTCGGTCTTTCTTTTCCTGAAGCAGCTTTTTCTTCAGATTTTCGAGATGAGTTATTTCTTTAGCAACATCGCTAATTTTTTCGTCGTATGTTTTTTGTGTTTTCGCCATTTTTCATATCCTCCGGCTAATTATTTGAAATTAATTTTGTTTCGTTTCTGATTAAGCGCATTACCTTATCGCTCAACGTTTCGCGGCTTGTCTTGCTGAAATGTATCGACACTTCATAAGTCGTCGAGCCGATTTTGCGGGTTAGTTTCTGCGGTGGATTCACGTCGTTTATGGTTTTGTTTTCTGTTATCATTATGATTGCTCCTTTGTTTTGTTGACCTAAAATTTACAATATTATATTGAAATGTCCGCCGCAGTCTGCTATATTTATTTGTGTGAATTAGTAAATACGGCAAACGGCGGGGAGTGTACGAAACTTATCAAGGCAGTCGGCGGGCTTTTGTTCCTGTAGATTTGTTTTGGTTTATTCATGCGGTGCGCTCCTTTCTGTTTTATTTTTGAGATGGGAAATGTTTCTCTATATAATGCAATGAAAACAGGGATTTGAGAGGGTATTTATTCGGATCGGTTACATAAAATTTAAAATTTTCTTTCTCCCTCACTATATAGCCGTGAGAAAGCTGAAAGTTGTATATCGCGAAAAAATTTTATTTGAATTAAATATCTTCTCAATGTACATAGGAAAGTTACAAGGTAGTTGAACGAATATTTTCGTTGGAATTTACAAAAAGTTTAAATTATCAGATTAAGAATTATTCTTATATAACGCACTTTTAAGGGTGTTTTGAGAGGGTATAATTTTGAAAAATTTATTTTTTATTTTCAGATATATTTAATAGTAAAGAATTTTTATCTCATAATATCGTGTTTTTAATTATATCATATCGCTAAAGTACCCCTCCGATTTTGAGATACAATGTCAAGCAATAAAATGTCCCCTCAATTATAATAGGAAAATTACATGGTGGGTGGGCGGCTATTTTTGATAGAATTTACAAAAAGTTTAAAGTTTCAAAATAAATTAATATGAAATGTATTCTTAGGAAAATGAATAAAATTTTTATATCTCTCTATATAACGTGAATTTTTATTGGTTTTGTGGGGGTATAATTTTAGAATTTTTATTTGTCTTTAAAAATCTTCTCATATAACGCACTTTTTAAGCCACTTTGTACCCCCTGTTTTAGCTCTCTGATAAAAATTTTTATTCCCCCTCACTATATAGCCTTGAAAAATACGGTTTGGTGTATGTTCTCAAAAAAGTTTTTATACCATCTGAAAAAAAGACTGCTGTTTGTTCAGCAATCTTTTTCTTTTTTGTAAAAAGTATTTGCAAAAATTGATTTAGTGTGATATAATATATCTATGAAATGATTTTACAGGTAAGGTGATATATTTGACGCAGGAAGAAAAAATAAAAGCCCAGGAGTTGGGTATAAATACGTCCGGCGATTTGCTTGACCCGCGTTTCGACTACGTTTTCAAACGCATATTCACGGCACATGAAAAGGAATCGAAAATCGCACTGATTGATTTTCTTAACAGCGTTCTCACAGGCAAAAAACATACTATTGTCGATTTGACAGTCCTGAATACCGAAGTGCCAGTTGAAACGTACAAACGGAAGAAGTCGAGGTTTGATATACGGGTTGTGTTCGATAATGACGAATTTGCGCTGGTCGAAATGGAACTCAACAAGAAAGACGATTTTGCCAAACGTAGTCTGCACAACATATCTCGCATGTATTCGTCGCAGTCGATCAACAGGTTGGACTACAGAAATCTGAAAAGATGCTATATGATAGGCGTGATGGGATATAATATATTGGACGACAGTTTCGGCTATCTCAATACATTTTCATTCAGAGACGAGAACGGCAGGGAGTTGTCGGACGATATGCAGGTGACATATATAGAACTTGAAAAGACAGCATATTTACTTGAAAAACTGTCTGAAGAATTGACGAACGCGGAGTGCTGGGCGTTGTTTCTGCGTTACGCATCATACAATGATAAACGTCAGGTAATGGAGAAGATAGCCGAAAAGAATCGAGGTGTAAGCATGGCTGCGAATGTATTGAAATATATGAGCCAGAGCGAGGTAGAGCGCATGGCATATGAAGATGCGCTTCTGGCGGAGATTGACCACGAAGCCGAAATGGACTATAAACTGAAAGAGCAGAAAAAAGAAATTGCGCTAAGAATGTTAAAACGAGGTACTCCGATAGCATACATTTCAGAAGATACGGAATTAACTATAAAAGAAATTGAGGAACTTCAAGCGAAATAACAAATATTTAGGTTTACAGGATATTATACAAAACATATTTTTATTTTTCAAGTTATAAAAAAATCACTTGACACAATGAAGAAACCATGATATACTATTGTTAGGTGATTTATTTGTAACTTGAAAAATTTTACGATGGTGGGGACGCATAATGGGGAATCGAAAAATCAGTATAAGGCTATGGACTGGATTGAGGATTATACCGGTTATATTTATATTTATAAATTACCATTTTAGCGTTCAGCCGCGGCGTAGTCCGGTAAGCGTTTTAATTCTTTTTATTGTGATGATTATGATAATAACCGTTTTATTGCTCCTGCGAAGAAATAGAGAAGTTGTCGATGAATCAGCAAAAAAAGCATTGGATAGAGCGGATGCCTTTAGTTATAGGATATTTTTCATGTATTCTGTTGCGGTAGTGCTTGTGGGTTCGACGTTTATTAACAACATGAAACTCATGGGCTACTTAGTTGCGGGCGGTATGGTTATTGTTACAGTTATCAGAACAATTATTTTCTGTGTACTTGATAGCCGGGGGATGATGTAAATGGCAGTCTTGATTACAAAAATAAGGGAAAACCGAGAAAAAGTCGGCATGAAGCAAAGCGAATTGTCCGATTTAGTCCATGTGCGGCGAGAAACCATTGTCCATCTTGAAAACGGCAAATACAATCCGTCGCTTAAATTGGCGATGGATATTGCAGGCGTTTTCAACATGACAGTTGAAGAACTGTTTGAATTTCAGGAAGCCACCGATTCTGTCCCTTTTGTCCCTGAGCCGCCTGTCGAAAGCGGTTTTGAGTATAAAATGCAAGTAAGTTCAGAATTAAAATCAGAGGTGTAGTCATGGGAGAAACGATTATCGAATTGGACAATGTCAGCAAGCATTTTGGGTCGGTAAAGGCAATAAACGGCTTGAACCTTTCCATACAGCGGGGGCAAATTTACGCGCTGCTTGGTCACAATGGCGCAGG